>CAZTDF010000116.1:0-14661 GCA_964612465.1 uncultured Pirellulales bacterium
GCCTTTAGAGGCTGCATATCATCGAAGCCGGAACCTGCTTCAACTGAATTGAGATGGACAGCATTGTCTCTAAGCCATGTGTGTAATTCGGCGGTCTCGTCTGCAGAGAGGTCGGCTGGCTCGAAAAAGTGCGAGATCAGGAATCTGGCATGCGCTAGGCGCACGCCGGAGAGCCACAAAAGTATTGATATAAGACTGATGAGTAAGAGGCCTGTTATGAGTAATCTCTTAGTTTTCATGACCATTCCTATCTATTCACAAGTGCTGTCCATTCCGACAATTCAAACTGGGCAAAGGAGCCTCTTTGCAGCTATTCCACTTCCGCCGAGGCGTTCGGATCGAAAGGATTGATCCTGACTGCGAGCGAAAACAGGTACGGATAATCGATTTTCAAATGCTCCATGTGACAGAGCCATTCCCGCACCAGCAGCCGGTGGGCCCTTTTGATGTCCCCGCTCAAATGGTCGTAGTCAGTCTCCGGCAGGTCCTTGATGGTCGGCCTGTGCGATAACTCCTCCGATAGATGAAAAACCGCCCAGAGAAGCTCAGTAAATGTTTCATGCTCCAGCAGGTTGGGATTCTCCAGCAGCCTCAGCAGAAACGCGCGTTTGCCCACAATGAAGCTCTGCAGGCCCTGGAGATCTCCGGTGCGACTGTCGATTTTGTAACTGTGTTTTTGCAGCACTACCTGCATCTGTGTGAAATGCTCCGGCGACCATTCATTACCCACGATCAGATGCTTCGAAATTTGTTCAGCGTTCTTATCGAAGTTTGTAAAAAACTTCAGCAAATCGGTGCCCACCTCGCTGAAAAAAGCCCCGATTACCATGTTGAGCTTTTTGAGCATGGCACGCTTTTCCCTCTCGCCCAGCAGGTGATGGATAATCAGCGTCACGAGCAGGACTTCTATAAATACGAACGCGATATCGCCCAGGAGGTAGATAAAGATATGATGGCTGTCTCTGAATAATACATAATGTAACGAATAAAAAAAGACCGACAGTAGAATCAAAAGCATGCCGAGAAGAACACGCTGAGTGAAGTTGCTCTTTTTCATAGATACTCCTATAAGTTCCCTAAATTGGATTCATTTTGCATTTAAAGCAGAATAGACTTCTCAGGTAAAAGTACAAAAATATTGATAAACGGTCAATATCATACTATGCTATGGTGTAAATATTGAAATTTAGGGAACACATTATGCAGAAGCGAAGGTTAGGAAACACGGATTTGGAGCTCACGACAGTGGGCCTGGGCACCTGGGCGATGGGCGGGCCGTGGCAGTACGGCTGGGGGCCGCAGGACGACGACGAGGCAGTCGGCGCGATTCTGGCTGCTCTTGAGGCGGGCATTAACTGGATAGACACCGCCCCGGCGTACGGGCTGGGCCATTCCGAAGAGCTTATCAAAAAGGCTCTCAAACAGGTGAGCGAAAAGCCACTGATAGCGACAAAATGCGGAATCCTGTGGAACGAAAAAAAGGAGAAAGTAACCTGTCTTAAACGACAGAGCATCCGGGACGAATGTCACGCCAGTCTTGAAAGACTCGGCATCGATGTCATCGATCTCTACCAGATGCACTGGCCCGACCCCGACGAAGACGTCGAAGAGGCATGGGAGGAAATGGCCAGACTTCTCGATGAGGGCAAGGTCCGATACCTCGGCGCATCGAATTTCACCGTCGAGCATATTGAACGCGTGCAGAAGATATATCCGGCCGTCTCGCTCCAGCCGCCCTATAGCATGCTGCATCGCGAAGTGGAAGATGAACTGCTGGACTACTGCGGGCGGAACCAGATGGGCGTCGTTGTATACAGCCCGATTCAGCGGGGATTGCTTACGGGTAAATTCGACCGGGCCCGCTTTGAGGCTTTGGCCCCGGATGACCACCGCAGAATGAGTTCTGATTTCCTTGAGCCGCAGTTTAGTGCTACGCTCGAACTTGTCGAGGACCTAAAAAAGATCGCCGAGCGTAACAGCAGGACCTGTGCCGAGCTGGCGATTAGCTGGATCCTGCGCCGGCCCGAAGTCACCGCAGCCATCGTCGGGGCAAGAAGACCTTCACAGATTATCGAAACCGCCCCGGCGGCCGACTGGAATCTCAGCAAAAAAAATATCGAAGAAATCGAGCAGCTATTAGCCAAACGTGAGGCAAAAGTCAAGAACAAGATTAAATGATGGTGGGGCAAGCCCCACCCTACAACTCAATAACGGGTAGAAACAAAAATGGCAAAAAACAAAGATGTTTATACAAGTCCTCTCGTTGAGAGAAACGCTTCGAGAGAAATGGCTGAGCTTTTCGGGGCCCAGAAAAAATTCGTTACGTGGCGCCGACTCTGGCTTGAGCTTGCAAAAGCGCAGCAGAAACTCGGGCTGGATATTAAACACAACCAGATAAAGCAGATGGCCAGGCACCTCGACGATATTGATTTCAGAAAGGCCGCACGCTATGAGAAGCAATTCCGGCATGATGTGATGGCGCATGTCTACACTTTCGCCGACGCGGCGCCGAAGGCCGATCCGATTATCCACCTCGGCGCGACAAGCTGCTACGTCGGTGACAATGCCGACTTGATCATTATGCGTGAAGGACTCCAAATCGTCGCCGGCAAACTCGCCGCGGTGATTAACCTGCTGGGCAAGTTCGCCAATAAATACCGCTCAGTAGCCACGCTGGGTTTTACGCACTACCAGCCGGCCCAGTTGATTACTGTCGGCAAAAGGGCGACGCTATGGTGCTATGAGTTCGTGATGGACCTGCAGGAAGTTGAGCACAGACTCGAAACGTTGCCCTTCCGCGGTGTCAAGGGCACTACGGGTACGCAAGCTTCTTTCCTGGCACTTTTCGACGGCAACCACAGCAAAGTAAAACAGCTCGATAAAGCTGTGGCTGCGGCGTTCGGCTTTAAGAAAATCTGTGCCGTAACGGGCCAGACCTATCAGCGGAAAATCGACGCCCTCGTCGTCAATACCCTTGCCTCAATCGCACAGTCGGCCCACAAGATGTGCAATGACGTCCGGCTGCTCGCCAATCTCAAGGAGATTGAAGAGCCGTTCGAGCAATCGCAAATCGGCTCGTCCGCGATGCCTTATAAGCGAAATCCGATGCGATGCGAGCGAACAACGGCCCTGAGCAGATTTGTGCTGAGCCTGGCCTCCAGCCCTCAGATGACGGCCTCCGAGCAGTGGCTCGAAAGAACGCTCGACGACTCGGCCAACAGAAGGATCGTTATTCCGGAGGCATTCCTGGCCGTCGATGGAATACTGGAGATTCTTATCAATGTGGCGGATGGGCTTGTGGTTTATCCGAAGGTCATCGCCGCACGCGTTGGATCCGAGCTGCCATTTATGGCCACCGAGAACATCCTGATGGCAGCGGTAAAGGCCGGCGGCAACAGGCAGGAGCTGCACGAGAAAATCAGGCTGCACTCGCATGCCGCCGCCGCTCAGGTCAAGAAGCTCGGCAAGCCAAACGACCTGGTCGGTCGGCTAAAAGCGGACATCGCATTCGCCAAGGTCGATTTTGAGAAAATCTTGAATCCGGATGCGTACATCGGCCGATCCGCCCAGCAGGTCGATGAATTCGTCAGAAGTATTGTAATGCCCATCCGCAAAAAATATCGAAAAGAACTGACTCGAAAAGTGGAACTGAAAGTCTAAAGAAAAAGATGGAGTTGAGAGATAAGGTAGCTTTAGTAACAGGTTCTGCCGGCAAGGGTATGGGACGCAGCATTGCGCTGACGCTGGCCCGTGAAGGTGCAAAAGTTGCCGTAAATTATCGTACGAGTAAAAATGAGGCACAAGCTATAGTCGATCATATCAAAAGACATACCGGTAATGCAATTGCGGTGGAGGCCGACGTATTTGAGGCCGATGACTGCGCACATTTAGTGGACGCAACGATTGAGCATTTTGGCCGGATTGATATTTGTGTGGTTAATCCCGGTGCAGGCTGGCATCCGGAACTTCTCGACAAGCTCGACTCGGCCGCGGCGATAGAGGATGTTCAGCATGAGGTCGCACCTTTTTTGCATTTGATGCCGCTGGTACTTCCTCAGATGTACAAACGGAAGTGGGGAAGGATAATCGGCATTTCACTGTTGCCCCCTTATGACTCACCTGCGTACTCTTACAATGTGGGCAAAGCCGCCAGAACACATGCGTTGCTCAAAGCGCGTGACCAAGCCTGGCGTCATGGTGTGACTGTCAATGTTATTGCTCCCGGACCTGCAGCTGCAATCGAAAGTTTAAGCGAAGCTGTTGGACAGTGCCAGCATAGCCCCGCATGGCAAAAGCGATCCAATACTTCGCCGCAGGATATCGCGGAAAGCGTCGCTTTTTTATGCTCCGATGCAGGCAGGTTCATCACGGGATGCGTACTGCCCTTTTTGTTTCATTAATAGGTAAAGTATATTATGACCAGAGAAGAATTGATAAAACGAATCAAAGAGACGGCTTATCTGGAAGGCGATTTTGTTCTTCGCAGCGGCAAGAAAAGTAAATATTATCTCGACAAATACCTGTTCGAGACCTGCCCGGATATACTTGAAGCACTGGGTGAAGAATTTGCCGGACGTATGACGGATGATGTCACGCTGATAGCCGGCGCCGAATTAGGCGGCGTCGCCCTGGCCGCCGCCACCGCAATGGCGACCGGCAAGAACTGGGTCATCATTCGCAACAGCAAGAAAGGCTACGGCACCGGCAAAATGGTCGAGGGAGTTTTGAAAACCGGCGACGTCGTCTTGTTGGTCGAAGACATCGCCACGACCGGAGGGCAGGTCCTCGAAGCGGCAAAAATCATTACCGAAGCCGGAGCGACGGTAAAAAAAATCGTCTGCGTCATCGATCGCAAGCAGGGAGCCGAAGAAAATGTCACCCGGGCAGGCCAAAAATTCGAGGCAATCCTGACAAAAGATGACCTAGGTATAAAAGACACAAATTAACTCTTATTAACAAGAGTCGTAATTACATGAAAGGCTGCCCCATCCTGATGGGCTGCGGCTTGCCCTGCTCTATGTGCCGAATTCTGAATTCGGTTTTCAGTTTTCTGTCTCCTCCGAAAAGAATCCCAGGAACTGTATTCTACTCTCTTCAAATAATCCATGACAAACAGGCTCGCTTTTGATAATCTAAGCCTTACGAATGACGTCAAGAGCAGAATCGAAAGATTGATGCTTCTGCCTGGAGATCCTTATGCGAAAAGAGCGATGCGAAAAAAAGGCAGGTGAGAAGGTCTTCAACTCTTGCCATCGGCAAAAAAGTTGCATTGTCGGATGAACTGACTTGCATTACAGTGAGCTTCCCCTTCGATAGAGGCCTGAATGAAGTCGAACTGACTCAAGGCAGCCTTGAATAGGAGTCTTTTTTATGCATAATTGTCCGATTCGGATCATAATTGCCTTACTGCTGGGTTTGGTCTCGGCAGCGCCGGCACAACGTCAGATGGAAAACCTCACTCGCGGCATCGTGGCTGTCAAGCAAAAGGACAACGTTGTCTACGTCGGGTGGCGATTGTTCGGAACCGATCCCGATGGGCTTGCCTTCAATTTGTACCGAATTACCGGCGGTGCATCGCCAGTCAAAGCCAATGAATCACCGATCAAGGGTACCACAAACTACGTCGATCGCGGCGCCGACACCAGTCAGCCGCTCCAGTACTTTGTCCGGCCGATGTTGGACGGCAAGGAACTGGCAGCCTCCAGGCAGGCACGCATCTGGAACAACAACTACCTCGAAATCCCGATCCGGCCCATCTCCGAATACCAGCCCGGCGATGCCTCGATTGCCGATTTGGACGGTGACGGCGAATACGAGATCGTCCTGCACCAGGTCTCTCACGGCCGGGACAACTCATTTGCCGGTATCACCGGGGCACCCATCTTTGACGCCTACGAGATGGACGGTACGCACATGTGGCGTATCAATCTGGGCATCAACATCCGCGACGGAGAGCACTACACCCAGTTCATGGTTTACGACCTGGACGGCGACGGTAGGGCCGAGATGGCCTGCAAGACCGCCGACGGCACAACAGACGCGACAGGACAAGTTATCGGAAACCAGGGCAAGGACTGGCGTACTCACAAGGAGGGCGACCGGACCCATGGCCGTATCCTCGACGGCCCGGAATACTTCACCATCTTCGACGGCCAGACTGGCGCGGCGCTGAAAACGGTTGATTACATACCTAACCGCTATCCGATCGATGGTTGGGGCGGTATCGGAGGAAACGGCGGCAACGACAGCTACGGCAACCGCTGCGACCGCTTCCTGGCCTGTGTAGCCTATCTGGACGGAACGCGGCCGAGCGTGGTGATGTGCCGCGGCGTCTACGGCCGTATTGTCATGGCCGCCTGGGACTGGCGCGACGGCGAACTGACCAGCCGCTGGGTCTTCGACTCGGGCATCAGCTACCCGCCGTTCGCAGATGCCTCACCCTATTCCGGCATGGGCGGCCACTCGCTATCGGTGGCGGATGTGGACGCCGACGGTAAGGACGAGATCATCTACCATTCCATGGTAGTTGATGACAACGGCCGGGGTTTGTACTCCACCGGGCTGCGACACGGCGACTCAATGCACATCAGCGACATGTACCCCGACCGTCCCGGCCTGGAGGTCTTCACAATCCATGAAAACGAAAATGACACAGTGCGGTTCCGAACGCCCGGCGTTGCCATGCGCGACGCGCGCACCGGCGAATTGATCTGGAAGCATAGTCCCGGCATCGATGTTGGTGGAGGCATGGCGGCCGACATCGATCCTCGCCACGGCGGCTTTGAAGCGTGGGGCGGGCCGGGAGGACTGCGGGATTCGCGCGGCAAGGAGATCGGTCCCAATCCGCGATCAAGCGGTTTTGTGATCTGGTGGGACGGCGATCTGCTGCGAGAGTTGCTCTCTCGTTCCACGGTGAGCAAATGGAATTGGAGCACGGGAGCCGAAGAACGTCTCTTCGCAACCGAAGCTCGACGTGGTGGTCGAGGCCCCAACATTATGGGCGATTTCATCGGAGACTGGCGCGAGGAACTGCTCGTGACTGCTCCCGATGGGCAGTCCTTGCGGCTCTACACCACGACGATCCCCACTGAGCACCGTATCTACACGCTGATGCACGATCCACAATACCGCCTGGCTATAGCCTGGCAGAACGTGGTCTATAATAAGCCACCACACCCAAGCTTCTTCCTGGGTGATGGAATGGCGCCGCCCCCGCACCCGAACATTTACCTCATCGGTCAAGGCGAAGCGATCACCGGTATTAAGGCAGACTCGGCAATCCATTAAAGACGCTGAGCGGCAGGGAATTAAAGGAATACTGCACATTTTTCTGTTGTTTCTCTCGGTCTCAATGTTAATCGAAATGCGGCAATTCCAAACATCTGTTTGGCCGGTCGCTTTTTTTATCATGCTGAGCGAAGTCGAAGCATTTAGCTGCCTTGTGCTGTGAGTATCAGCAGTGCATCTTCCCAGCCATCGGGCGTCGAGAAGGATTCGATGCCGGTATTTGAAAAGCTGCCAATAGAAACTGAATCGCCGGTTTTTGGGTCCACCCAGGATGCGTTAATTTTGTCTCCAGCGGTAATCTTATTCATATTGATGGAAAAGGAGGTTTTGTCGCCCAGATAAACCATAATCCATTTGCCGTCTTTGTGCCGGGCTGCAAGGTTCAAAATTTTCCCGTCGGTCTGGCCGTCGCTTGCAAAAATCGATTGATCCGGAACGAGATACCACCATTGATTCAGGCCCAGGAATATTTTCTTAAGGACGCCCATCTGAACAGCACCGGGTGCATCAAGGGCCTTCTTCCACGTAGGCAGGACGCGCCAGCTATCGTTGTGGCCGTACGTGTGATGGGCACCGGCCAGGTATGAATAATATGCCTGCCTGCGTATCCACAGGGGAGTCACTTCGAATCCGTATTCGGAGCCTTCTTCGTAGGCGCCCTCGGCCATTAAAACGGGCTTTACGGGCTTAAGGTTATAATCTTTGGTTACCATGGGATAAATCAGGTCGACCCTGTTCCACGTTTGCATCGAGTTGAAAGCCAGCCAGTCCTCGTCGTGAATGAAGCTGGAAGTATATGGTGCCGGGTCGGGTTTAAAGGTGATAATATGGGAACCTCCGTCTCCTTCGTGGAGTCCCGCGGCCAGCTCCCGGAGAACCGGAACAAACTCCTGTTTGGCCTCGGGTGTCATGGACCATATGATATTCGGCACATCCTTGTACCGGCCGGCCAGCCATTTCGCCCATGCCCGGGCGTTCTTTAATGTTATACACTTGCGGTATCGTTGATGATAAAGAGTCACCGAAAAGATCAGGTTGTTATCCCGTGCTATCCGGATAACAGAGTCCACGTTCCTGAAATACTCCTCGTTCGGCGTGAGGGGATCGTCATTAATCCAGGGCTTGTGGCCTTGCACGTTGGGCTGAGTGCCGTCACCAACTCCCATGAGCATCGCCTGAATAAATACAAAGCCATTGCTCCTGGTTTTTTCAAGAATCACCCTGGCTTCGTCAAGCGTATATTCCCGAAAGATTTGCCATTGAGTGGTGCCCATCCAGAAGACGGGATTGCCATTGCTGTCAACAATATACCGCCCGTTCTCGCTCACCTTGACCGGGAAAACCGGCTGCTCGGACGCTGTATTCACGGCACATATCAGCAGGGGCAGCAGCAACAGAACAATCTTTTTAGTCGTTGTGGTCATTGTCTTATCTCCCTTTGTTAAATTGATAAAAGGCTTTCGGCCATAGAGATAATTTTTCCGGCGATAACTGCTTTACTTGCCCTGGGAAATTTCAGCCATTCGCCGCCGGGCGTTTTTATCTGAACGGTCGATTTCTCGGCACCGATTGCGGCACAGGTGTTGGCGACTATCATATCAAGTTTCTTTTCTTTCAGTTTTTTTTCGGCCCATTCTCTTACGTTGTTATCTTCCAATGCGAAGCCGACAACGATTTGATCTTTCTTTTTGTTTTTTCCCGCCCATTTCAGGATGTCGGTTGTGGATTTTAATTTGACGGTCAATGGCTCGCCGGTCTTTCGTATTTTGGTTCTGGCCGGATGGGCAGGGGTATAGTCGGCCACAGCGGCGGCCATAATCAAACAATCACATCGGCTGAAATGTTTCTTAACGGCCTCGAACATCTGGGCGGCGGTTTCTACATTGACGAGCTTTACTGCATCCAGTGGCTTTTGGGCGGTCGGCGTTGTTATGAGAGTGACTTTGTGCCCGGCTTTTAGTGCCGCCCGGGCAAGTGCGTAACCCATCCTTCCGCTGCTCGCGTTGGAGATGAAGCGGACCGGGTCGATGTATTCGCGAGTTCCGCCTGCCGTGATTAAGATTCGCATCAGGTATCTCCCTTGGCTCGGCCCAGGGCGGGCTTGGGAACGTGTCACTTGCTTCGATTCAGACTTCACGTTTCCCGATGTTCGAGGCGATTTTTTCGATCGCTTCCAGAATTTCCTGCGGCTCGGACATTCTGCCGATTCCCTCGGTGCCGCACGCGAGCCGGCCTTCTGCAGGGCCTGTGAATTGGAAGCCTCTTTCTTCCAACGTCTTGACATTGTGCTGCACGGCCGGGTTTGCCCACATATTATTGTTCATCGCAGGGGCCAGAAGCACCGCTCCAGATTCGACTAATGGCCAGCAGGCGCAAAGGGTAGTGCTGAGCATATCGTCACAGATGCCGTTTGCGATTTTGCCGAGAATATTCGCGGTTGCCGGTGCTACGACAACGACATCGGCCCAGTCGAGAAGTGCGATATGGCTGATCTGATATTCTTCCGCCGTGCTCCACATGGTCGTAAAAACGGCTGATTGGGTGACCGCTTCGAAGCTTTTCGGCCCGACGAGCCGGCAGGCCGCTTCGGTCATTACCGTCTTTACCCGGGCGCCGGCAGCGGTCAGTTTGCCGGCCAAATCGACCGCTTTGTACGCGGCGACTCCGCCAGTTACACCCAGCAAAATATTCAGATTGTCAAGCATCTCGTATTTCGTTTCATAGCCGAGGCGCACCGGAGAATCGAGGCTGTCTTTATTTTTTCTTTGTTTTCTCTGCAGGCTCCGCAGGAACTCCGTCATCGATGGTGATCTTGTCCTGCAAGATCTCCTGAATGACAATTTCGAGCATCGTTCTGCCTTCGATGTCCTTGATCAGGGGCCGGCCGCCCTGCATAAGCTCACCCAGCCGTTTTTGAACCAGTGCCGTCAGTTTGAATTTGCCGCCGACCTTATTAACAAGTTTTTCACTCTTGAGTTCGTCTATCATCTTCCGGATCTCACATTTAATATCCGCCGGACAAGGGCGGACTCTTCAGTTTCGATTTTCGCTTTCTTACGTTTCTGTTCTTGCGTTCTCGATGATTTGCACACATTCGTTTACTGCCTGCTGCAAATCTTCGTTGATAACCATATGTTCATAATATTGCCAGGCGGCGGCGATTTCGGCACTCGCCCCGTTGAGTCTCACTTCGGCAACTTCTTCAGCATCTCTGCCCCTGTGATTGAGGCGTTTCGCCAGGTCCTTCGCGCTGGGCGGTAAGATGAAAATCATCACAGCATCCGGGAAAACTACCCTGGCCTTTATAGCACCTTGAACGTCGATCTCCAGAATCACAACCTTGCCGGCCTGCAGCGCTTCGTCAACCTTGTCTTTCGGCGTCCCGTAAAGATGCCCGAACACCTCAGCATATTCCAGCAGCAAACCTTTTTTGATCCGCTCCCGGAAGTCCTCTTCGGAAACGAACCAGTAATCGTTTCCATCGACTTCCGCTTCGCTTATCGGCCGGGTCGTCAACGAAACGCTCAGGTAAATATAATTGAGCTTCTTGAGAATCTCTTTGCATATCGTGCTCTTGCCGACACCTGATGGGCCGCTCACGATGACTACTTTGCCTTTTCCATTGTTTGTATTCGTCATTCCATCCTCGGCATAAACCATTAACAGTCTATACGTTTTACTCCTTTTTACTCTATATTCTGAACCTGTTCCTTAATGCGGTCAATCTGGCATTTTATATTGACCACATAACGTGTCGTTTCGGTATCGGAGGCCTTGCTCGCAATGGTGTTTGCTTCTCTGAGCATCTCCTGGCTGATGAAGTCCAGCCTGCGTCCCGCCTGGTCGCTTCCCCTGCAACATTGAGCAAATTGCTGCAGATGTGAATCTAACCGGGCAACCTCTTCGGAAATATCCGACCTTTCCGCAAAAATCGCCACTTCCCTGGCAAGAATTCCTTCATCTATTTTAAGCTCCGCATGCGCGAGCAGCTCGTTGACCCTTTTCTTCAGTTTATCCGCATACTCCTTTATAACGATGTCACTTCGGCCGCGTATTTGCTCAAGGTCTTCTCCTATTATCGTACAGCATTTATTTATATCGGCTTCCAAATAGTCGCCCTCAGTGGCGCGCATTTGTTTTAGCTTATCCAGCGCCTCCTGACTTATCTCCAAGGCGAGTTTCCTGATTTGCCCGGCTCTTTCTTTATCCGGCATTGCCGGCTGAATAATGCCGGGCAAGGTTAACAGGTTGCCGATATCGATCGTTGCGTTAATACCAGTCGAAGAACCGGCCCGTTTCAATTTCTCCGCAACAGCCTGTAAGGCCCTCTCGTCGATATCAAACAGTGCGCTTGCCGATGTATCTTTGAGCCGAAGCACGTAATTTGTTGTTCCTCGCGAGATATTTTTTCTCAAAAGCTTATCAATATCCTCTTCCAGAAAGGTTGCCGGTTCCGGTAACTTTATGATGGTCTTGAAGTAGCGGTTATTGACAGTCTTAACCTCAACGGCATAACTTACTCCATCAGCCTCGCCCTGTGCCTCGCCATAGCCGGTCATACTATTCATTATAACTCTACTTTCAAGCTAAATTCGGCCGTACGAACAGCCGTTGTGTTTCAGGATAATCTTCATGTTAACTGCCGGGCGAATTTATATCTGCGCCGGCACCGGGTTGACCGGCCGTATCCCCGGCGGCATCGGATGGTTCCGGTTGCTCGGGGCTTTCCAGCGGCTGCTGCTGAGTCTGCGGGCTTACGTCATAATCACCAACGGGAGCCGGCTTGTAGAATTTGGCCATCACCACTGCAAGGATCAGAAACACACCCACCAGCACTATTGTCACCCAGGTCAAAAAGTCGCCCGTCTTTGAACCCAGAATCCCACTGGCCATTGCGCCGCCGAACGCCCCACTTAAGCCGCCGCCTCTGCCCTTTTGAATCAGGATAATCAGAACCAGCGACACGCAGCAAATAACGAACAGGACGGCAACTACGTTCATAATAAAAGTTACTGCCAATATTGGAAAAACAGTCATATTTATTCCCCTTTCAATTGACTATTTACTTTTTTCTACTGTTATGGAATATTAAGTTCCACTTTTTTCTCTCAATAGTCACGAGTAAAATAGTCAATTATACTGCGGCCTGAATTATTGCGAGAAAATCATCAGCCTTCAAACTTGCCCCGCCGACGAGCGAGCCGTCTATATCCTTCTGGCTCATCAGTTCCGCGGCATTGTCCGGTTTAACCGAGCCGCCGTAAAGGATTCGGATTTCCCCGGCTATTTTTTCATCATATATTTGTCCGAGCAGCTTTCGTATAAAATCGTGCACTTCCTGGGCCTGCTCGGGCGTTGCCGTCAGGCCTGTGCCGATGGCCCAGACCGGTTCATATGCTATGGTTACGGCCTGGATCTTTTCGGCGCTTAAGCCGGCCAGGCCTTCTTTTACCTGCCGAGTTACTACCTCGTTCGTTAGCGAAGCCTTACGTTCTTCGAGAAGCTCGCCCACACATAAAATCGGCAAAAGTCCGCCGGTAATAGCAGCGGCAACTTTCTTATTTATTAATTCATCAGACTCACCGATTACGTGCCGGCGTTCCGAATGGCCGCAGAGACAATACAAACAGCCGACATCTTTGAGCATTGAAGCACTTATCTCACCTGTAAAAGCACCTTTAGGCTCGAAGTAAATATCCTGAGCACCGACGGCTATACTCGACGAGCTAAGAGCCTTTGCCACCGCCTGCAAATAAACAAAAGGCGGGAAAACCGCTACGGTTACGCTCTGGCCCGCTGTCTCCACAGATCCGGAAGCAATACGCTCAACCAGCTCTACGCCGGTGTGGCTGTCCGTGTTCATCTTCCAGTTACCTGCCACAAATGGCTTTCTCATAGAACTCTCCTATATTTATCTTAGCGACCCGTCGCTCGGATCATGGGTTATGGGTAACGAACAACAACTACAATAACTCCGTTGCTCTCGGGAAACTGCCTAATATCGAAAGCTGCAAACAATGCTTACGAGACTCTTCCATTCCCTCCTGGATATGCTTTTCTGTCCTGTGTCCGAGGAAATCCACAAAGAAATAATATTCCCACTGCCTTTTCCTGCTTGGCCTGGACTCTATATTTGTCAGATTGATACCGAATCGCTTGAATACATCGAGCACGTCAGCCAGTGCACCGGCCTTATGAGCCGTACTGAACAAGATGGCGGTCTTATCCTCGCCCGTGGGTCTGGCGTCTTCTTTGCTGATGATTAAAAACCTGGTTACATTATTAGCGGTATCCTCGATGTTTTCGCAGACAATTCTCAAGTCGTACAGCTCGGCTGCAATGCTGGAACCAATCGCTGCGGCCCTCGGCTCTTCAGCCGCCAATTGTGCGGCTCTGGCGGTAGAGGCGACCGGGATTGTCTGTGCATCCTTAAAAGTAGCACTTAACCAGTTTCTGCACTGGGCAAATACTTCCGGCTTGGAGTAAATCTTTTCGATTTTCTGCAGCGTGCAATTGCCCATAAGATTATGATGAATCGCCATCAGGACCTCGGCACAGACCTTCACATTCGAATCTATCAACGCATCGAGCGTTTCTATAACACCGCCGCCCATGGTATTTTCTACCGGCGCAAGGCCCAGATCGCAATGACCTTTGCTGACTTCTTCGAAGATACTTGTGATATCTGTCACCGATTCATATTCGACGCTTTGGCCGAACTTAAGCATCGCCGCGGTATGGCTGAAACTGCCGCCGGGACCGAGATATGCAATTCGCAACGGCCTCTCCAAAACAAATGAGCCGCTCATCAGCTCACGCCAGATAGCAGCTAAGCACTTATCCGGCAGCGGGCCTTCATTGGTTTCGACGATCCTGGCCAGAACCTCTTTCTCGCGATCCGGGGCATAGACCGGTTTGGCGGTTTTGTTCTTGAGCTTTCCTATATCCACCACAACGCGCGCACGCTCATTGAGCAGCTTTACAAGCTGAAGGTCAATCTCATCTATTCTATTTCTTAGCTCTTCAAGAGACATAAATCAAAAGCCAAAAATGAAGCTATAAGCGAATCTTAGCTTCCAACCGCATTGAGTCGTTATTGTAAAAACTAGTATATTTAACAGAATTTTGCTCTTGCGTCAATGAATTTGACTCATTAGAAATATTTTAGGCATACAAGTCAGGTAAAAAATGCAAAAAGTTATAAAATATGTGATTTTCCAGACTAAATGGGGCTATTTTGGCCTGGCTGGGACTAAATACGCCCTCTGCCGGACTCAATTGCCCGGGGCGGAACTAAAAAAAATTGAATCCCGGCTTCTGAAAAATTTACCGGATGCCCAATTCGACGAAACTTTTTTCAAAATATTGCAGGAA
>CAZTDF010000117.1:0-14625 GCA_964612465.1 uncultured Pirellulales bacterium
TCGAGGCATTCATCGCCCAGTCCCATTTCAGTGCCCGGCCGGTATAGGCGCTCATTCGGCCCATGATAGCATTCATCGTGCTCTCAGCGACGTTTTTGGCCTCGTTGATGGGCTTGCCGTCACGAATGCTCTTTATCAGGTCGGCCATCTCCTGTACGTAATGGTCCGGATCGGGTCCCTCGTACCTGAAGGGCTTTTCGCCCGTAATCACGCCGCGATCAATATCGGAGAAGCCCTTTGTGCCGACCACGCGCTCGGCGATTCTGTCCGTGCAGCCGTTAATCTGCCGGCACATGCTCTCGATGCGGACGCCGTCCGGATACTCATACTCGACGGTGAAGTGGTCGTAAATATTGCCCAGGTCGCGCACGGCCCGGCCGCCCATGCCGATGCACTGCACGGGATGAGCCTGCAGCGCCCAGTTGAGAACGTCGAGATTGTGGACGTGCTGCTCGACGATATGGTCGCCGCTGGTCCAGGTGAACCACGGCCAGCTCCGGCACTGCCATTCCATGTCGGAGAGGTCTTGCTTGTCGTACCACTTCCAGTAGCCGAGCATGTCACCACCGTTCCAGTAGCCCTGGCCCGAAACAATCTCACCGATCTGGCCATCATGAATTCGCCGGATGATCTCCTGATACTTTTTGCTGTGCCGGCGCTGCGTGCCCGCGACCACCGAGAGGCGCTTTTGTTCGGCAAGCTCGGCCGTCTCAATCATCGAACGGATGGCCTTCGGGTCCACGCCGGCGGGCTTCTCCATGAACACGTGCTTGCCGGCCTGCACGGCGGCCTTCAAATGCTGCGCACGCCAGTGGGGCGGCGTTGTCAAAACTACCATGTGCACGTCGCACTGCAATACTTTCCTGTACGCGTCAAAGCCCACGAATCGCCTGTCCGGCGTGACTTTCAGAGCGGCCGGCACGTCTTTTCTGAGCTTATCGAGCGATTCTTTCATGCGGTCTTCGAACAAATCGCCCATCGCCGTGATCTCCACGCCCGGCGAGCTTTTAACACAACTGACAAGGTCCCGCGTACCCTGCCCGCCGCAGCCGATTATACCGATGCGGATCGTGTCCGAGCCCGCGGCAAAGATATTGCTCCCGCCCGATGCCAGAACCGCCGCCCCGGCAACCGCCGAAGTCCTGATAAAATCCCGACGTGTTAACTTGTGCCTTTTTATGTTCGTGTGGCCTTTCATAAATATTCCTTCCAATTATGAGATTTCGCGTTATTCAGATCAATACCGGGCGCACCCTCGAATATTCTTTGGCTCCTGAAGAAAATCGTTTCGTGCTCATAAAGCTACATGCAACTTGCCACGGCGTCAAGACGAATTTCGCGTCTAATTTGTTCAAAGGTGCATATTGTGTTTGCGTGTGCTCATCAGAGTGGCACACTCAAAGGCAAAGTCTTTGAGTATTACCTAATCTGGCAATCTACGAGTAATCGTACGGTTTTTTGCCCTGTTTGATTCGGCTTTCGTTTTGCATCTGGCGCAGGGTCTCGGTTAAGACTTCGGCAAGTTTTTCATTGCTCATATTCTTTACCTGCTCGGCGGGTATGGCTTTGCCGTAGCTGACCACAATCGAGCCGCGTGAGAACAGCTTCTTATGCCTCGGCCAGCATTCGAAGGCACCGTCAATGACTACCGGCACAACCGCCGCGTTGCCCCGCCTACATAGCAGGCCGAAGCCCGGCTTGAACGGCGTGATTTTCCCGTCCATCGAGCGTGTCCCTTCCGGAAAGAGACAAACTCCCCTGCCTTGCTTGAGCATGTCGATAACTTTCCTCATTGCGGCTATGTCGGCCTCGCCCAGCTTGACGGGTATCGTTCCGACCGATCTGATCATCCTGCCGAACAACCAGTGTTTGAAAAGCGATTCTCGGGCAAGAAAGCTCACGCGTCTCTTAATGAGCCCGCCGCAGAGCATCGGGTCGAGATAGCTCTGGTGGTTACTGATCAGTACGAATGGGCCGGTCCGGGGGATATTATCTCTGCCGTAGCTGCGCACGCGAAAAAACGACATGCAAAAAAGCCTGCACATCCAGCGTGCAAACCAGAACCATTTCGCTTTTACGTTCTCTTTGAACATTTTTCTTTCACATGACAAGCGAGCTTTTCCACAACCTGTTCTATGCTCATATTAGTAGTGTCGACGATAATCGCATCTTCGGCCGGCTTCAACGGTCCGACCGCTCTGCTCTCGTCGCTTTTGTCGCGCTGTTCGATTGCCTTTTGTATCTGCTCGAGATTCTCACTAATGCCTTTTGCCAGCAATTCAGCCTGTCTTCTTCGCGCCCTCTCGGCCGAATCGGCCATCAGGTAAAATTTAATATCGGCGTCGTCGAACGCGACCGTGCCCTGGTCTCGTCCTTCCGTGACGATTTTTTGCCGGTCCGAGGCGAACTGCCTTTGCATTTGAACCAGTTTCTCCCGCACTCTCGGCGCAGCGGCGATATACCGGGCATTAGCGGTCACCTCGGGACTGCGTATCTGCTCGGTGACATCAGTGTTATCGATGTGGACAGTCGTTTTGCCGGCCTTAACGGAGAATTGGAATTCGCATGTCTGCGTAATATCGAGCAGCTTCTGTTCGTCGTTCAAATCGACGCCGGCCCGCATCGCGGCTAACGTGACGGCTCGATACATCGCGCCTGTATCGAGAAAGCTCGCGCCGAGCTTGCGAGCCAAAAGCCTCGCTGCCGTACTTTTGCCGCTGGCCGCGGGACCGTCAATCGTAATAATCAAATCCGCCATCCCAGACACAATTACCGCTCATCCACTGTTCTTTACGGCTTAACCACTTTGGCCACAACCATACTCGTATCGTCGATCTGCCTGGCAAGTCCCACGAACCGCCTTCTGTAGCCGAGGATATCCTTTATCATCTGCTCGGCCGACTCCGTGGCATATTTCTTCGCCGTGGCCAGCAGATTTTCTCTGCCCCACATTTCATTATCGAAGTTGACCGCGTCGGTCAGCCCATCGGTATAAAACAGCAGACAATCGTTGTTCGTCAACTTGACGGTTCCTATCTCGTATTCCGCCTGTGCATCGACCCCAAGCACAAGCCCGCCTTTATCCAGGTCGATAATCTTGCCGTTGCTTATCAGGACCGTCGGCTCATGCCCGCAATTGCAATATGTCACCGTCATTTGTTCGACGTCGATCATCGCATAGAACAAAGTCACGAATTCACCGTCTCTGCACTCATCGCACGCCATGCGGTTGAAGTTTTTGATCACGGTGAGCGTCCGGTTGACCAGCCTAAAGCGGTCTGCCGAATTCTCAGCGAAGAACCTGTCGTCTCCCTGGCACTCGGTGCACTCCATGCAGCCTTCCGCATAGGCCCTGGCCGCCCCGCGGAACCAGCTCATCATCATGGCAGCCGGCATTCCTTTGCCCATCACGTCGGCAATCGTAATGAGAATCTGTGTCTCGCTAATCCGGCGGAAATCGTAAGCATCCCCGCCGACGTCGAAGCACGGGATATAGGCCGCGGCGATGTCCAGACCGCGTATTACAGGGGCTTTTTCCGGAATCATTCTCCGCTGGATCAGCCCTGCAAGCCTCATCTGCTCGGTAATCCGGGCGCCTTCGATAGCCTTGGCATAGAGCCGGGCGTTCGTAATGGCCACCGCGCACTGCGAAGCGACCGCCCTGGCAAGATTAATATCATCTTCGTAAAATCGCTTGGACTTCGGACTGTAAAGCCGAAGCACTCCGATCGCCCGGCCTTTAAATTGCATCGCGACGGTGAGCTGGCTGACCAGACCTTCTTTGATTGTTGCCTCTTTGTATTTGACTCTTCCGTCGACGCGCATATCGTCGAGGACCACGGCTTCGCCCGCGAAGGCCGCTTTGACCACGGGATCATTTTTTGATACCACGCCCTTGTTGCGGTATTCTTCGCTGAGTCCGTAGGTGCTTCGCATTTTCAAGTCACCGGCTCCTTCATCAAGCAGCCTGATCGAGCAGGCCTTGACGCCGACGGTTTTAACCGCCGCTTCGGCCAGTTTTTCCAGCACCTCTTGAAGCGAAAAATCTCCCGCCACCAGCGTGGTAAGCTGATAAATCTGCTCATCTCTTTCTATTTGTTGTTTTGTCTTTTCGGGCATAATCAATAACTTTTTCAAAAAACCGGATTATACTTCACTTTCTGCTATCGGTGAACCTTAATTTATTCTATTACAGCCGCCGAGCCGATTTGTTCACTTGCAGCAAAGGAATGCAGCGATTAATATATTACTATTGTAACCCATAAGTCAATAACCAATATTAAATATTCGATCGGAAATGGCTGCAAGGCATGTGATTTTTATCGGCCGTGTCCAGGGTGTCGGCTTTCGATATACCGCCCACAGGATAGCGCATCGCCACCAGCTCACCGGTTTCGTCCGCAACCTGCCGGACGGCACCGTCGAGATGTTCGCCCAGGGTCCCGCCCAGGATATCGATGGTTGCATACAGGACATAAAAGAATATTTCGGCGATTATTTAAGAGAGACCAGAATCCAGGAAATACCGACCGATCCGAAATACAGGGATTTCAGAATTAGCTTCTAATCAATGGCACCTGATATGCACGCGTTTTGAATCTGCAGGGACACTCGCGTTTTTTTCCCGATACGAATATTATTCGGCAAGATGCCGGATGAGGCCGTGTTTGCGGGGCACGACGAGGTCGGACGTTCTGGCCGGCTGGTCCGGCTTCGGGGAGTAATTGACGTCCATAATTTCGATAAACTCCGCCGTGTATTCCTTTAGCACGCCGCAGTATTCGAATATTTTGTCGCCCTTGGCCATCTCAAGCACGACCTTGTGGCCGATATATCTTTCCAGCAAAGGCTCGAAGGAAGTTCCCGCCGAAGCCACCAGTTCCTGTTTCATCTGCGAGACGTACTTGTCCTGAGACGTCAGCACTTTGCCCGCAGGTGTGGCTTTTTTCGCCTGGCTGATAAGCAGATTGATAATCTCCACTATCGAATCTCTGACGGTTCGAAAAACGTTAAGGATTCGCCTTTTGAGCCTGCACAAGGTCCCGGGGTGATATGTCCTCTTCAACTCTTTTTCTCGTGCCCTCTTATTTTGTTCGCTCAGCTCATCGTGAAAACGAATCACCACTGCAATATCCGGGTACTCATATTTGTATACAATGTAGCTGGTTTCATCGTGTCCTTCCTCGTCTTTGTGCTTTTCGGGATAAACAAATTCCAGCCCGGTATTTTCGACCCGTAATTTGCCCCAGATTGTCTTGCCGGATTTCTCTTCCAGCGTCACCATGTTCTGCTCGAAATCCCGCAGGCACTTGTCCCTGCTCCTTTTTCTGACAAAAGCACCGATACCCGCGGCGAGGATAATAAACAATATTGTTAAAGCGGTCGCACTATCACCAAACATAATATTTAGCCCCTCAATTCATTGAGGGGTTCTCCTTTAAATCAAACGTATTCAGGATTCGTCGCTCAAATCTTCGCCAATATCACGGTGTAATTCCTGCCGTAATATTCAGCGCATTTCGGGCAGGTCGTATAGAAAAAGTACATCTTCTGAATCTCTTTGGCCTTCGCCTTGACGTAAGCCTTCATTTCCTGTGCCCACTTACCCGCGTCTTTATACGGCCCCTCGAAAACCTTCGTCAAAAACGTCCCCGATATCCTCGCCATAGTTGCCCCCGGCACATCCCTGGCGACCGCGATATAGAGATCGCTGCCCCAGAGAGACTTCTCGTCCGAGAGCATCACGGGCGTCGGCACGAGGGCATCGGCCTGCTGAATTTTCTCCATGTTCCTGACCATGACTTTCCCGAAGTTCAGCGGGATGTGAAAGAAACTCCTGACGTGATCTTTGACGAATAGTTTATCCTGAAAAGTCACTTCCTTTTCGTCCCACGGCTCAGGATCGAATCTCGGGCAGCATCCCGTTTCCGATTCTTCATAAAGCTTATCCATAACAATCACCTCACTTTCTTGTTAATACCGGCCGTTCGTATAAAATCCGGTCTATTTGTTTTCCGTCAAGACTCTTTTTATAACCTTCGCCAGCCGTTTTATCCCCTCTTCGATCTTCTCTTCGTCCGAATTCGAAAAGTTAAGTCTCAGCGTATTATCCCCGCCGCCATCTACATAAAACGCTCTGCCTGGAACAAAAGCAACATTTTCTTCCGCTGCGAGCTTAAATAAATGCAATGATGAAAGATTCTCCGGAAGTGTTGCCCACAAGAACATGCCCCCCTCAGGCTTCGTACATTTTATCTCTTCCGGAAAATGTTGCTCTATCATCGATACCATCAAATCTCTCTGCTTTTTATAAACCTTTCTGATATTCAGAATATGCTCGTCGAGGTCGTGGTCAATCAGATACCGATAAACGGCCCTCTGCGAGAGATAATTCGAGTGCAGGTCGGATGACTGCTTTGCCACAATGATCTTTTCCATTACATCGCTGCGGGCATAAATCCATCCGAGCCTCAGTCCCGGTGTGACCACTTTCGAAAATGAGCCTAAAACAATCGTGCCGTCCGGGAGGTAACTCTTCATCGAAGGCATATCTTCCCCCATGAATCTCAGCTCGCCGTAAGGATTATCCTCAACCAAAACCATATTGTGAGCTTTGATGATACCGGCAAGCTTTTCTCTTTTCTGCCGTGAATAAGTTACGCCTGAGGGGTTCTGAAAATTGATTACCGTATGGAACAGTTTTGTCTGGTTTGCCTTTAAGGCATTTTCGAGCAAATCCGTATCTATGCCATCTTCGAGCAGGGATATGGGCACGAACGACGGTTCATATATACCGAATGCCTGTATGGCGCCCAGATAGCCCGGCCGTTCGATAACAATCCGGTCTCCTTTATTCAGGAATACTTTGCCGACTAAATCGAGGCCCTGTTGCGAACCGTTCGTGATCAATATCTCATCCGGGCTTACCTGCAAACCCTTTTTTACGAAGTATCTCTTAGCGATATATTTTCTCAAAGGCAGATAGCCCTCTGTCGTACTGTACTGAAGAACATTTTCGCCGTCTTCCAGCAGGACTTTCAGGCACGCATCGGCAAGCTCTTTGATCGGAAACAGCTTAGGATTCGGCAAACCACCGGCGAATGATATGACATTGCTGTCCTGGGTCACCTTCAAAATTTCCCTGATGAACGACTTGTGAGTTTTGGCCATCCTGTCTGCGAACAGATTATCCATTCTTACTGACCTTCCAGTTTAAGCCCTGCCTTTTCCAGCGCTTCGAGCGCTTGTTTATGGCCTTGTTCGTAACCGTACCAGGCCTCGACAATCTTTCCCTCCCGGTCGATAATGTAATTCAGCGGCACGCCGCTCATTTGATAGCCTCTGAATCCGATCTGCACAGCGGCGTCGGAGGAATCCAGAATACTCGGAAACGTCGCGGAATTCTCCCGCATAAAATCCAGTGCAATCTGTTTGTCATCCGAACAATTGAAGCCGAGAATTACCAGGCCTTTGTCTTTATACTTTTCAGAGAGTATCTGGAGATGACGCATCTCCTCCCGGCAGGCTGGTCACCCCGCCCGCCAGATATAGAACCAGACGACTTTGCCGCGATAGTCCGACAGTTTGATCTTGGTTTCATCGGCCAGGAGCAACTCGAAATCGGGCGCTTCGACGCCCGGCTTGAGAAGTTTTTCGGCCGGATCGGGCGGCGTCCATTCCTGCCAGCCGGCCGGCGGCGACCAGACAAATTTCGTATCCGGTATTTCCGCATTGATAGTCACGTCTGACCAGTATTCATACCCGATGAGAGGGCGGGATACGCGAACTACTTCCTTTAATTTCCGCGGAAGATGATCCTGTTTGGAAAGCCAAATGTACCAGATCCGCTGACGTTTCATGAAACTGACCTCGATCACGTCACACTCCTGGCCTTCGATGCTCTCCGAGTACCAGCCTCTGACGCCGTCCAGATAGGGCTGAAGAGAGTCCGTATAGCCGTGGAAGGTGCTCGGATCGATTATTGTCATACCCATTCCCGCCCTTAGCCAGCCCACCTCATGTCCGATAGAGTGCCTTCCTATTGGGGTGGTCTTTTTCATATAGACCTCCGCCCCGGTATAATCTTCGTACCCCTCGTTCCAGGCAGGCGAAATTCCCTCCGGCCAGTAAATCCAGAGATGATCGCCGTCGCCGACAAGGGTTCCGCATTCTGTGCCTTGCCTGTTGACGGTCTCCACGCGAAAGTAGTTGGGTTTTTTCATCCAGATCGTGTAGGTGCAATTACCGCAATCGCCTTTATAGGAAAGGCTTTCGGCGTTTCGCATCGTTTCAATCATCTTCTCGTAGAGAGCATGTGCTTCAGGCTCATCCTTGAACGTGTCTTTAACCGAAGCTGTCTTCGGCGTCACTTCATTGGGCTCGGCCGGGGATGCCACCTGATTGGGCTCGGCCTGTGCCACCACCTGGTTTGGTTCGGCGCAATATGTTTCATTAGGAGAACTGTCTGTGGGGGCCGTAGCAGGATACTCTCGCCGCCTGCCCGGGCCGGACAAGTAGAGAGCCGAACATATAAGCACCACACTGCAGAGGCCGACCAGCACCCATAGAACAATTTTGCTTTTCATTTGCAAAACCTGCGACCTTTTTTCTTTCCTTATTATATAACAACCGCCGTGCCTCTGGCGGAGGCCATTACGAGCGACTTGTTTTTGGAACCGACGTTATCGTAGTCCAGAGTAAAGCCGACGATGGCGTTGGCGCCCAGTCTCATCGCTTCTGCTTTCGCTTCGGCGATGACGTCATTTTGCATCAGTTTCATTACTTCCTGATACGACTCCGACCGTCCGCCGAATATGTCACGAAATGACGTGAAGAAGTCGCGGATAACATTTACGGCCCTGACGTTTCGCACAATCACAATTCCCTTGTACTGCTTGATTTTAATCCCATCTAAAATCGGCGTCGTGAAAATTTGAATATCGTTCATCGGATTCCTTTCATAATCCCCCGATACGTTCGATATAAACTGCCAATTCGCTGCCGATACGGCCCGGTTTATCCCAGCTTTGGTCGCCGCCGGCAACGGTTACGTTTTCCATAGTCACCTCGCTGCCGTTTGCACAATCGAACCAACGTAATTTATACACCCCCGCCCGCATATTTTTCAAGCCAATTTTGCCCTGTAATTTCGATGCATACGCGATATAGCTTCCGCCCGGCCGGGCCAGCACATATTGCGTCCCGGCGAATCCAAGCTCATCGTGCGGCGAGAATTGTTGAAAATCAGTCGACTCGAAAAAGCGCGCCAGCCGGCCGCAGTCTTCGAGGTCGCTTTTGGCCGTCGTGGCTATATCCATCCCTAAAATCATAACGTACGCGCCGGCCATCGCACAGGCCCAGCTCTTTTGGCGTGCTTCGGCACCGGTCCCGTAGTCGGCCGCCTCGGACATATTCAGATTATACCTGCCCTTCGCTTGCTTCCATGCCTTAACCAGCCCGGCGTGCAGCTCTTCTGCCGTCTTGACGTTGTACTGAATCGCGAACTGGTCGATGTTCCGCTCGTCGGCAAGCTCCGAGAAATCCAGACCGTTAAGCTTGTGCACGGCGACAACATGGTCGAAATCGTCGGCGGCATGAATTTCCGCGGCAATATTTTTCACCCGTTCGGCGCTGAAAGCCTCCTGATATTCCTCCCCGATGCACCATATCAAATTTTTATGATGCTCGAACCGGTTTACGAGCGTGTGGATAAAATTTTTTTCTGCTTTGCCTACCTTGTCACCCGTATTCCATACCCGCGCACTATCGTCATAGAGGAACAGATAAATGACAATGTCGTTCTTATCCATTTCCGTAAACCACGTTTCCCACTGATCGAGCACGGCGGGATTTATGCCTTTTGCCGGGTCGTGATCGACAAACGGATTATGCGTTTTATCGCCGTCGCCGCCGTGGGAGCGTATCGCCATAAGATAGATGCAGTTGGCCCCGGTGCCCTTTATTTTATCGATCAAATCCATCTGGTCACCGGCGCGGGTCCCATTCGGCTTTAAGCTGCCGCGATAGAGAAAACCCTCCGGGTCGCCCGGTCCGCACATAAAGAACGGTCTGCCGTCGCTTCGTTTGAGCCACTCGGGATGCTCGGGGTCAGCAATAATCCGGCCGCTTCGAGATGTGGTTGATGTCACAGAATCTACGAGCAGTTTCAGCGTGTGATTTTCCTTCTCGCGGCCTTCGATTCTGGTGTCGTTCCAGCTTATAATAAGATCCAGGCTGGGCAGGACGACCATAGCGCGCAGCCCGCCATGTCCGAAGCAGCCGTATGTATCGACCGGCACATCGGGCCAGTGCCGCACATTTTTATGGTCGATACCATTTATCCACCAGAGCCAGCTATAGCTGCCGGCGTGCTCGCACTGATTGTCCGGGATTCGTTTCGAGCCGATGGAACGCTGGCCCAGGATCATGTCCGCCGCTATATTGCCCGCGCGCCGGATCGAGTTCGGCACGGGACTGGTGACCGCCATCGTCGCGTATTGACGGCTGAGAAGTTGCTCATCTTTCCATTTGCCGCCTCGCAGATACAGCAGGCCGAAACGGGCAAAATCACGCGGCGAAATCGCAAGCCGGCCCGGCCTGTCACCGGTGCCGAAGGCCATGAACGTCGGATTATCCTGGCATTGAAGCTTGTCGGTCAGCATCTGATGAAAGACCTCGGCATCCACCGTCTCGAAGCTCGCGCCGTAGACCTTCTGAAACAGCGTATCCCAGAACAGCGACATTTGCCAGTCGTTGTAAGCAAAGGCCGTGCCGGGCGCCTCGGCCAGCCCGTAGCACGATATCTGGTTGGCACAATGCCGCCATGTGATGTCACTGTCCTTATAGCCGAGATTTTTGTTTATCCGGTTCAGCCGCGGCTCCCACTTGCTGATGTGCTCATCGAAGCTGAAGATTCTGCCGTCCTCGACCGCTTTGAATAGAAAGTGTGCGTAAAGTGGTTTTGCCGCCGAAGCGACGTCTTTTCGCCTGCCGGCATCGCCCCAGGTATAGACCATATATCCGTGCCTGACCACACAGCCGAATCCGCCGGCGTAATCGCTCAATTCGTTTAGCTTCTCTGAATCCAGGCCGACTTGTTCGGGATTTTTTGTTGTCCAATCGTTGCCCGGATAAACCGGTGCGTTTTCCCCTGCCTGCGCCTCAACAACTGCCGCACCAACCAAAAGCACCGCCATAAACATCTTTGTCAATTTCATTTTCAGCCCTTTTCTTATTCATCTTCCAGATTGTCTTTGACCAGAGAGGCCTCTAATTTTTTCTGGTCGCCGGCCGTATCGACGAAAACATTATCCGAAAACAGCACGTGTTTACTCGCCGAGCCTTCAAGGCTCAGCGCCTTTGGCCTTAAGCCGGAGAAAAGATTGCCTGTTAAGGCGACGTCGGATGTGCCGTTAAGGACCACCCCGGCCGCGGCCAGATCGTTTGCCGTTCTCTTGACCTTGTCGGCGCCGATATAGCTGTTGGAGAAATTGTTGCCGGTCACGGTGATACGCCCGGAAGCCGGCCCGATGTTCAAGGCGTCTTTACCCATGATCGTGAAGGCGTTGGCGCTGACGGTGCATCCGTGCGCATCTCGCAGCGCAATTCCGCCGGACGCATCGTGTGCAATCACATTGGCGCTCAGCGCGATTCCGTAGCAGTCGCGGTCGAGCACGATGGCCGTGCCTT
This sequence comes from uncultured Pirellulales bacterium, assembly GCA_964612465.1. Classification (GTDB taxonomy): domain Bacteria; phylum Planctomycetota; class Phycisphaerae; order Sedimentisphaerales; family Anaerobacaceae; genus JAFGPJ01. The sequence continues at coordinate 11,689 of CAZTDF010000117.1, forward strand.
TGCACTCCTCGATCATATTGCCGGAGACGACCGAGCCGTATGTGTTTTCGATAACGACGCCGTCACCGAGATGGTCATCGAGGCAATTGCCCGTCATGCAGAGATTGAAACCGTCGATGAACCTGAGGGCATCGTGGTTCTCCTCGAACTGGTTAGCCGAGACGACGACATCGTGACAGCCAATAATGTTTAGTCCGGTTTTCTTATTATACGTCATCAGCGAATTGCAGATTCGTGGGTCCTCGTAGCAGAAGTACATCCTGATACCGTCGCCGCCGTGATAGCTGACGGTAACGCCGTCGATGAAAAGTTCGTTAATCCGCAGAGCCTCTATGCCGTGGCCGCTCTTTTCGCTGCCGGTAATTCGGAAGTCCGCCAAGCGAATCCGCCACAGCTCGGCATTTCGATTGTCACCGGCGCCGGGATGTTGAAGTATAAGCGCACTTTTGCCGTCTGTGTTAACGTTCTTGATATGCGTAGCGGTGCCGGCCCCTTCGATAAGAACGTCGGATTTGCTAACAATCAAAGGCTCGCTAATCTCAAACGTCCCCGGCGGCAGACCCACAACTCCGCCCTCGTCAGGCAGAGCATCAATCGCCGCCTGAATCGTCGGATACAGCCCGGCATCGATCACCGCCCGCGCCCCGGGCAGCCGTATCAGCTCCAATTCTTTCCCCGGAACCTGGCCGCCTGCGAAACAAAAAAATCCTGCTATTAATGCTGCGACTGCTACTGCAATAACATGTTTCCGTTTCATTTCGTTGCTCCTTATCATGTTTTCGTTACAAAAAAAGGCGGCGGTATTACTTCTGTAAGCAATCCGCCGCCATGAGGGGTCTATTCTGCATTATCAAGCCCGAAAGGCCGTGGAAGTCATTCGGAATTCGCCAGCGATTTCTTTGCCGCCTTGACCACATTTTCCGCTGTGATGCCGTACTTTTCGAAGCAGACTTTGCCGGGTGCAGAGGCACCAAACGACGACATCCCGACAAAGACGCCATTGTCGCCGAGATATTTGTGCCAGCCCAGTTCGACGCCGGCCTCGACTGCGACTCTGGCCGTCACGGCCGGCGGAATGACAGAATCTTTATATTGTTGACTTTGCTCTTCGAACAACTCCCAGCATGGCATGCTGACCACCTGGGCGGCGATATTTTCTTTTGCAAGGGCTTCGGCGGCACCGAGAGCGACCGAGACTTCCGAGCCGGTAGCCAAAAGCAGAACAGTGTCGCGGGCTTCCAGCCCGCGATTCGAGGGCGGGACGCCCTCGACACGAAGCACATAAGCGCCCTTATTCAGATTTGTTGCCGGGGCGTATTTTTCCTGGTCCAGAACGGGCAATCCCTGCCGGGTCAGCAGTAGAGCCACCGGCCCATCTCGATGCTCCAGCGCGTATTTCCATGCCTGGGCGGTTTCGTTCGCGTCGGCGGGACGGATGACGAGCAGATTCGGTATCGCCCGCAGGGCGGCGAAATGCTCGACCGGCTGATGGGTCGGACCGTCTTCGCCAATACCGATACTGTCGTGCGTAAAGACGAATATAGTCGGGTAATTCGAGAGTGCCGCGACGCGGATCGCGCCTCGCATATAATCGCTGAAGACCAGGAACGTCCCGCCGAACGCGCGGGCCATGCCGCTGACGGAAATCCCGTTCATTATCGCCCCCATCCCGTGCTCACGAATTCCGTAGCGAAGGTACCTGCCGTCGCGTGCATCTTTCTGGAAATCCTTCGCATCAGGCCAACGCGTATTGTTCGAGGGCGTCAAGTCCGCCGAGCCGCCCAAAATCAGCGGCAGTTTCGGCATCAATTCGGCCAGTACTTTGCCGGACGCCTTGCGCGTTGCAAGGGAGCTGCCCGGCTCGAACGCCGGCAGAATCTCATCGAGGTCCACAGGCAGCTTACCGGCCGCGGCATCCTCGAACTGTGCCGCAAGCTCGGGATATTTTTTTGCGTAGTCGGCGAACAGCTTGTCCCACGCGGCCTGCGCTTTTTTGCCCTCGGCCTGAACCTTCTGCATGTGCGTCTTGACTTCGTCAGGGATATAGAAGCTCTTTTCCGGGTCCCAGCCGAATTTTTCCTTAATCAGCCTGATTTCATCGTCACCCAAAGGCGCGCCGTGCGCCCCGGCGGTGTCCTGTTTGTTCGGACTGCCGAATGCGATATGTGAACGAAATTTTATTATCGTCGGCCGTTGTTTTTCCGCCTTCGCTTTTTCCATCGCTTTTTCGAAAGCGGCCATATCGTTGCCGTCACCTCCGACAACCAGCACGTTCCAGCCGTAGGCTTCGAATCTTTTGGCCCGGTCTTCGGTAAACGACAAATCCGTACTGCCGTCAATACTGATGTGATTATCGTCGTAAACTACGATTAGGTTATCGAGACCGAGGTGTCCGGCAAGGGAGCTTGCCTCCGAGGCGACGCCTTCCTGCAGGTCACCGTCGCTGGCAATGACGTACATATTGTAGTCGATAACGGGAAATCCGTCGCGGTTGAAATGACTCGCCAGATATTTCTGCGCAATCGCCATTCCGACGGCGTTGGAAATGCCCTGGCCCAGCGGCCCGGTAGTCACTTCGACGCCGCGGTCCGGCTCGTATTCCGGGTGTCCCGGTGTCTTGCTGCCCCACTGCCGGAAGTTCTTCAAATCGTCCAGGGTTATGCCGTAACCGGTCAAATGCAGCATGGAATACAAAAGTGCGCTGCCGTGACCCGCCGAGAGAACGAAGCGGTCACGATTGTGCCATCTAGGATTAGACGGATTGTGTTTCATATATTTGGTCCAGAGCACGTACGCCGCCGAGGCCATTCCCATCGGCATACCGGGATGGCCCGAATTGGCCTTCTGCACGGCTTCCATGGATAAAAAACGAATCGTTTCTATACAACGCTCATCAATCTCCGACAAACCCGGATTTTTCACAGTCACACTCATCAC
>CAZTDF010000118.1:0-9688 GCA_964612465.1 uncultured Pirellulales bacterium
CTGGAAGCCCGCGACACAATCGTAAATACATTTCATATCTTCTACGATTTATCGTAGCGGCCGCGGCGTTATATCTGGCATTCAGAGGGGAAAATTTCACCGAGGTATTTGAAGTTCTGCTGGGATTGAATTTGTGGATTTTCGCCGCCGCGGTTGGTTTCTACGTTATCGCGCAGTTTATTTTTGTTGCCAGGTGGTCGCTCTTATTGAAGGTCCAGTCTATCAGGATTGGTTTCTGGCCGGCCATCAGGCTGCATTTTCTTGGCCTGTTTTATAATAACTGCCTACCCGGTGCTATTGGAGGCGATCTTCCCCGGGCGTGGTATGTTACCAAACATACGGATAAAAAGCTGGAAGCGGCACTATCGGTGTTCGTCGATAGAGTTATTGGACTAATTGGTATGCTGATCATGGCTTTCGGCTGCTATTGGTTTATTCCCGAAGAAAGCCGGGAAGGGGGATTTAACTTTTCATTTGAGCTTAACTTCTTCCGGCGTCTGGCCGAATATAAATCGGTTTTTATCTGGCTTGGAGCAGCTATTGCGGTCGTTATCGTCCTTCTGGTATCGAATTCCAGGGGACGAAATTTGCTGAGGCGCGGTTTTAATATAATCCGCCGGCATGGAACGTCGATACTGAGCAAGGTGCGGCAGTCTATTCGTATATATTGTCATAAATGGCCGGCGATTGTAGGTGCGTTGCTGCTTACTTTTTGCTGTCAGAGCCTGACTGTAGTGGCGATGTGGCTGATTGGCAGAGAAATCGGCATAGATGTACCGGCAAAATATTACTTTATTTTCTTCCCTGTTTCGTGGCTGTTAGGTGCTATGCCGATAAGCGTGGGGGGGTTGGGAATCATGGAAGGATGGCTGAAAATGATGTTTATGCGGGTCGGCACAATGTCCGGCAAAGATGCTCTGGCTTTGGCATTATGCCAGAGGCTCATTATGCTTATAGCATCTTTGCCGGGAGCGGTCATACATTTGATGGGTGGGCATTTGCCGAAAGACTTTTTTATTGACTCCGGCGAGCCGGCAGAGTAATCTATGGTGCTTTGGGTGTGGTTTTACGAGCGGCGAAAAGTTGAAGAAAGATTCGTAGGTTAGTGCCTGAAAAGGCATTGGTTGAGAATATGAGCGTTACAAGACGCTTCAAAGGCTATTTTCTGCATGGATTGGCGGTATTATTGCCGAGCATTCTGACGATATGGTTGTTCGTCTGGGGCTATACGTTCATCCAGGAAAAAATCAGCGTCCATATTAATCGAGGTCTGGTCCACATTATCGCCCTGGTTGCCAACGAACAGGTCGAGATCTCCGAAAAGGAGGTCAGGGCATATCTTTTAGTGATGAAGCCTGAATTGAGTGATAACGAAGATGAATTGCAAATTCATCTGCGAAGACCCGAAATATGGCGTGACGCCCGTATCGAACAGCTCAAAAAGACGCTTGCAAAGACGTGGATCGATGGCCCCGGTTCAATCACGGGCTTTATTCTCGCAGTCATCGGAGTCTGCGTACTCGGCGCGCTGCTGGCAAGCTACGTCGGGAAGAGCTTTTGGCGAACGATTGAAAAGTTTATAATGAACACGCCCTTCCTCAGGAATGTATTTCCCTATGTTAAGCAGGTGACCGATTTTTTGCTTACGAATGAGGAGCAAAAAAAGCTGTTTTCAAGAGTTGTTGCGGTTGAATATCCACGAAAAGGTATATGGTCGGTCGGTTTTGTTACCGGTTCCGGGCTTGAGAAAGTCGTAAACAGCATCAAAAGAGAATTTCTCACCGTTCTTATACCTACTTCGCCAACTCCGTTTACGGGTTTTGTGATAACGATTCAGAAAAAACAGACTATCGATTTGGATATGACAATAGAAGAAGCATTGAGATTTATCGTCAGCGGCGGTGTTATTACCCCTGGTAGCGAGCATGTGGCGGCGGCTTTGCCGAGGAGCAGTTCGGAAGAGGGACAATAAGAGCAGGTTTTATAGAAACCTAAGAAAAATATTTAAGGAGAATTATATTGCTTATTACAATCAGCGGTAAACATATCGAAATAACAGAATCTATCAAAAAGCATGCGGAGGATAAGGCTTCCAAGCTTCCCAAGTACTATAACAGCATTAATCAGATTGAAGTTATTATAGATGGCAGCCAGGGCAGTGGGATGAGCGTGGAAATAATTGCGAGAGCCGAGCGCAGCAAGGTTTTTGTTGGCACCGAAACTGGTGAAGATGCTTACCGGTGCATTGATATGGCTATCCATAAGCTTGAACGGCAGCTCAGGAGGGCAAAGAGCAAAGAACGAGATAACAAGCACATAAGTGGTTCGGAGTTTTCAGAATTTTCGGAGTTAACATAGGTTGTATTTTATGATACACGGCTTTATCCTTCTTGATTTGGCCGATGAAACGGTTAAGGATGACTTAAGGTAGATAAGATGAGATTTAGAGATTTTGTTTGTTTAGAGGCAACAATAACAGAATTTCAGGCCTCCGACCGTGACGGTGCGATAGTGGAGCTTGTTTCGTCGCTTGATAAAGCCGGCAGGCTCGGCAACGGCAAATGCCAGGAGATTACCAGGGAGGTAATAAAAAGAGAGAAGGAAGCCAGCACCGGTTTGGGCAAAGGCGTTGCCGTGCCTCACGTAAAGTATAAAGCTGTTAAGGACGTAATTGCTGCAATCGGGCAGAGCAGTACCGGGATTAATTTTTTTGCTCTCGACAAACAGCCGGTTTATTCGGTAATCCTTTTAATCAGCCCTGCGGAAGAGCCTGACAAACATTTACAAGCGATGGAGAGTATTTTCAAGCATTTGCAACAGGAGCGGTTCCGCAAATTTCTCAGGCAGTGCCGTAGTACCCAGCAGCTTGAAGACCTTCTCATTGAAGCCGATGAAGATCCGTCTTTGTAATAATGTAGTTTGGTTTGTAAAAGATGGACAAACGGAATCGTGAAGATGCAGGCAGAAGAAGATACATTAGAAAACATAGAGTACGATGTTGAACTTGAGATAAAAAACACCGAAGGACTTCACATGCGCCCTGCGATGAAGTTTGTAGATATCGCAAACCGGTTTGATAGTGAGATTAACGTTAGCAATGGCGAAACTAATGTTGACGGTAAGAGTATAATGCAGATAAGCATGCTCGCTGCCACTTGTGGGACGAAATTAAAAGTCAGAGCTAAGGGTCCGGATGCCCGACAGGCAATTAATGCTTTGAGAGAGTTAGTGGAAGAGAAGCATTTCGATGAACCGACACCAAAAAAATAGCGAACAGCAGGTATAAGCGAAATACGAGAAGCTCACTATGGAAATCAAAAAGGGCATAGCTGTTTCGCCAGGCATTTCTATTGCCGAGTCGCTGATTATTGACTCGGAAGATTATCGCATTCCACGCCGGCCGATTAAACCTTCTCAGCGTATGCTTGAGATTCAGCGCACGAGAAATGCATTCAAGGATGCGATTGCCGAATTGACTAAGTTTGAGTCTGCCCAGGTCCAGACCAAAGGCGGCAAGATAAAAGACATTTTTGCCGTACATTTGCGTTTCCTGCACGACAGAAGCCTGCGAAAAAAGGTAACGGATTTGATCCATTCCGACCTGGTGACAGCGGAGTACGCCGTTTCTACCGTTCTTCGAGAAATTGCGTCGCATTTCACCAAGGTCAGGGATGCTTATATCAGCGAACGGGCGGCGGATATTTACGATATTGAAAGGCGTCTGCTTAGGCAATTACTCGGCAAAAAACGCGAGAATCTCGGGCATCTGACCAAAGAGGTTGTGGTAGTCACACGGGAATTGAGTCCTACTCAGACCGCCGGCTTCGACAGAAAATTCGTCAAGGGCATCGCCAGCGATGCGGGCGGCCGAACCAGTCATGCCGCTATTGTCGCCCGATCTTTGGGAATACCGGCGGTGGTGGCCCTGGAAGACCTTACGGAATACATTAGCGTCGGTGACACCGTCATTGTTGACGGCAATCGCGGCATCGTCATCGTCAATCCGGACCAGCAGACGATTCGGCAGTACGAGGAGTATTCGAGGGAATTTACCGATCTCGGGCACAGGCTTGATGCGATAAGACAAAAGCCCGCTGTGACCCGCGATGGTATTGAAATCACGCTGCTCGGTAATATTGAGTTTCCAAATGAGGCTGAAGTCGTTCTGGAAAAGGGAGGTGCCGGCATAGGTCTGTACCGAACCGAGTTTTTGTATCTTAATACCGATAGCGAGCCTACCGAACAGGACCATTATGAGGCTTATGCCAAGACGGTTCGCGTCTTCGCCGACAAGCCTGTCGTGATAAGAACGCTGGACCTTGGCGCCGACAAATATACCCAAAGCAAGCGGTTTGCTCCTGAGCCCAACCCGTTTTTGGGACTGAGGTCCATCAGATTCTGCCTGCAGAACCTTACGATGTTCAAGAAGCAGTTGCGTGCTATTTTGCGAGCCTCGGTTCTTGGCCAGGTCAAGATTATGTTCCCGCTTATCACGAATCGCCAGGAGCTTATGCAGGCGAAGATGATTTTACACGATGTGATGGAAGACCTCGATGAAGAATCCATACCGTACAACAGGGACATTCCGGTCGGCATAATGATTGAAACGCCGTCGGCGGCTTTGACAGCTTATTCACTGGCCACCGACGTGGACTTTTTCAGTATCGGAACGAACGACCTTACTCAATATACCCTCGCTGTTGACAGGGGCAACGAATTGGTCTCGATGTTGTATTCGACGGTGGATCCGGCCGTGCTGCGACTCATCAGGAACGTCATTCAGGATGCGCACAAAGCACAAGTCGACCTGAGCGTGTGCGGCGAGATGGCGTCCGAGCCGGAGTATATCATGCTGTTGATGGGGCTCGGCGTCAGAACGATTTCAATTGCATCGCCGATGATACCGGAGATAAAGCAGATTATTCGCACAGTCACAATGGAATACTGCAACAACGTAGCAAGAAAAGTCCTCGGCATGGATTCCGAAAGGCAGATCTCAGCCTACCTCCGAAACGCAGCAAGAAAAATCCTACCCGAAGCATTCTAATTCGTCCCTCGTGAAGCGTGAAGCGGATAGCATTTAGGAATTTCCTGCACTTTTACCTTTTAATTTTTTCAAAAAATTCAAAAAAAACTATCTATATTTAGCCTGCCAGAAACGCCCCTATACTTAGAATAAGGAAGAAATCTTAAAAAAAATTCGAAAAATACGTAGTCACCACAATTGACAGTTATGGATTCTACTGATAGTTTGATTTTTTATAGGTTTTGTATTCGGAGTGGCAGAGCCCCAGATAAACCCCCTTGATTTTACAGCATTTAATGTCGAAGAGGAGCGCGGAAAGAAGGTGGGTAAATTACACTATGTTGGTAGAGGAGGTGATGTTCCATGAGATGAGATATTGTTGTTCCGGAACAAACGATTTTAGAGCAAGAAACAAAACAAACACAAAATACGAGAGGTAAAAAATGAAAAGCTTATATACGAGTAGAACAAGTTGTTTTGTGACAGGTGCGATACTGTTGTCTGCCGGCTTGCTTTCTGGTTACTGCTATGCAGGTATCAGCATCGGAGAAATCTCCGGGCCATTGAGCCTTGACACAGATTGGCCTCCTCAGGCTGAAACTAATCCCAGTTGGAGTCCTGAGGGAACTAAAATTGCTTTTAGGTGGGGGGATGGATACACAGCTTGGGACCCGTCCTTCGGCGGACCAAATACAGACGGCTCCTATATTGTCGTAATGACGGCAGATGGACAGTCAATCAGGGGACCTGACAATCCATTAGTAAACGATGTAGGCTGGGATAATCATTCTCCGGATTGGAGTCCCGATGGGAATTGGATTGTATATGCAGGAAGCAAGGTAGGAGCCGCTTACATTGCGAGGATCTCACTGATAGATGGAACGGTGGTGTCAATACCGGGAACAATTGGTGGCCACCCAAAACAACCCAAATGGTCACCCAACGGAACAAAGGTCGCTTACAGTGGGGGAGGCTGGGGAGGTTCGCCATCGTATCATATCTGCGTTACTGATCCCGATGGTTCCTCCCACGAAGACCTGACACCAGGTATAACAGGCTATGGAGTGACCAGTTTTTCCTGGAGTCCAGATGGGAGCCAGATAGTTTTCACTCAAGATGGAGAACCCGGTCTGTTGGTGCTGGATCTGACAACAAATGGGGTTACCACGTTGCCGGGGTTTCCCTCCGGTTTGACTCCAAGTGGAGTTGTCTGGGCCGAGGAGAATTCTATTCTTTTCAATTCTGGCTTTGCTATCTACGACTACCAAATAGACACACAGACAACAACCCAGTTGACCTTTGGGCCCGATTACCCCGTATATTATGGCGCCGGACAAGATTTTTTGGGGGATTGGCATCCTACTGCAGGTTTGGTTTTCTCCTCAGATAGGAACTGCACAGTGAGATGGGATAGTAACATTTATACCGCCGCTCCTATTCCCGAGCCGGCCGTAATTCCAGTTCCCAGTGCTCTTGTGCTTGGCGGGATTGGTGTAGGTTTTTTCAGTTGGCTGCGGAGGCGCAGGACGATTTGAATAGTCGTTAGTGAATAGTGTTTAATATTTAGTTGGTGAATCAGGAACTGATCATTCGGGTGAATACAAAGGGCTGCGAGTTGAATACTTGCGGCCCTTTTTTTGGTGTGCTAAAAAACAAAGGACAGGGGCCAGGCTTTTGTTTTAGGTGTTAGCGGAAATCCGGGGGCACCTTACTTATTATACTGGTAAATTAGAGGCGTACGCCTGCCCCATAGGGAGTACATTTTTTGATGAGTTTTGCTTGCTAATGACAGGTTTTGATAGAGGACAAGGAGTGCCCTGAATTACCGCGGAGCTTTTGGATGCAGACATCGGGCGGAATTGAGTATGGCGGCCCCGGAATTACCCACGGTTCTCTTGTTTTTTATTTCATTACCCACTTACCATCTTCCTGCAGCACATACTTTCCTGTTGGCGAGTTGGGTTTGCTGCCGCCGGTAACTGTAATTGAGGCGAAGCCGTTAGCGTTCACCGTAGTAATAGTATAATCGCCGGGACTGAAATAGGCGCCTTCGCAACCGGCAGCGCTAATACCCAACGCCGACTGTGTTGCTGCAATACCAAGGTTGGTGCCGGCAAGTGCTTGAGCCTTTTTAATGCTCTTTTCGGCGGCATAAGCACGAACTGCGTTGCGGATTGTACCTGCTGTGACATTGGCTTCCATCCACTTAGCTTTATCGATACTGCCAGGTAGCCTTGCCGGTTCAGTGGTTTTTGTTAAATTCTCTTCAGCTTTAACTTCAGCCGGTGGCGGCGATTCGGCTTCTTTTTTCTTACACCCGACAGTAATAAAAATTAACACCAAGACTAAGCTGAATAATCTTATCCGTTTCATTTCCTGTCTTCCTTTCAAAGAATTGCCATTGTTCCAAATCAAATTATCTTCCCATTCTAACGATAGCCCGCTCTTATACAACAGGTAAGATAGGCTAAGGCTCATAAGACAAAAGAGGAAAAGGGGGCAGGCCCATTGTCGCCGACGACCACCATGTCGAGGTCCTCGGGTATATACGTCAGCCGGCTGTCGGCAGGAACGTGTTCGGCGCCAATGTTAGTTCGCTTGTGCTGGATGCAATCGCTTTGTATGACTCATTTACTCGATATCCTTTCTGACTCAGCCGGGATGAAGAGCTGTTTAATAAATGGAAAACGGGCGAGCCGCTAATAACAGATTGAACTTAAAAACAGGGCAGTAAGCAATACAAGCTTTGATATCCAATACTTCAGCAATTCGGGAGATTTCGTAGATCGCTGCTTTGAATTGTTTTAAAACAGCTTTGCGAGCCAGTTCCAGGGTGAAATGCGAAGACAGATTAGGATAGGCTGGCAACAAAAGCCTATCAGGGCATATACCCACATGTCCTTGAATTTTTGGTCTTCACCATGTTCGCGGAACCTTCGCCAGGCCGGATAAAAGAACACCAGCGGAATCCCGGAATACAGGCCGCAAAGAAAAACGGCGAGACGCCATTCGAAACTCAGCGGCTCGGCCGCCACGGCCTGTGCTGCTTCCTCTCGCTCCTTTTCACGCTGCCGCAACTGCTGCTCAAGATCGCTAATGTGCTCGGGCGTAAAATGCCGGTCAGCCATTTCGATCCGTGCAAATTCAAGGGCTTCCGGAAGATGTGTCCTGGTTCTCGTGTATTTAAGCAGGTCGGCATCCGGCAGATTATGTATATACTTCTCTATTTGCGTTTCCATACTCTGTCTCCTTTGGAAGACAATCCGTAGGGAGCAGCTCACGCGGCCGGATCAAAGGTGCCAATCCTGCTGATTTTTGTTGAATTATACTCGGAATTGCCCGAAAAAGCAAGAGAAAAATATAAGATATTTAGCGGGCACATGGCTTTTTTAGCCTGCTATCGGTTCATCTGGAGGGTGCCGGGGCCGACAATTTCGGCTTCGACTTTGCCGGTTTCTAAGTTCATTTCTGCATCCTTAACGAGAACCCCGTTGTAATAGGCCGGCTGAGATTCATCACCCTTAATCTTTACGATAGCGGTTTCATGGTCGTAAAACAAGTCGCTGCCGATGAATTGATTATCCTTATCTTCATATTCGATTCCGCCTGTTGCAGTAAGCGTCGAGAGTTCCGTTTGGCCTGAAGGCAGTTCATAAAGCAAGATCTCGACGTGAGACGCTTTAGTGGAAACATGTTCATCATACCGGCCATAGACGGCGGGAATGTAATCCATTCGTAACTTTTCCTGCGAACCGGTATCGGCAACAATTCGATTCTCCCGGACGAAATATGTCAAAGTATCGAATCCATCCATAACCGCCCAGCATGGTTTTTGCATACTGAATCGGCCGACCGGTTCGTTCGGCTCCTGGACCTTGGAATTATTGAGTTTTATGACGCCCGGACCGGTCGCCAAAAATTCCTGCCGGACGGCGTCGTAATCGAACCTGCTGCATTTCAGCTCGACGCCGCCGAGCATTTTTGCCGTATTTGCGTCTTGAACCTGCCCTGCAAAAGCACCTTCGGCTTTCGCTGTTTTGGTCGTAGCAAGCCTGACCACTTCGCCGGTGGCAGTCAGATGTTTTATGCCTGCGGCAGGACCGGTCAAGCTGTCATTAGAATCCGCCGGCAGATCGACGGTTATCTGCTCCGATAAGAGCACGTACTTTACCAGGGCATTCGGGTCCTCCCTAAGCATCGTACAGCGGGAATCACCTTCAAAAACAATCTGATTCGATGCCGCCAGGAAACGTGCCTGTTTCTGCGAGTTGACCGTGACTGGAACCGGCCCTTGATTTATATCCGTGCTGTTTGCATCTTCCATATAAAACACAAGTTCCGCCGGGCCGGCAGCAAACATGTCAGGCTTTCCGGACTTGTCTTCAGGTAGATTCACAGTAATCTCGGGAGCGGCAAAAGTGACATCTTTGGACTCGGTCAAACCGCTCTGCGGCATTGTCACCAGGCAATCGCCTACGAAGACGACCTTATTCGAAGCATGAGAAAAGTTCGCTCCCTTGCTGGCGGTCACCTTCACTGGCACGGGTGCCTCGTTGGCATCTGCACCTGATGCGGAACCTACGTAAAATGTAAGCTCCGACAAACCGTCGGCAATACCGTCCCCGGTTGTTGCATTGTAATCAATTCTTCGAGTGAAGAACC
>CAZTDF010000118.1:9788-12292 GCA_964612465.1 uncultured Pirellulales bacterium
TCGGGAGTATTGACGAGCACATTTTTACTAAAAGTGCATTTGTAATAAACGCCCTGTTCCTGCGCGGCCTGCGGCTGGGTAACCGGGGCCGAAGCTTGAGCTTTTTGGGCTTCGCCGGCTACAACGGGCTCATCCGGCCGCTGCGATCCGTCTGGTTTCTTGACGTCGGGGGGCGGCTCTTCTTCCACCTTGCCGGCTGAAAACATGGCCGCCAGGGAGCCTTCTATGCGCAAGCTCTCCAAATCGGGGATTGTGAAAAATTCGAGACGCTCGGTCTGTTCGTTATAGATAAGCTCCATGCCGATACCGCGCATCCGGATGTCATCCGAAACATATTCGACCGGACCCGCCGTCGAAAGCCGCGACCTTTCACTCAGGTAAATAATATCGTCAAGATAAACGGTGCTTTCTTTGATGCTGCCTTCGGGCCCGGACATAATACGGATGACCACGTTCGAAGAAAACGTCGCGTCTTTCGGGGTCGTTCTTCCGACGGCGGTTTCGACCTGGACTTTTCCCCTGTCGGCCGTGATGTAACATTTAAAGTTACGCCGGAAGATATTCATATACGGATCTTCAATGTCCCAGAGGTCCCTGGAGTCATTAAGAAGCTTCTCGAAGCCGAACTCACGCTCGACCTGTTTGTCTTTGTTAAGTGTAACGTATTTGGCTTTTCGGACGGTACCGAGCCCGACATCGCCGATCTTGCCAATCTCACTGTCGAAACCGACGGCATTAGCATCGGATGCGGACTCGATGACATCGATTTGGGGACCGGTATCCATTGATGGTGAACTGCTTAGACGACTATACAGCAGAAATGACGCCAGCACGATACACAGCGAAACGAATCCTATAATGAACTTACGCATCTCGACAACCTCTTTTCACCGCTACGGCAGGTATCTTTTCATCAGATCCTGCCACCTGCCCGAGTTTTTCAGAATATATTCTATAACTTCCCGCACGGCACCGTTGCCGCCGGGGCGGGTGGTTACATAATCGGCACACTGCTTAACCTCATCAACCGCATTGGCGACAGCAACTCCGAATCCGACATATCTTATGACAGGCATATCCGTCAAGTCATCGCCGACAAATGCAATATTTTCCGGCATAAGACCAAGCTGCCCGGCAAGCTGCTCAACCACGGGCAGTTTGTAATGACAATCCTGAAATACGTATTCTATCTGCAATTGTTCGGCCCGGCGTTCGGTGGGCACCGATGCCCTGCCGCTGATAAGGGCGACTTTCAGCCCCGCTCTTTGCCACATTCGAATTCCGTGGCCGTCCAGTGAATTGAAAAATTTGCTCTCACTGCCGTCGGCGTTAATTATCAGTGTCCCGTCGGTCAAAACGCCGTCAACGTCCAGAGCCAGCAATTTTATTTTTGTTAAGTCCGCGTCTTTCATTTTCGAGCTTCGATTATCAATTAACAACCGGGAACCACCGATCGCCAATCATTATTATCCTACCACTTTTATTGTCACAATGTCCTGGACGTCTATCATGCCGACCGGTTTGTCGTCCGCATCCACAACAGGCAGATCGTCGATTCTATATTTATGAAAGATAGCCGTTGCTTCGGCGGCCAGTGCATAGGCCCTGATTTTCTTACAATTCGGCGTCATCACGTCACCGGCCTCGCACTCGAATGCTTTGAGACCATGTTTACCCATAAGACGCCTGATATCGGCATCCGTTATAATGCCCGCTAATTTTCCTTCTTTGTCGACCACCATTACAGCCCCGTGACGTTTTACTTCGCCGGTCTTTTCAAGTAAGACTTTTATCGTGTCGACAAGATCCACAACAGGCAATTTTTCGCCCGGCCTGAACATCATTGACTGGGCAACCGTCATCAGCTTTGCGCCGAGCGATCCGCCTGGATGAAACCTCACATAATCCTCAACGCCGAAATTACGTGCTTTCATTACCGTAAAAGCAAGGGCATCGCCGACAGCCAGCATACAGGTGGTAGAAACACTCGGAGCAACACCCAGCGGACATGCTTCGCTCATACTGCCCATGCACAGTGCCACGTCACTGTACTTGCACAGGGTCGAATCGCTCTGGCCGGTTATTGCTATTAGCTTTATCTGAAGTTGCTTGACCAGATTAATCAGCCTGATGACTTCGTCGGTTTCGCCGCCGTAGCTCAGAACCATTACGATATCGTTGTTGCGCAGCCTGCCCAGGTCGCCATGTACGGCTTCGGCGGGATGAAGGAAATGGCTGGGCGTGCCGGTCGAAGCAAGAGTCGCGCTGATTTTTTGCCCGATGATCCCCGCTTTGCCGATACCGCTGATTATACACGAGCCGGTGCAGTCATATATCATCCTGCATGCGCGGGCAAAAGACTCATCCACAATCGGCGTAACGGACACGATAGCATCCGCTTCGACTTCAATTACTTTCCTTGCATATTCAAGATCAAATTCCAACTGTTTCTTCCCTGACCGGCAAATTGTCGTTTGCCGAGTATTTACTATCGAATGACGGGC
>CAZTDF010000118.1:12392-14391 GCA_964612465.1 uncultured Pirellulales bacterium
GTCATTTCCACGACCCCGAACCGGCTTATGCTCAATATTCTCGAACGGGCGCGGTCGGTCTTGACGGCAGCTCTAAAAGCTCTTTCAACAGCTTTGCGGTGCTTGGCATTGCGCATATCGATAAAATCGCATATGATCAGGCCGCCAAGGTCTCGCAATCTAAGCTGGCGGGCAATTTCCGTCGCCGCTTCTATGTTGCTCTCGTAAGCAGTCTGTTCTGCGTTTATCTGCTTGCGATACCGCCCGCTATTAACATCAATCGAGACCAGCGCCTCGGTTTGCTCGATGATAATGGAACCGCCGCCTTTAAGCTCGACCCTTCGGGATTGGACCTTTGCAATCTCATCCTCGATTCGATACTTATGAAACAGCGGAACTTTACCGTCATATAAAATAACCCTTCGTTTCAAACGCGGCGTCGCGATGGAAAAGAAGTCCTTGATTTTACGAACTACATTTTCCGAATCACATACAATTTTAGTTATCTTACTGGTAAAGACATCCCGCAGGGCCCTGATAACCAAATCCGATTCCTGATAAAGCTCGCCGGGCGCACCTTCGGTTTCTATCCGTTTTTCGATAGCTCTCCACAACCGCCTCAGATACCTCAAGTCGCCTTGTATATCCCTCTTCGAGCATCCCTGGCCTGCCGTCCTGATTATAAAGCCCAGCCCTTTCGGCGGATTACTTTCCTCAAGAATCTCCCGCAGCCTCCGGCGCTCATCCTCATCATCGATCTTATGCGAGACTCCATGCTTTCGCATCCAGGGCATCATCACAAGGTACTTGCCCGGCAAAGCAACATATGTGCTTAGGGTTGCTCCCTTGGTCTTTAATCCTTCTTTTGTTACCTGTACGACAATTTCTGTGCCTTTTCGAAGGCAGTCCTGTATAGGCGGCCGGTCCTTTAACGATTTCCTCCTGCCGATACTCTCAATCTGCCCGCTGCCTGCCCTGGAAAAAAACCGGGGATGCACGTCGCTTATGTGAAGAAAACCGTTTTTGCCCACGCCAAAGTCAATAAACGCCGCCTGTATACCCGACTCGATATTGACTACTTTGCCTTTATAAATATTGCCGACATGGCTGCTCAGGCTCGCTCTTTCGACATAAAGCTCCTCAAGGCAGCCTCCCTCGACCACCGCCACCCGGCACTCTTCTCTCTCAGCTACATTTATGAGCATTTCTCTTGACATTTTTTTCCTCATATTTCGTAGTTGGCATATTATCGCTCGATTCACAATTCATCGACTACGATTCATTAACTACGATTCATTAACTTGCCATTGTACCTTCGTCCGCCTTACAGGCGATGCGAGTTTGCCTTCATCAAGCTCCAGCAGCCTCAAAACCTCATCGACGCGTATCGAGCCGGCGGAGCTGATATTGCACTCAACAATTATACTTCGGTTTTCCAATTTAATCGATTTCAAAAACACTCTAACATCCAGATTTTTGACTTTCGAGAGTTTTATTCCCGCCTTTCGCTGGATATTGAGATTCTCACTCGCCAGTAAACGCTCAATAGTTGCCTTTAACTTATCGTCGAGATATTCGGCCTTAACCGCCAGCATGTACGTAGCTGAAGAAGGCTGAAACGATCTACCCGCCCGGGCAACACTTACCGAAAGCAGCTCACAGCCTTCAGGTAGTTGCGCGGAAAGCTCATCCTTAATTCGTGACTCGTAACTCGTAACTCGCAGCTCATCCGGAACTCCAGCCACCCTAAGACAGAACAATTCTTCGTCCGACTCGATCCCTACCGGCCTCGGCAGCGGCAAGGACATCTTCGGACGAGGATTGAAACCCTGGCTGTATTGGACGCCGATACCCGCCCGAACACAGGCGCGCTGAAATAAATTGAGCGTTTCAGCGTGCGAAAGAAACCTTAGGTTCCCGGCTACCTTGAACTTTATTACTAACAGAATAATCTCGCTCGAAGCTACTATGCAAAAATCTCCTTAAATGCCTTTGTTTATATAATTTGGATTATGCACAT
>CAZTDF010000119.1:0-14285 GCA_964612465.1 uncultured Pirellulales bacterium
CTGGGCAAGGGGATATTCTCTTCGTGTCTGGCGAAGCTGATGCAGGACAAGGGCATCAAGGTCGCTCCCATTAAGCTCGAAGGCTATCTGAATATCGACTCAGGCACGCTCAATCCGTTCCGGCACGGCGAAGTTTTCGTGCTCGATGACGGCATGGAATGCGACATGGACCTTGGCACGTACGAGAGATTGCTCGACCAGGATTTGAGCAGGGCAAACTTCGCCACGAGCGGCCAGATATTCAGCTCGATTCTCAATAAGGAACGCCACGGCGACTATCTCGGCAGGGATGTTCAGATGATTCCCCATGTCACCGGCGAGGTCAAGCTGAAGCTGCGCCAGTTGGCCATGGAAACCGATGCCGACATTATTTTCGTCGAGATCGGTGGCACGGTCGGCGACCTGGAAAACGCCTACTATATCGAGGCGATGCGCGAGCTGGCTTACGAAGAGGGGCCGAACAGCAGTTGCTTCGTGGCTCTGACATATATCCTGGAGCCGAAAACGCTCGGCGAGCAGAAATCAAAGGCCGCCCAGTTGGGTATCAAGCAGCTAATGCAGTGCGGCATCCAGCCGTCGATTATCGCGTGCCGGGCAGGCAGCCCCGCGACGGAAAAGGTCCGGCAGAAAATCAGCGTTTACAGCAACGTTCCCTTCGAGAGGGTCATCAGCCTGCCGGACTCGGCCAGCATTTATATGATCCCGGCGATGCTTCGAGAGGTCGGCCTGGATTTCGAAGTGGCCAGACTGCTGAAAATCGAGGAACGAATCAATCTGCGAAACGAACGCAAGGCCTGGGCCAAATGGTGCGATTTCTCCGACAAGATGGGCAAGATCGATCGCAAGGTAACCATCGGCATCACGGGCAAGTACACATCGGTGCGTGACAGCTATGCCTCGATCATCAACGCCCTTGAGCACGCCGGCATCGCTCTGGGCTGCGAGGTTAAAATAAAATGGATCGACACGACCGACATTACCGATGAAAACGCAGCCGGGCAGCTTAATGATGTCGACGGCATAATCGTGCCGGGCGGCTTCGGAACCCGCGGAGCTGAGGGAAAGATTGCCTGTGTCAAGTACGCGCGCGAGAATAATCTGCCTTATCTGGGAATCTGCTTTGGTTTTCAAATGGCGGTCATCGAGTTTGCCCGCAACGTCTGCGGCCTGAGCCAGGCAAACAGTACCGAGATTGAGCAGGATTGTCCCGAGCCGGTGATCGACATCCTGCCGGAGCAGAAAAAAATAGAAGGCCTCGGTGGAAACATGCGTCTCGGCGGACGTGACATAGAAATAAAGTCAAAGACGCTGGCATGGAAACTTTTCGGTAAAAGCAATTCGGTCCGAATGCGTTTCCGGCATCGTTACGAGGTTGACCCTCGCTATATCGAGCAGTTGGAAGAAGCCGGCATGATATTTTCCGGAAAAGCGCCAAGTCAGCCGATTATGCAGATACTGGAGCTGCCGAGTCATCCGTATTTCTTTGGCACACAGGCCCACCCCTGCCTGACCAGCCGGCCGCTAAAGCCCCAGCCGATGTTCCTGGGACTCGTCGCCGCGGCGATGAAAAAACGCTATCCGAAGGAAAACTTGCCGGAGCGCACAGTAACTCATAACAATTGAGTTTCTGGATGGTGAGCTAAGTGTGGCAGCCTCATCCCGATTTTGTTTATCGGGATGGGGATGGTAAATGCTAAGAAAGCCATCCCCAAGCTGCGCTTGAGGATGCCACCCAATCGCGTATATACAATCTACAAATTCATACGTTACATGGTATTATGATCCGTTCGCAAGGCGTGAAACCATTCTATTACGGCTGTTTTTGTAGTTCCTCGATTTGCGCCTTGAGCCTGGCGTTTTCGTTGCTAAGTTTCTTGTTATCTTCCAGCACGGTGTCGAGAACTCCCTTTACCTGGCTACGGATGTTTTGCCGGGACTTATTTTGCCATTCTTTTTTTTCCTGCAGGCATGTTTGAAGCAGTTTTTTTTGCTCATCGATTTCCTTGCTGTGCTGGACTTTGAGCTTTTCGATTTCTTTGCTGCTTTGTGCTAATTGTTTTTTCAGCTCTATATTCTCAGCGGCGATTGCTCTGCTCTTTTTAACGCTCGGCGGCTCGTTCTGCCCGCCGCAGCCTTCAATCAGCATTACGGCAACAATAACGACTAAGACAAATGCTTTGCTGGCCGGTCTTTTCATTTTTATTATCCCTTCGAATTTAGGCTTAATTTGTGGCCTGATATTCACCATAAAAACATTAGAATCCGCGTAACTTTGTGCTCTCTCGCCGGGGCAGCCCTTGGCGGGGGAGCCGTTTCAGCACTACATATTCGATGCCGTTTTCTTCGCAGTACTGACGTTTGACAGGCTGGTCTCCGTCTTCATTCACGGCGTATATGTCCGGCCGGATGCGTTGGATTTCAGGTTCGGCATCGAGCCAGCCATTGCCGGTTGAGATCATAGCCTGCCTGACATAGCGTATGGATTGAACCATATACAAACGCTTGTGCTCATCGAACATAGGATGGCCCGGTCCTTTCAGGGCCCGGATGTTTGCATCGTGCCCTACGACAACATAGAGGTCGCCGAGTTCGGATACCTCCTCGAAGAATCGCACGTGCCCGGTATGAAACCAATCGTAGCATCCGGTGACCAGGACCTTTTTGTTGCCGATGTTGGTGTCAACGTCAATTGCCGGCAAATCGTCCAGATCCGTGTCGGAAAATACCTTATATGTCAATCCGTGCGTCTGGCAGTAAGCCTGCCTGGCGGGCGTATCGTCGCTTGCATGCATGACCCAGGTACCAGCCGTAGCCAATGCTTGCTCAGGTAATGCGTTCGCATCGTTTACACGGACAACCGTGACCTTGCTTACGTAACGCACTGATTCCAAATGGTAACGCCGTTCGGGCAAAAGAAATTTGGGGGCCTTGCCGGTTAAGGTATTGATCGCGGCATCGTCCCATAGATATATGTGGACAGGGCCCAGTCGGCTCGCCTCGTGCAGCAGGCGTATGTCCCTGATATGTATGTTATCAAATGGCGCACAGAGAACTATTTCGGATAGCCCCTTGTTGTTCATGCGTTTTGCGTCCTTACTTTTACCTTCAAGCCGCCGGGGACTGGTGTTTGTGATACAACATACATGTAGCCGCCGCCGCAACCGGAGAACATTGCGCCCGGATAGTTTTCCTGATAGAATGCCAGCAGGGCCTTGAGATCCAGCTTTAGAGTCGGATGCTCGACCACGTCCGGCAGGATCGTCTCCCAGCAGAGCATACATTCGTTAAACGACGCCCCGAGACCGTTCAGGTCCTTGCTGACAATCGCATTGAAGCAATCCCGGCCCGATTTGCCGAGCCGGGCCACCCACTGCGGATCGAAGTTCCTGCGTCCCAGGGGATTGTATCGGTCGGGGCGCTGGTTCATCGGTACCAGATAGAGGACCGAGCTGAGCCAGGCGGCAATGTCCGGATCGTTGTTGGATTCGATATGCCGGGGGAAATAGCCGCCCTCATAATTAACGTCGTAATCCAGCCGGTTGATGCCGGGATATATCAGGCCGATCATGTCCTGAGAGCCCGAGAGTTCTTTTTTGCCTTCGTTTTCGAGACGATAGAGTTCCCTGACCAGTTCGGCTTTGTCGCGATCGGGTATTTTCCCGTTCCATATCTCAATGGCTATCGTACGCGTGCTGGAGCAGATTCCGCTGCGATCCATAAAACGAAACTGGGGCACTATTTGCACCGTGACCATAGACCCGGGGGCGGAGGGATTGTGCTTCGAGACGTAGGGCTGGTCGATCCATCCGCCGGCCAGGGCCAAACGGTAGGGTATGTTTCCCACAATGTCCGTTATTTGAGTTTTGGATTGCCGAGTCATGGAACATCTATCACTTAGCTGACAGTTCGCTTGCCCGCCTTACGATCTTCGTATTGCTGTTCGATCCACGCATATGTCTTTTTCATGCCTTCTTCCAGCGGCGTGCTCGGGGCCCAGCCCAGAACCTGTTGGATGAAAGTGTTGTCGCTGTTTCGCCCGGCGACGCCTCGCGGCGCATTCATGTCATGTTGCCGCTGCAATTTGATGCCCCCGATTTTTTCGGTAATGGAGACCAGGTCGTTGATCGAGATCAGGAAATCGCTGCCCAGATTAATCGGCGTGGCGATCAGCTCCTCGCAGTGCATAATCATGTCGATGCCCTTTGTGCAGTCGTCGATATACATGAAGCTGCGAGTCTGGTGGCCGTCGCCCCAAATTACGATCTCGTGCTTACCCGTATCTTTGGCTTCGATGACCTTTCGGCAGAGGGCCGCCGGGGCTTTTTCACGTCCACCGTCCCATGTACCGTTCGGGCCGTAGACATTATGGAAACGGGCAATGGCAGTGTGCAGACCGCGTTCGGCCCGGTATTCCTGGCAGAACATCTCGGACATGAGCTTTTCCCAGCCATATCCGCGTTCGGCCATGGCCGGGTAGGCGTCCGATTCCTTTAAGGCCCGCACATTCGGATCCTTTTGCAGCTCGACATTGTAAGCGCAGGCCGAAGATGAGTAGAAATACCGCTGAGCCCCGGCACGATACGCCGCTTCAATCATATGGGTGTTGATCAGGATACTGCGCAGGCACTCGATACGGAAGCGTTCGATAAAGCCCATTCCTCCCATATCCGCAGCGAGATTGTAGACTTCGACCGCGCCCTCGCAGGCCTTTCGGCAGTTATAATCGTCGCTCAAGTCCAGGCACAGGGATTCGACTCGGTCGGTAACCTGATACCATTCGGGAAGGGGTTTCTTATCGATCGCACGAATACGCGCGAAACCCTGATCATGGAAATAACGGGCCAGTGACCCGGCGATAAAGCCGCCGGCGCCGGCGATAACGATAAGATCGTCTTTTTTCAGCATTGAACTTGCCGTAGGATTATCTTTATCTTTCATAAACGCCCTTTCTTCACGTTTTTCTATTGCAGATGGATTTGACTATTCGAAAAGCACTTTCAGCTTTTCTTTGTCATCCGCCTTTATCCGTCCCTGGTCGGTCCAGACCGCCAGGTCGAGACTCTTTCGACAGTGGCAATCTTCGCCGGCAAGCTCATGCTCGCTGCTCAGGACGGCCTCTATAAGTTCCAGGCAGTTATTCGTCGCCACCTGCAGATTTCCTATGATTTCTTTAAGCAGTGTCTGCTTGTCTTTGCCGCCTGCATGCGGCTTCCAGCAGTCGTAATCACTTGCCAGTGCGATAAGGGCGTAGCAGATTTGTGCTTCCCTGGCTAATTTTGCTTCCGGCATGGCGGTCATTCCGATCAAATCGCCGCCCCATGCCTTGTGCATAAGCGATTCGGCCCGCGTGGAGAACTGAGGCCCTTCCATGCACACGTACGTGCCCTTCGAATGTGTTGTTACGTCGATGCTTTTTGCGGTATCGATAAGCATCTCCTGAAGCCGCCCGCAAGCCGGATCCGCCATCTCGCAATGCACGGCTCCGTAGCCGCCGAAGAAGCTGCTTGTCCGCCTGAACGTTTTATCGATGAACTGATCGACGATAACCAGGTCCCCCGGCGTGATTTGCTCGACAAGCGAACCCACGGCTCCGCTGCTTATCACGGTATGGACGCCGAGCTTTTTCAGGGCGAAGATATTGGCTGCGAACGGCACCTCGCTGGGCGGCAGTTTGTGCCCTTCGCCGTGCCGGCTCAGAAATGCGATTTTTCTTTTGCCGAAGCTGCCGACCAAAATCGTCGCACTTGGTTTGCCGAACGGCGTATCGACATCGTGAAGCTCCGCGTCAACAATACGCTCGGCAAGCGCATCGCCCAAACCCGTGCCGCCTATTATACCAATCAACTGTTCTGTCATAATTCTTTGCCTCGTTTGTGCTAATTACCGGCCATAATAATTCCTTTCCCGCCCGAATACAATGGTTTTGTCAGGCCTGCTATAAAATCGCGACACAAACGTAATATGTCTTGAACAAATTGTTATCAGCCGGATAATAATCTTATGCGAAATTCTGCGAGTAATTCGAAGTTATGGTTGTTGATATTATTGCTTGCCCTGCTTGGAATAGTACTGATTCCCTCAAAAGCAAATATATACGAGTGGGTATTCGTTTACTATATGTCCTATGATAACGATCTTAGTTCTTATGGCGAAGTGATACTGCACGACTTAAGAAACGGACTTTCGAACTCGGAGGTTGCGGTTGTCGTTCAGGCGGATTTTATAGACAGTAGAGGAATGAAACGAATTGGCTTGTACTACGCAGACGGGAAAACACATAGAAAAGAAACTACTCTGAGAAGCGAGGACAGCGCAGATGAAGCTGAATTGAAAAAATATCTCGAATGGGTGAGCAAAAAGTGGGTCGCAAAAAACTACTGCATAATTTTCCTGGACCATGGCGGGTCATTAAATCACATGTGTCTGGACCGGAAACCATCCGCGAATCGTAAAAAGAACAAGCAGTTTGGTACGGGTAAATGGCTTCGTGCTTCAGAAGCGGCTGAGATTGTCGCGAGCTTTAATCAGAAAACGGATCGCAAGGTAAGGCTCCTTTTCCTTCAGCAGTGTGGTCGTGCGACGATTCAGAACCTATATAATTTTGCCGATGCCGCCGAATATATCATGGCCTCGCCGCTAATAGTAGGCGCGCCGAATACCTACTACACAAAAACAATTGCAGCAGTTTCTCAGGATCCGAATGTCACCGGCGAGATCCTTGCCGGAACTATCATGCGGGAAGATGAGCATTACACGCTGTACACTCTGATTAGTAATGAGCAGCTAAAAAGACTCCCTGAAAAACTCGCCCCCGTTCTGAAATCTTTCGGACGTGCCCCTGCTCTCCGTAAGGAGTCCCCAGGTCTGTATCGGCCCAAATCATGTTCACCTCTTTTCGAATATGAGAGCGAGAAGTTTTATGACCTGAAGTCTTATTTTTACGCTCTTAACTCGACTAATGATAATATTGCCGGCAAAGAACTCGACGTTTTTTTTGAATGGTGCCAGGGCTCTCTTATTGTGAGCAAGGCGGTTCGAGAATCTGAGTTGCCTGTTGAGCCTTCTTACTGCGGGCTCTCGATATATGTACCGTCGAGCCCAAATGCCGACACATCCTATAGCTTTTTGCCGTTATACCGGCAAACAGATCTCGATGATATGATGAAGCTCATATCGAAGTGAGCAAACGAGTTCTTTATTTGATTTGTATTTCTGATTTTCCCTCAAGTGCGATTATCAGAATCTTTTGCTCGCGATCATACTGTGTTTCGGCCGATCGGAGTGTGCGTGACTTGCCGGGATTAACTAAAACCTCGCCCGGTTCGGTTTCAATGCCGGAAATCAGGACGTAGTATTGCCTGGGGCCCCAGCCGTCTGCCGTTAACGTGACGCTTTCTTCGCGTTCGCGAATATCTCTTATCGCGCATGGGGCGTGAACGAACCAGCCGCGGCTGGGAAGTTTTTTTACATCGTATATTTTGCCCTTGCCGTAGAGTTCCGCCAGGTGTGCCTGTACGGTCCCGGGATTGATGGCCGGGCCGGCGGCGATTTGCGCTCTCAAATCGAAGAAATCCGGCAGCAGGCCCTGGCGTTCTTTGTCGCTCAGAGGCCATGACATTTGCAGGCCCGTTACTGTGATGCCCCTGGCGATTTTGTCCCACGGGCCGTCCGGGTCACATTCGCTCAGCAAGTGCAGGGCCGAGCAGTAAACCAGTCCGCACCACTGGACCGGCCGGCCAAGCCAAAGCGGAGCCTTCCAGTTGGTCGCGCCCAGCACAGCGATTGTCGAGTAAGCGCCCACTCGACCGGACGTCGGCGCATGCAGATACACAAACGGAACTCCCGTCCACGCCCAGTACCGCGCCTGGTCGAGATATTCCTGCCTGCCCGAAATCATATAGCCGAGTGCGTAGGCCTTCACCATGTGCGCCGAGGCCAGGATGTCGGGGGTATGGAGCGGTACTTCCCATGTCTGTGCCCCGCGCGGCACGGTGTCGACGTAAAGGGCGGTCTGTTTGTCGAGCAGTTCAAGTGCTTCGCCGATCAGCTCTTTATCCGCCGACAGGGTCGCTCCTTCGAGAATCCCGGCCATGTCCCTCCCGGCAATGCCGTTGGCATGTTTTGCAAAATGCGTTTTCGAATAATCCGTCTCGCCCGGCCTGTAGAGTTTCACGCCGTCGTCATCGAAGCCTGTTATCAGGTTCAGTGCCTGGCTGTGTCTTTGCCGGACGAATTCAAAAACTCGCCCGAAAACAAGGGGGGTATTGGGCAGATGGGCGTGCGAGACGCCGCTTGAAAAAGGTTGCCCGGATGGAATCCTGCTCAGCGCGTGATTTTTTTCCTTGCTGAGTCTTTCGCGGAGGCTTTCGTTTTCGGTGATATTTACGAGCCAGTCGATATACATCGCGGCATCGGCCGCCGGGACGGCGGGGAAATTGTTGCCCCAGACCGCGTGCCGGAAGAGACCGTCCTCATTGATCTGCGAATCCAGCCAGCCATGAGCGAGCAGATCGACCGCGGCATCGAAGCCGCCTTCGAATTGAGGCACGTCGGGCAGCCCCTTCAATGCGACATAATGCCGAACCGCGGGGACAACACTTTTTCCTTTGCCGCCGATGATCATCACGGTGAGTTTCAGCGGTTGATTCGCAAGGAGTCTCAGCGGCGCCTGGCCGCAGAAAGCATTCTCGAACCGGCGGTCACCGACTCCGGGGCCGGATAGCGCCATCACATGGGCGCCCGAATTGTAAATCCTGTCGGGGGAATCGAAAGTTGCCGCAATTGTCTCGGATGGCTCCCAGACGACGCCGATATAGTTGCCGCCTTTTGTAATCGTCATTAGCGGAAAGGTTATCTTAACCGGGTCGGGCACTCGGCGAATATGGTCCGGCGTCGCGATGTCGGCCTCGCTGCTGCTGGGTTCGTCACACAGATATTCCAGACCGGCAAACAGGCCCTGGTCCTTCCGCTCGCCGAACGTGCCCAGTCCGGGAAAAATCGTCAGCCATGGGACGTAAATAATGTCCCTGTCTTTGTCCGCTTTCAGCTCGATTCCGACGATGAGAGTCCCTTTCTGTCCGGCGGATTTTATGCTCCTTCGAATTTCCCATGTGCCGCCCCTGCTGTCTTTGAAATTTGCTCTGCTCGTGGACGTATTGTCGAATGTCACGTTCGCATTTTTGAGATTGAGCCATTCGGGCTGCTCGTCGAACACCAGGCCGAGAAGTTCGCCCTGATACCCGGCTGCCATTTCCACGCCGTTGACTTTAAGGGCGAAGTTGCCCCATGTGACTCCATAATGCTCGAATTCCAGGCCGCCCGATTTGACCGAAGCCATGCGTTCTGATGTCCTGTTTGGTTCTCCGGGTTTCTCCAGCGAGGGGACGAGGATTTCGCTGATTGTTTCGATTGTGATTCGCCCGACAGTCACGGCACCGGCCCCGGTGCAGGGGTCGAGACGAAAGCGTGTGCCGGGGCCTAATTTGTCCCGAATCACGAGTGAGTAATCGTGCCATTTTCCATCGGTTCGCGCAGTGAACGGAAGCGAATCTCCCGCCCGAAATATTCTGCCGTAGAACAGCTCGGCGCCGGCGTCGGCGTTCGATTTCATGCGTATTTTTACTCTGATTATTTTATCGCCCGGCAAGTCCACAGAAGGACCCTCGATCCACGGATCTTCCCCGGTAGATTTGACGAGCAGTCCTTCCGGCGAGAATGAGAGATTTTCGACCTGCCTGTTGCCCGCCCAGCCATGCAGACCTTTGCTGAAGTCCCATTCGACCGCTGTCTTGCCGGCAGCCGGGACTACCAAAAACAATGTCACAGCTATAAATATTGTTGCTGCTTTGATATTTGTGTTGAAGCTGTTTCTGAACTTATTGACGGGCATACACACCTCCAAATATTTTTCATGTCGTTACGGTTCGGTTTTTGTTCATCAAAGCGAAGAGGCCGGCGGCAACCATCAGGGCGGCTGTTCCTACGGCGCCGACGATAATCGAGTCAAGATTGCACTGCGCCCACTGCCACGAATCGGGCAAATCGCGGGCGAATGTCCCCCAACTGATTACGATGACGCTCACGCCTATCGATACGATTCCCTGCCACAAGCGAAGGCGAACTTTCATAAATGCCAGAAGGAACAGGCCAAGCAGCGCTCCGCCGAAGATTCCCGAAATCTGCCACCAGACGTCCAGGATGCTCCTGGCCCGGATCATCAGAAGGGCGGCACCGGTCCCGAGCACGCCCCATACGACCGTTGCCAGGCGCAGAAACCGAACGCTGGCTACTTCTGTAATATTCGGATTGAGATATCGCTTGTAGAAGTCCAGCAGCAGAACCGTTGCCGAGCAATTCAGCGCCGAATCGACGGTGCTCATTGCCGCGGCGATAATTGCAGCGATAATCAGTCCCTTCAAACCTGCCGGCACTTGTGTCGCTATATAGTAAGGGAATATCTGCTCGCCTTTTGTGATTCCCTCTCCAAGCTCGTGGCCGCCCGGCGAATAAAACGCGAAAAGCGTTGTTCCGATATAAAGAAAAATCGCAGTCAGCGGAATATAAATCAGCATCGCAATCCAGACCGAGCGTTTCGCATCCCGCTCGGTGGGGACGGAGCAATATTTCTGCACGTAGTTCTGGTCGGCCAGCAGGCTCCGCAGGGCCTCGGTGATACCATAGATAATCATCACCCATACAGTGCGGTTAAACAGGTGCTCCTGAGAGGTTAGTGTAAATTTCAGGCTTCCGAAGCTGAATTTATGATTGTCGATTGCCGCCTGTATTAGAGGTTCCGGCCCGGAGAAAACAGCAATCGACAAACTGACGGCGCAGAATAGAATGCCGGCAATCATGATTATCGACTGCATAACGTCCGTCCATATAACGGCCTCCATCCCGCCGAGAAGCGTATAGACGATAGTAATAAGGCCGATGACGATAATCACGACCGCGATGTTCCACGGCACGAAAGTATCCAGCAAAAGGCTGGCCAGGTAAAGGATTACCGCCACGCGCCCGATCATATACAGCACGAAAGCAAATGCGGCGTAAATTCGTCCCCAAGCGCCCAGCCTTTCTTCGAGAAACGCGTAGACGGAAATCAGCTTTGTTCTTCGATAGTAGGGCACGACGTATTTGCAGACCAGCCAGGCCACCGGGAAGATGCAGAGCGCGAAGATAATCGGATGCCAGTTGGAATCGAACGCCTTGCCTGGCGTGGCGATGTAGGAGATGCTGCTGGTATAGGCGCTCATCACGGCCAAGCCGGCCGCCCAGGCGGGAATCGTGCGGTCGGCCACCATGAATTGTTCGGCTGTACGACACTTGCGCGAATAGTAAACGCCCATGCCGATCAGGACACAGGAATAAAGAAGCAAAATAGCGATATCGATTGTTCCGAGACTTCCCTGCATACGCTTTGACCTTATCGAAAAATGTTCTTATTGTTTTTGTACGATGCCAAGCTCTTCCAGGTGACGGCGAATAACATTGTGCTCGGCGCTGCGGAAACGGTGAAACGGCTCAGCCAGAAAGTCGCTGCAGATGCCCATGCACGAAAGAGCGCACTTCAGGCCCTTGAGATAACTTGACTGATAGCGCCCGACGCCATAGATGGAAGTACTGATCTGCATGACCCTTTTGTGCAGGGCTTCCATGGTTTCCAGATCCTGCGTGCGAGCGGCGTCGTAAAGGTCGACATAGAGTTTTGGGATGATGTTTGCTCCCCCGCAAACGCCGCCGAAGGCGCCTAGCAAAACCGCCTCGGCGAGCAGCTCTTCATGGCCCATCAGGAGCGAGAAATCCGGTTGCTCTTGCAGCAGAAACTGGAGCTGGTGGAAATATCCCATGTTGCCGGAGCTGTCCTTCAGGCCGACAATGCCGCTTATCTCGGCTGCCGCCCGCACAGTCTGGGGCTCGAAAACCGCCTTGGTAAGGCTCGGCATGTTGTACAGGAATAAAGGCAGCGGCAGCTCGGGCGTTAGATGCCTGATATATTCCAATAGCTCCGGCTGGCCTGCCGGGAAGTAATAGGGCGGCGCCAGCACGACAGCCTGGGCGCCGGCGTCATTCGCCTTGACGGCCATGTTGACCGATTCGGCAAAGGATGTGTCGGTGATTCCAACCAGCACGGGCACGCGACCCTTGACCAGCGAGCAGACACGCTCAATCAATTCGTATCGCAGCCGATAGCTGAGACTTGGCGCCTCGCCGGTCGTTCCTAAAACGAACAAACCGTGAACTCCGCCGGAAAGGATGTGCTCGATCAGCCGCTCCAGGCCGGCAATGTCGAGGGTATCTCGGTCCAGAAGCGGCGTGACCAGCGGCGGAATGATACCGCGAAGCGGAGTGGGTAATAAATTCGAATTCGATTCCATGTTTATCGATTCTCCATTTCGTCACCAATAAATGCGGGCTTAAAAATCGTGCCGGTATTTAGTATAATCGCTTTTATGAGTTTATCTCAAGACATAAAGCATAAAACAATCGAACTTGGCTTCGACCTTGTCGGCGTGACGGATGCTTCGCCGATCGACGCCCGGCAGGCGGAAATTTTCGCTCGGTGGCTAAAGTCCGGCTTCGCGGGCCAGATGGATTACATGCACCGGAATCTGCAGAAGCGGCTCGATCCGGCCAGGCTCATTGAAAATGCGCACTCGGTCATCGTCGCCGGCCTCAATTACACGCCGCCAAAGCATAAACCGAAACCACCCGACGCGTCCGCGCCGACGGGTAGAATCGCCGGCTATGCCCAATATGAAGATTATCATTCATTTATCAAAGAGCGGTTGTATGAGCTAAGCGATTTTATCAAGTCACTTGCCGGGCCCGGCGTAAAGTCCAAAATTTGCGTGGACTCGGTGCCCCTTGCCGAGCGGGCGCTGGCGGTCAGGGCGGGCCTTGGTTTTATCGGGAAAAACCACATGCTTATCCATCCCGAACTCGGTTGCCGGATATTTCTCGGCGAGATTGTCACCGACCTGAAGCTGCCGACTGACGGGCCTATTGCTGGCGACTGTGCCGATTGCCGCAAGTGTCTCGATGCCTGCCCGACAGGCGCCTTGAGGCCCGATGGGCAATTTGACGCCGGGGCGTGCATCAATTATCTGACGATAGAATACAAAGGCCAAATCCCGCCGGAGTTGGCTGAGAAAATCGGCGACCGGCTGTTCGGCTGCGACGAGTGTGTCGTTGCCTGTCCCTATCAGAAACAGGCGCCGGCCTGCAGGAACAGGCAGTTCAAATTCTATCGTGACAGGGCACAGATCGACTTGCAGGAGATTCTTAGTTTGAATGCCGAGTCGTTCGAGGCGAAATTTGCCGAATCTCCAATCAAACGCTTGGGCCTCGAAGGCCTCAAGAGAAACGCCCGAATCTGCCTTGCCAATATAACGCGTTCGGCCTGATATTCATCTCAGGCGTTCGCGTATTGTTCGCGGATTTTCTCCAGCAGCTTTTTGGTGGCGATGATGCCTTCGGTTTCGCTTAGCCTCTCGCCCTCGTACTCGATGCCGACATAGCTTTTGTAGCCGGCGTCCAGCACGATTTTCATCATTCGGTAGTAATCGATCTTCGTCTCATCGCCTTTTTCGTCGAAGTCGTAGCTCTTGGCGCTGACGGATTTTGCGTGCGGCATCAGCATCTCGACGGCCTTATAAATGTCGGTTTCGGGCGGAAAGTTGCCGAAGTCGGGCAGCGTCCCGCAGTTGGGCAGGTTCACTTTTTTGATAACACCGGTCAACCACTTCCCGTCGGATGAAAGGCCGCCGTGATTCTCGACAATCACGTTGATATCGTGTCCAACGGCATATTCACCCAGCCTTCTCAGTCCGTCGGCGGCCAGCTTTTGCTGCTCGTCGGACAGACCTTTCGAATACGCGTTGACACGGATCGAATGGCAGCCTAAGTACTTTGCCGCCCGAACCCACTTATGATGATTGTTAACGGCCCGACTGCGCATATCCGACTCCGGATCGCCGAGGGCGCCTTCGCCGTCGCACATAATCAGCACGGATTTGACACCGAGGTCCCCGGCACGCTTTTTCATCTCAGCCAGATACTTCGTATCGTTAGCCTTGTCCTTGAAGAAAATATTGACATATTCGATAGCTTTGATGCCGAGGGCGTGTGCCTCTTTTGCGAAGTCGAGATTGTCCAATTTCGGTTCGGCCTGGCCGAAAAGCCGTTTGTGCCAGGACCATTGTGCTAATGAAATCTTAAAAGGGGGTTCTTTGCCGGGCATGTCTTTTTCCTTCTTTTCTTGTGTCTGGGCCGGATTACCATGG
>CAZTDF010000120.1:0-14106 GCA_964612465.1 uncultured Pirellulales bacterium
CCGACGAGAAAACCGGCGAGCTGACCGCCCGCGGCAAAACAATTATCGACCATACTCCCATGGGAAGATTTGGCCAGCCGGAAGAACTCATCGGAACCGTAATGTGGCTGCTGAGCGACGCGACGAAATTCGTCACCGGCATCGTCATCCCCATCGACGGCGGATTCTCGGCTTTCAGCGGAGTCTGAGAAAATGATTATTGATTAATGATGAATGATTATTTCAAAAGAGAAATTGATGGCCGATATTGACCCGGCAAGACCATTGAAGGAATTCAGACCAAAGCACGAATTCTTCGTCGGCATAGATTCCGACGGCTCTGCTTTCGATACGATGGGAATCAAGCAGCGCGAATGTTTTTGTCCATGGCTAATCGCTTTTTTCGGCCTGCAGCCGGTCGCCCAGGCGGCCCGCGAATGCAAGGAATTCGCGGATCTGTTTTCAAAAACGCGCGGGGCCAACCGGCACAAAACCACCAGGCGAATCATCGCCGAGCTGCTGCCGGACCATCCGATGACAAAAGCCAGAGGATTCGAAGTTCCCCAATACCCGCATTATTTCGCATGGGTCGATGACCCGAAAAGCCTGCTCAGTAACGATGGCCTCAGGCGGGCCATCGAGAATGCCGCCGACCCGGAAACCAAAAGAGAGCTTCAGCTCGCACTCACCTGGAGTGAGCGCGTCAACTGGGCAATCGGGGAAACTATCAAGTGCATGCCGCCTTTTCCGCATGTGCGGGATTCGCTGGAAAAAATCCAGCCCTTAGCCGATGTAATTGTCGTTTCGGGCACGCCCGATGAAGCTCTCAAACGCGAATGGCTGGAGCACGACATCGCCAAATACGTCGAGGTCATAGCCGGCCAGGAGATGGGGACGAAAACTCAGCATCTCGGCTATGCCACGAAGGGCAGGTACGAGAAGAACCATATTCTGATGATCGGCGATGCGCCGGGTGACATGAAGGCCGCCGGGGCCAACGATGCCTTGTTCTATCCCATCAACCCCGGCAACGAAATCGAATCGTGGAAGCGTTTCGGCGACGAAGCGTTCGATAAATTTGTAAACGGCGAATATGCCGGCCGGTACGAAGAAAAACTCATCGCCCAGTTCGATTCCTACCTGCCGGAGCTTCCGCCCTGGCAACAGTGTTAAGCGTGATGTGTAAATAGGAAAGTGTAAAGAGAAATACGAACGATGATAATTGAGCGACAAAATAAAGATTCTTGTGTTGAGACCGGGCAGGCGCGTGAAGCAGTCGGCGAGTTCTTCGCCCGAAACGACTATGCCGGCAAACGCATCCTGATGATAATCCCCGACAATACACGCTCGGGGCCTATCGGCGAAGTTTTCAAAATCATCTACGAGTTCCTCGGACCGAAAGCAAAGGCAGTCGATTGCCTGGTTGCTCTGGGAACCCATCAGCCGATGAGCGAAGAGCAGATTTGCGCCAGGCTCAGCATGACGCCGGAAGAACGCAGCAGCAAGTACGCAGCGATAAAATTCTTCAACCACGAATGGGAAAATCCCCGGATATTCACTTCCATCGGCAAAATCTCAGCCGACGAAATCGAGCAGATCAGCGACGGTTTGTTTGCCGAAGAAGTTGACGTGGCGATCAACAAGCTACTCTTCGAATACGATGAATTTTTTATTTTAGGCCCTGTGTTTCCGCATGAGGTCGTAGGCTTCTCCGGCGGGCACAAGTACATTTTCCCCGGTATCGCCGGCGACGATATCATCCACTTTTTCCACTGGCTTGGCGCCGTTGTAACCAACCCCCTGATAAACGGCAGCAAATGGACGCCGACGCGAAAGGTCGTAGAAAAAGCGGCGTCTTTTATTACGATGCCGCACAAGCTGTTCGCCATCGTCGCGCTGGAAGATGCACTCAAGGGCATCTTCATCGGAGACACGCTCGAAACATGGGAAAAGGCCGCGGATTTGTCCGAGCAGGTTCATATCACGTACAAGGACAGGCCCTACAACACGATTCTCGGCATCGCCCCGGAAATGTACGACGATATCTGGACCGCGGGCAAGGTCATGTACAAACTTGAACCGATACTCGCCGATGGCGGAACATTGATTATTTATGCCCCGCATATCACCGAGATTTCGTACACGCACGGCAAATGGCTCGACAAAATCGGGTATCATACCCGCGATTATTTCCTCAAACGCATGGAGCAATTCGCCGGCGTACCGAGAGGAATCATGGCCCACTCGACCCACGTCAAGGGCATCGGCACCTTCATCGACGACGTAGAAAAACCGCGGGCCAACGTGGTGCTCGCCACGAGCATAAGTCAACAGCGCTGCGAAAAAGTAAACCTTGACTATTTGAACCCAAACGATATAAATATAGCCGATTACGAGAATAGAGAAGACGAAGGAATCCTTGTCGTCCGACATGCGGGTGAAGTCCTGCATAGATTATCCAATGGATATATTCCAACTATTCCGGATAAATGAGTTTGTTATGCAAAGCCAGGATATATGTCAATCGATCTGAATAATAAAAGAATTGGTATAAAAGCCTTTATAAAAAGGCAAGTAACTAAAAAAATAGATTTTGAAGCTGAATAGTCCTATTTTCTATCTTCCGCCCAGTTTTCGACATGAAAAGAATCACCAGCAATGTTCTTAACAAGCTTTATTCCATAATTATTATCATTAGTCACCAAAGTTAGATTTCGAGAAATCGCCTGTGCTGCAATCCAAATATCATTTTCAAAGCTACCGAGTTCTAACCAAGTAAATCTATCGACAAGCAGTTCTGGATTCAAACCTTTTTTTCTTTTTGTTACTTTGTCAGATAAAAGGCCTCTGAGTTCTCCATATTTCTCAGCAACGTATTTATCAAGTCCTATCCTTGACGGATTTACAGCAGTAATAAATTTAAGATGCTTTCTCTGGATATTTCCGGGAAGTCCAACAGAAATCTCGCCCCATGTTATTATAGATATACTCAACCTGTTATCAGAAGTTAAATTATTCAATCGTTCCAGGACATTAGCATACTGTTTTGGATATTTTTCGTTAAAACACAAGTAAGCCCAAATATTAGTGTCCAGCAGATAATCACGCATATCAATCTTCAAATGTCTTCATTGCAATTTCAAGAGCTTTGATAAGTTCGGGCGACCTTACTTCTTCAACCCATTTCTTTACGAAAGAAGGTGTTGACCTTTGGTACTCTTCAGACAAATACTCATGCAACGGAATCCATGACTCAAAGCCTTCCGGGTAGTATCGTTTAAAGTCAAAATCAACACCTTTACGTTTTTGCCCGTCAAATAGATTCAATACCTGCCATTCCATTTTCGGAGGCAAGTTGTATAATCGCATCACCTCTGCATCAATCGCAAGCATACGACGCTTGGCTTCTTTAGAGTCTGCATCTGATAGTAAAATATTCTTTGGTGACGCATATAATGCGAAGTAATTTCGAACCAAATTGGTTATTCGCAACAAAGAGTTAGAGTTGCAATCCGGCAAAGGAAGACTTCGTATCATATCTGTTTGATTGTTTCGTTCTAAGCTGTGACAATATGCATAAGCATTTGCAAAGGGTGAATTCAATATTGCCCAAATGTTTTCAAGCGACCAACCTTTTATTTTTGGTCTAACGACCACAAAACGAGTTGTAACAGGATAACCTTTAGAATCAATCAAAGCCTTTAATCGCCATGGCCCATAACCAACACGAATCGAATTAAGTAAAATTTGCGGAACACCCATTTTTGTCCCCCAACGGGGACGGCTAATAACTTCAGGAGCAAGATTCAACCAAACTAATTTGGGTGTTTCTGTAAGTTTGATATCTTTGGCAAACTTGTCATATCCAGGCACAGAACCTGGAAACCTCTTATTGCTTATAGTCTGCACATCTTGGGGTAGGTGTTTTTTGCTATTATATGTTTCTCCTTTTTTGGGTTCAGTTTTGTATTCTAATCCTCTGCCAATTTCTGCAATTTCTTCTAGAACAGAGCAAGAGTGACAATACTCCCAAACATTTTTTAATTCTGGTACTCTAAAACTAAAATCATTTGCTTGGTATAAATCATGTTTTGATATTATTTCTTCTTTTGCATGATAACTATTTATAAAATTCTCAAGGTTCGACTTATGTATTCTAACATAGTATATATCGTTATTTGACTGAATTTTACACCCAATTAGTACACAAGAAGGGTGGCCAGCTTTAGCAAAAACTTTATCAGCAGGTAAATTAATGATTTTTCTTATCTGATAATTATCAAGAAGTTCTTTTCTTAAATTAGCAAGATTTTTTTTATGCAGAAAACCTTGAGGCAGTATTATACCGAATACCGAACCTTCCCGCATAAAAGGTAAAGTCCGAGCTAAAACTTCAGCGGCTTTATTACCGGTTAAAAGACTTTTATATTTTTCTTTTACGGCAGGAGAAAAATTCTCGAACGGAGGATTGCAAAGAAGAATAGTAGCTTTTTCGGCTGATTTCTGAAGAATGTCCGTATCGTAAATATTAGAATTAATAATTTGCCATCCATCTTTATTAGGAATATCGGTTAGTGTAAGTGCCAAGCGAGCAATTTCTTCGGCAAAAATATCCTTTTCCAATCCTATCAAATGGCTTTTAAGATAATCATGTATTGGCTCTCTCCCTTTATGAAGAAAAGTAAGAATTCTTGCCCCTGCTGTTAAGAATGGCGCATGGCCGCAAGTTGGTTCAAAAATAATTCTATCTTTTTGTGGGATATCTTCAATACCGTCCACAAGCTGCCAAACTATATAATTAACAAGCCAAGAAGGCGTAGCATGTGTACCTAATGCTTTTCTGGTTGCGGGAGTTACTAAAGTATTTTCATAAACATAGGCCAAAGAATTTATTGACAAGTGAGAAAAACTTGAGACTGGTTCTAAAATTTCAGTTGCTGCCTGTTCAAGAGCACTTTTCTTTTTTTGGCTGGAAATATCTAAAGATACTTTCGCTCCATAATGGTGCTTAATTGTATTTGAAACCAACTCAATGTCTGTTATATCTAATGTCTCAAACTTAGGTACGCATTTATCTTTTAGAATTTTTGCGCCAACTAACCAGAATGCTACCTGAGTAAGCCATTTTGCACCTTCATCTGATCTCTGATCAATGTTTACTGATGCACTAAGTTTATTGATTATCCTTACTATTAGCTTGGAAAGATATTCTCCCTCATGCTTTTCAATAATAGGCATCAAGCCAAAATCATGAAAACTTAACTGTTGGTTCTCTTTATCAAATTGACCTAATGTTTTAGCTCTTGATATTCTGTTGGGCGAAAACTGGTTTTTATACTTTGCGAAAAAATTATCCAATTCGTTTATTTTATTTTGCTCTTTGAGAACTGGATTTCCTTCTGAAAAATGCCAAAATTGTAATATCTCATTACGGGATACTAATATGACAGAACCACCAAAAGATCGATAAAGAGAAACATAGTTATTAATTTCATTCTGAGTAAAAACATTACCATCCATTACTGCGATACAAGCAGTATATGCGTTGCATGTTTCCTGAGAGAAGCCTGCTAATAATAAATTTCTTTTTTTATCATTTTCATAGTAAACATAATTCTCTCGAAGCCTTTTTCCCTTGTAGCCGCACTGATTAAGATATGAACGTAACTTACGGATTGTTATAGAATTATTGCTGATGGCTGTTAAACTCCTCTCAATAAAGATTCTATTGTTAGCAAGTTCAACCAGTCTTTTATCGTCATCAAAAGGCTCAATAGGTAAATTTTTCTTGTATATCGATCCAAGATAATATCAGAATATGATTCATTGGCCAATAATTTGTCTGTTAATTTGCGCCCCTAATCAACAGCAAAAGTTTATTTAAAAGTTCACCTGACTCAGATATATGTTATCATTTCTGAAAATCAGCTTCAATCAAGAAATTTGAATTGTGCCGGCAAGGTGAAACTTGACAGGATTAAACAATTTGTTAATAATTGGATTTCAGATGGAGGTTTTTCGGATAAAACCTGAGTATTTCGTTTCAAATTGAATTTTTCGTCAATAAATGGAGAATTGAAAATGGTAACAGCAGATTCGACAAGCTCACCGCGGGCGGACATCGGCCTTATCGGTCTGGCGGTTATGGGTGAGAACCTGATTCTCAATATGGAAAGCAAGGGCTTTACGGTGGCTTGTTTTAATCGAACCGTATCGAAAGTGGACAAGTTTATCGAAGGGCGCGCGAAAGGCAAAAACATCATCGGCTGTCACAGCATCGAAGAGCTGGCCGAGAACCTTGAAAAACCCCGCAAGATTATGCTGATGGTCAAGGCCGGCGAAGCGGTCGACGCCTTCATCGACAAAGTGCTGCCCCACCTCGAAGACGGCGATATCATCATCGACGGCGGCAATTCCCACTTCCCCGACACGATTCGGCGCACCGAATACGTCGAGAGCAAGGGCAAGCTTTACATCGGCACCGGCGTCTCGGGCGGCGAAGAAGGCGCCCTGCTCGGCCCGTCGATTATGCCGGGCGGCTCACCGCCTGCTTGGAAGCACGTCGGCCCCATCTTCCAGGCGGTTTGCGCCAAGACCGAAGACGGCGAACCATGCTGCGAATGGGTTGGCGAAAACGGCGCCGGACACTTCGTCAAAATGGTCCACAACGGCATCGAGTACGGCGACATGCAGATGATCTGCGAGACCTACCAGATGATGAAAGAAGGCCTCGGCATGACAAACCAGGAAATGCACGAGTGCCTTACCGAGTGGAACAAGGGCGAGCTTGATTCTTACCTGATCGAAATCACGCGCGACATTCTCGGCTACAAGGACGAGGACGGCAACGATGTAATCGACCTTATCCTCGACACCGCAGGCCAGAAGGGCACAGGCAAATGGACCGCTATCGAGGCGCTGAATCAGGGCCAGCCCCTGACGCTCATCGGCGAGGCCGTCTTCGCACGCTGCCTGTCGGCGCTGAAAGAAGAACGTCTCGCCGCGTCGAAGGTTCTCTCGGGCCCGAAACCAAAATTCACCGGCGACAAAAAGGCCTTCCTTGACGATTTACGGCAGGCTCTCTACGCCTCGAAAATTGTCAGCTACGCACAGGGCTATCAGTTGATGCGAGCCGCGGCTGCCCAATACAAATGGAACCTGAACTACGGCGGCATCGCCCTGATGTGGCGAGGCGGCTGCATCATCCGCTCGGTCTTCCTGGGTAAAATCAAGGATGCCTTCACCATGAATCCCAAACTGACCAATCTGCTGATCGATCCGTTCTTCAAGGATGCAGTCGAAAAGGCCCAGGCCGCATGGCGGCGGGTTGCGACCACCGCGATTGAAATGGGTATTCCGTTACCGACGATCAGCTCTGCCCTGACATTCTATGACGGTTATCGCCACGACCGCCTGCCGGCCAATCTTTTGCAGGCACAGCGGGATTATTTCGGCGCCCACACATACGAGCGTGTAGATAAGCCGCGAGGCGAATTTTTCCATACGAACTGGACCGGCCGGGGCGGAGATACCGCAGCTTCGACCTATGTAGTCTAACGGCAGGGGTCATAACCGATGTACGACAGTCTCAGGATGCAATCCGTGCAGTCGCCGATCATCCCGGTGGTCGGCGAGCTGATCCGCAACAATCCCGGCACGATTTCGCTCGGTCAGGGCGTCGCTTATTATGGCCCGCCCCCACAGGCAATCGAGACTATTGAGAAATTCCTTGCCGAGCCGGAGAACCATAAATACAAGCTCGTACAGGGCATCGGCGAGCTGCTGGAAGCAATCGGGCAAAAACTCGAAAAGGAAAACGACATCTCCCTGAACGGCAGCCGAATCGTCGTTACCGCCGGGGCGAACATGGGATTTGTCAACGCCGTTCTCGCTATCACCGACCCCGGCGATGAGATAATTCTCCAACTGCCGTACTATTTTAACCATGAGATGGCAGTGGCGATTGCCGACTGCAAAGCCGTCTGCGTACCGACCGACGACGACTACCAGTTGCAGCCCGAGGCAATCGCCGCAGCGATTACAGACCGGACCCGGGCCGTCGTTACGATTTCACCCAACAATCCGACCGGCGCGGTATATCGCGAATCGGACTTACGACAGATCAACGAAATCTGCCGCAGAAATGGCATCTACCACATCAACGACGAAGCTTACGAATACTTCACTTACGATGGCGCCGAGCACTTTTCGCCCGGCTCGATTGCCGGAGCCGCCGAGCACACTATTTCGCTGTTTTCTCTCTCGAAAGCGTACGGCTTCGCGAGCTGGCGGATAGGCTGGATGGTCATACCTGAGAATCTTTTCATGCCGGTCCGTAAGATTCAGGATACCATTTTGATCT
Organism: uncultured Pirellulales bacterium; assembly: GCA_964612465.1. Classification (GTDB taxonomy): domain Bacteria; phylum Planctomycetota; class Phycisphaerae; order Sedimentisphaerales; family Anaerobacaceae; genus JAFGPJ01. Next base: position 8,342 of record CAZTDF010000120.1, read on the forward strand.
GTCCGCCGGTTATCTCGCAATGGGCGGCGGTTGGTGCTATGAAGGCGGGCCGGTCGTACTGCCGCCAAAAGCTAAAAATGACCACCGAAATCCGCCGGATATGCCTGGATGAGCTGGCCGGTATCGCTGATTTTCTCACCGTTCCACCCGCAAACGGCGCTTTTTATTTCCTGTTGCGAGTCCACAAGAACCTGGACCCCATGGACCTCGTCCGGCAGCTAATCGAACAGCACAAAGTCGCCGTCATCCCCGGCATGACTTTCGGCATGGAAGATACGTGCTATCTCCGGGTTGCCTACGGTGCCCTCCATAAAGAAACCGCCGCCGAAGGCATCGGAAGACTCGTAAAAGGCCTGAAACAAATCGTTCGTCAATGAGTAAATGAGTCAATGCACTTTTAATATACTCATCGACCAATTCATTCATTTATATCCGGTTCTGTTGCCGGTTTCCCCACAGAATTGCTTTGGCTATAGAATTCCTGGACGCGAAAATCATCCTCTGTCAGATCCATACTGACGATTTGAGATGGCGACAAAGCCAGGAAATTATTGCCCTTATCCGCCCCGAAATCCCATAAATAATAACATCCCAGCTCACCTTCCGCACCGACGGCGGTGCCGGCCGGACTCTTGCCGTAATGCAATGGAGCACATAAACTTACGACATTACGGCGATGTTTCCTGCTGAAAAAGGTCAATTCGAGTCTTTTCTCCTGCTCAATTCCCTGAATAAAAACGTCATGGTTCCTATGCATAAAGATTACTCCTTATATTAGGCAACCGAAGGCACGTAAAGTTACTTTCACGCGCCCTCGGTGCCACCGCACCTAAAACTCCCTAAAATAATGCTAACAGTAAAAACCTCGAAATTAGCGCAAAGATTCTTCACAAACTAACACAACTCTACATTGACAGCGTTTCTCGCAGGCTAAATGTAGATGACAAAATTGGAAAAATTTAAATATTTTTTCAACATCGGCCTTTAAAGGCCATAAAGGCGGTTTTTTAGCCATAAAATTTGCCCGAGATTCAAGGAGAAGCGGGAATTCGTTCCAGGATTTTCGATTTATGGTTGCCAATTTCGCATTTTCAGCTTAAAATCGCCAATCGCAATCTGGAATTTCAAATTGCTTTACCACCTTATTCCACATCATGTTTATTAAGGATTTTATAGCAAATGAAAGAATCTGACAGCCGGATGGGCGTTATTTTCGATCTTGACGGCGTGCTGGTCGATACCGGCTGGGCACATAAGCAATCGTGGTACGACTTGGCCGAAAAAGAAGGCTTTTCCATGACGGATGAGTTCTTTTACAGCACCTTCGGGATGCAAAATTACCAGATAATTCCAATGCTGCTTGGGCGGGATGCGTCTTCAGACGAGGTCGACGGCTTCTCCGATTGGAAAGAACAGCGATATCGCGAGATTATAGCGGAAAAGTTGACTCCATCGGAGGGAGCAAAATCATTGCTCATCGATTTAAAGAGCAAAAATTTCCTTCTGGCGGTCGGCTCATCGGCGCCTCGGGCCAACCTGGAGCTTGTTTTAGAGCATACGGACCTGCGGGATTATTTCAATGCTTACGTTGCCGGCCAGGATGTAACCAACGGCAAGCCGGCGCCGGATACGTTTCTAAAAGCCGCCGAAAAACTCTCACTTGGCGCCGAGAGTTGCGTAGTCGTCGAGGACGCGGTCCAGGGCGTAGATGCAGGCAAGGCTGCGGGCATGCGGGTCGTGGCTGTAACTACCACCAGGAAGCGGGCGGACCTGCATAGAGCCGATATAATCGTCGATAGCCTTGCTCAATTACAGGCCCGGCAATTTATCGATCTGCTCAGAAATCGAAAATAAAAACGCATAGTTCGATTCTATCCCATCCCCAAAGCCTGCGGCTATGAGGCTGCCACCCGTTTTCTTCCCATTCTAATGGGTGGCAGCCTCATCCCGATTGTCGTTATCGGGATGGGGATGGCTCTTCCGTTCATTTATTCAAGATCGAGTTTCAACTCATGTATCGACCAGTGCCAACTGTCGGATGAGCCGGTCTGGAGAATCTTAATGAATCGGGTTCGCACAGGTTTGCCGAACTTGATTTCGGTCATCGGATTGGTGCCCTTGCCGGTAATGACAGGTTTGCCCCAGCTTCCGCCGTCGAAAGAGACATAGACTTCATATCCACGCGGGTAGTCATTGGACGAATTTCTGGTATCGAGAGTCAGACCCTTTATCGTGCTCTCGACGCCAAGGTCCAGCACGAACCAGTCGCCGGGCTTCATCGGCCTGCCCGTGTCCCAGCGACTTGAAAGCTCGCCGTCCATGGCACGATTTGCAGCGCCGTTGTTTCGTGAGGCTGTGGCTTTCAGACTCTTGTTCAGCAGGGCCTCTTTTATCTTCTTCGCAGCCAGGTCGGCTTCGGCGGCAAGATCGCGGTCTTTTTTCGCATTTTCCGCCAGAGCCAGCCCATCTTCGCACGGATATTTGGGCAGGGCCGACAGCACGGCTTTTTTCTCCTCGGGCCGCTTTGCGACGTCCATCGCCTCGGCCAGCAATTTGACCGTCTCGGCCGCTCCGCGATTAGCGGGGATTCCCAGCAGTTTGATGTATCCTCGAAGCGCCAGGACCCGGCTGGTCGAATCGCGGTCGGTCTTCGCAATCTTCATCAAATCCGAAAGCGGTGCCGCATCGGGCCAGTCGGCCAGAGCGCGAATCGCAGCGGTTTTGACCTGATTGTCCTTACTGGACACCTGCCCGCGAACGGAATCAAGCGCCTTTTGTCCGCCAATCCGTGAAAGCACAGTCAGCAAATGAGGCTTAGCGGCAGAGTCTGCTTTATCCAGACCATCCACAACCGGCTGAGCATTCGGCGATTCGAGCCGGGCGACAGTTGCTATCATAGCCCGCTCGATGTCGCTGCGGTCCGCGTTACTTTTAGATGCAAGAAGCATTGAAACCATGGTGGGCAAATCTTTCTGTTCCGACAATACACCCATAGCCTTGTAAGCCGCCTGGCGAATATCGCGATTATTGTCTTTTGCCAAAACGAACAAAACGTCATTGGCTTCGGCTTCACGGCGATTGATAATAGCCTGAATCGCATTCACGCGAACCAGCGTGCCGGCACGACTTTGCGCAACTGCAATCAACGCCCCGGCGATGCCCGAACCGGAGAGCCGGCCCAGAGAGTCCATCGCCGCTCGACCGGTTCTATCACCGGCAGCGGAAATCCCGGCAAGCAACTCGACGTTTGAAGCATCGCCGAGAATGGCAAGCGTATCGATAGCCGCAAGACGAACGGCCTCGCTGTCGCTGCCGACGGCTTTCGCGACATAAGGAGTTGCTGTTTTATCACCTCGCCCCTCGAGAGCGCTTAGAAGCACAACCTGGGCGTCTGGGCTCAGGTCACCGAGCTGCTCGGCAAGAGCTCTTGTGATTGCCGTGCCGGGCATTTCGGTTATGAACTTTCCCGCCGCTCGCTGCAGATCAAGGTCCCGGTCCTTAAGCAGAGCCAGAATCAACGGGACGGCCTTGTCCTTCTCGGCACGGACCAAACCTTTATAAGCGGCGATTCGAATCCATGTACTGTTGGCCGGGGCAATCATCTCGCGATAGATCTTGACGGCCTGGCTTGCCTGCCCCTCGGCGAGCATCTGGTCGGCACACATCAAGTAGGCATTGTCACGCGCAGACTTTAGGTTCGCCGGCACTTTAGCACGAGCCAGCGCCCCGGCCGCCTCTGAGCCGCCGATTCTGCCAAGAGATTCGACCGCTGCACGAGTAATATTCGTATTGCCGCCGGCAATAAGCCGTGCGATCTGCGGTACGGCCTGACGGTCGCCCCGCTGGCCGAGGGAACCGATCACGCCGATCTTAAGGTCGCCATCGAGTTTCGGCAGAGCCTCGCGCAAAGCGGCGCCGGCCTCGGGAGCGGCCATAAACTGCAGCGCAAATCGTGCCATGTGCGACATATCCTTGTCGGCGAGCATTTTCGCCAGGGCCGGCACGGATTTGGCCGAGCCGACACGGCGCAGCATCCGACAGACGAACTGCCTGCCGGAAAAGGTTATTTTTGGTGATTCAAGAGCTTCGAGAAGTCTAGCCTCGATTTCCGGAAACGAAGATGGCGGTACGTTACGAATCTCTTCTTCGATAGCCGCAAGTGCCCGGCGGGATTTGCCGAAGTCGTATTCCTGGATGGCGTCATAAGGAGCCGAAAGAATCGCACGCAGGCTGACCGTCTCGGCTGTGGGGAAGTCCTCGGGGACATCCACCTGCGTGACCCGTCCGGTTGCGGCCCACTCAGTGCCGCGCTGCAAGGTGACTATAAATCCGATGCATCGCATCTGTTCGGGAGCGTGACCGAGGACCGTATGAAAAATGCGTCCCTTGCCGTAACGTACAGTAAAGAGCATCGGCTCGTGCTCGCCCGTGCCCTGCTTTGCCGGGTCGGCGTAGGCTGTCGCCAGAACCGTCATATTCTTCGCCGGGCCCCGCAGCTTGCTGTAGAGCTCATCGCTCGCATGCATCCACTTTTCGGGCAGGCCCGCGGTAATTCCATGTTGACGGTTTCTGATTATAACCTGGAATTCGTGCTGGGGGCCGTGTGTTCCGCCCGGTCCGGGTGAATTGTCGAAGACGACCTTGCCGTCACGGTAGCGGACCATCGGTCCGGATTTTTCGTTTCGGCCGCCCCAGCCGCCGATAGCGATCATCTCGTTCCACTCCTGCCACTTGGGAAACGCGTTGTCCGCCGCGTGGAAAATGACCAGGCCGCCGCCATTATTCATGTACTCGACCAGCGCATCCTGTGTCTCTTTCGGCCAGTCGTCGCCGGTATAGTTCGAGACGATGACGTCGTACTTGGCAAAATTCGGTTTGAACGAACCCATCGGCTGACCCGCTTTGGGCGAGGTCGCCACATCGACCGTGAACAGGCCGGTTTCCTCCAGCAGGCTTTTTAGAACGGGCGTTGTAGATTTCCAGTCATGGTTATTTTGTCCGTCAACGATAAGGCCCTTCAGCGGGCCTTTATTTTCTTTGCGCGTAAGGTCCTGGATGCGGATATTGCGCCATTTGATTTTCTTGCCGGCCTCTTTAGAGTTATGGACCTGCAGGGCAATAAAACCTGTAGAGGTCATGTCATCTTTCAAATCGGCGGCGGGCACGCCATTGACCCACGTTCTTATCCTATCGCCAACAGCCTCGATGCGGTAATGATTCCACTGGTTCTGCCTGAAGGCTTTACGAGCAACCGGATTCTTTGTTAGATCATTGATCCAGCCCCGGCGGGCCTCGTCGTAGATACCGCCCGACCAGCATCGCGGTTCTGTCGGCGGGGCAGGGCTGCCATCGGCCATGAGATTCTTAGGATTATTATTATAAGGCCCCGTCCCAGTGTCGATTTCGACCTGATAACCGTGAACGCGATAATCTTTGTAGTGCTTGAAGCTGTGGCTGCGAATCTGGATGCCGGAATTCATACCTTGCTCAACGAGAAAATCCAGCTCCAGAATAAAATCGGTGTAGTTCTTCTCGGTGCAAAGGAAGCTGTTCGGCGTGTTCGGGACCGTGGTTCCAACAATCATGCCGTCCTCGACGGTGTACTTTGCCTTCCCGTTGCGCTGAATCCAGCCGTTGAGGGTTTTGCCGTCAAAAAGACTCTCCCATTCTTCGGCGGCCAAAGACATCTCCGGCAGCAAAATACCCGCCAGAACGAATGCAAGTAAAATCACGATGTATCGTTTCATTATTATGCTCCTTTTGTA
>CAZTDF010000121.1:0-9812 GCA_964612465.1 uncultured Pirellulales bacterium
ATTGTGTAAGTTCCAACTCCACAAGGCACATCAGGTGAACCAGTTATTATGGTAACGTTCATATATTCTTCTTGAATGCAATGCCCATAAAAGTATATTGTTTTCCATAGTAGTCAAGTGTTTTGTCCCGGCAGAGAGGAATTGAGGCGGCGGCATCTTTAAGTTCAAGCCCATGTTTATGTGCGGCATCAATCACCTGTTCGACTTTCCTGCGATCAAATATGGTCCACGGCAAACCGAATATTTTTATCTCCTCGGTAGGATTGTCACAAGCAGGTTCCCAATAATCAAATGTTACCCACATCTGGCCTCCCGGCTTAAGCAGACGAGATGCTTCTTTAACAAACGCCTCCACATCTACTCCGTGCTCGATTACAGAGATACAGGTAATAAAGTCGCAGCTATTAGAAGCAATCTTTGTGTTGCACAAATCACCGGCCTGAATTACTGAATAAGGAGAAAAAGTTTTTCTGAAAAGACTCTTTAAGCGTTCCAATCTCCACCGTGGAGAAAGTTCATAGTCTATTCCAGAAATATTTTCAAACCCTAAAGTATGGAGCAGTTTCAAAGTGAATCCATGTCCCGACCCCATATCTAAAATTCGTGCCGACTTAGGAAATACTTTTATTAATGAAATCAGTTCATAATGATCCCAGTTTTTTTGCATGGTATCATGTAAAGGAATTTTCTTGTCTCGCATCCAACAAGTAATTTCTTCTGCCTGCTTGATATCTTCCAAGAGCTTAATCATTGCATAAACTTCCGGCTTGAGATGTTTTATCTTTTTTACGCTCGAACAAGTCTCCGGTTAGGAGGTGTTCAATCAGTCCGTTTACGCAAACTCCCGTTCCTGCTGTAATGCCGGCCATCAAAGAGAAGCTTCCCCCTAACCATACAATCCGAATAAGTCTTGATGCTGAGCTGGGATAAGGAACCTGATGCCAGACCATTGCGGCTACAGATGCCAATCCTGCGATTGTCAGGACAGTTAAGACTAACCTGAGTGTCTGGTTCTTCAGAAATAGCCGGTGTGTTATGAAAAGGGAAACCATCATGGTCATCACATTTACGATTGCCTTTACTATCACCAATCCCAAAAGACCGTTTTCTTTTAATTGCCAATAATAACCTACTGCCGCTAACGGCAATAATGCGGTTGTACAGATAGCTGCTAATTTGGGTCGGCCATGAGATAACTGTACTGTATAGCCCGGAACCGCCAACGTATTAAGAATAGGACCGAGAACACACCAAAACAGAATCGGGCTGATTACATCCCGGATCCCGTTGGTATTATTTGGGAACCACGCCGCCAAAATATTGCTCTTAAAACTTCCTATAAACCAAAGAAAAGAAAACGCCAGCGATGCGACAATCGAAAGTAAGAAAAAGTAATGGTGAACAATACCGAAAAAGTTCTTTTTCTCGAACAAACGAGTCATGTTTGGATACGCGGCGTTAAAGACCGGTGTCGAAAAAAGGGCGCTAATCTGAGTGGACACGGCAATAGCAGGAACGTAGAATCCCAAAAGCGTTGTTGATTTTATACTGACAAAAAAACGGTCCATAAAAATAAATACTGTACTTGCTATGGTAACCGCCGCCAATCCCAGAGCAAATCGCCATGTTTCAATTATATATATAAAGCGAAATCTTCCACGGCAAAAGGAACGGAATCGACCTGGAACCATAAACCATGTCGCTGTAGCCGAAACAAACCCGAACAAAAAAGTGTTTATCAATATCCAAATCAGATATTGGGTAATATCAATATGCCGGAAATACAGCAGCGTTACACCTACTCCGTGCTGAAAACTTACTTCTATAATCCGCAGCCCGTTGCACAAAACCTGTTTTTCCATACCGAGAAGGCAGGATTGATATAGACATGATACCCAGCGAAGCAAGGCACAAATGGCAATCAAAATAAAAATAATATGGCTATTTCCTTCTGATTCGCCAATGTTTACCCAGGATGAAAGCCAAGGCGATGAAATCATGACCAGCAAGAACACAGTTCCACCCCATCCCAGGAAAATCAGTTCGAAAGTGCGCAGCAGGTCCGGGACCGAATCAATACCCGCAGATGAACAACTAAGTTGTGCAACTTTGCGGTTAACCGAGGCCGTCAATCCCAAGTCCATAATCGCAGTAAACCCCATCAAAATGGTTATTAGGCCGACGACTCCCAATCCGGTAGCTCCAAGGTAACGCAGATAAAATGGCATTAGTAAAAACGCCAGTGAGGCCGAAATGATAAGGTATCCAGTGCCGGAGAGCATATTTATAAATAGCCGACGACGATTAGCGATAACGACAATGGGAACCACAGAAGACATCAAATCTGCTCCTTATCCAGTCGATCAATCGCAGCTTGTGTGAGATGTCGAACTATTTCAGGAAACGTCATAGTCGGGCTCCAGCCCGTCGCCTTACATAATTTTCCTGGATCCCCAACTCGACAATTATCTTTCCGGAACAATTTTTCGGTATTACAGTGTATACAGACCTTTTGATCCAATCCAAGCATCTCGCAGGCGATTTGAATAAATTCACCCGTAGTATGCCCTTTACCGCTGGCAACAATAAAATCATCAGGACAATCAAGACTGATAATGCGTTTCATGGCATCAACAACATCTCCGGCATAGAGCCAGTCTACAACAAAATCGAGAGAGCCGACTTCCCAAGAACTTAATTTTCCACGGGCAATTAGCGCCAATGCATCGGTAATATCGCGTGTAAAAAACCCCTTAGGCCGATACTGTGATTCGTGGTTAAACAAAATCGCCACACTGGCAAATATCCCTGTTTGAACCCGGTACTGTTGACAGTAGCGTCCCACAAGGGCTTTTTCAAAAGCATAAGTTTCTTGTGGATTTTGGCCGGTACTTTCACTAATGCGTTCTTCCGGGTTGGATTTAGGGCCATATATTAACGAGCTACTGGCATAAATAAATCGGGATTCAGGCGAACATTTCTGGATTGCCTGTAAAAAATTCAACGGACCATGGACATTTACAGATAGACTTTCGTTAAAGAAATCCCCAATGTCTTCAGGGTGTTGCCCCGACCCAAGATGACAAGCGGCCAGATAGTAAATCTTTTCCGGACGGCACCAATCAACTAACTCGCGGACCTGTTCAGGTTGAGTAATATCCACCGATGTCGTAAAAGGAGAGCAAACACCATGCGATGTTTCCAAAATACCACGGTCGACCCCAATCCAAAGGTCTCCACTAGCATCGAGCTGCTCCTGAAGCAATGTTCCATCTTGGCCCCGATGTCCAATAATCATGTTCTGAGCTTGTTCTTTAGACAATTTCAGGCTCCGATAAAGGGAAGATAAATTTCCCACCTTCTCGAAGGAAATCATGCTCTCGCGAAAGTATGTCATTGCGGAAATGCCACGGTAAAACCAAAAAATAATCCGGCTTTATTGACCGTGCCTGTTCGTCGCTGATAATGGGAATTCTCGTTCCCGGTGTAGTATGCCCAAATTTATCAGGGTTAACTTCGGCGATGGCCTGTAATAAATCGCTGGTAATACCAGCATATTGCAAAATCACGTTTCCTTTAGTTGATGCTCCATAACCAAGGACAGTTTTACCCGCATTTGCCAATCGTTCAAGTAAATCCACCAGTAATTGGGCCTTAACCGGGATTCGTTTGGCAAAGTCCACAATCGGAGCCGACGTATTCATCTCTAATTGCTTTTCGGATTTTAAAACCCATTCCACTAATGGGGTGTTGGTTTGGCGGGAACTATTCTTACGACAAGCCGTAACCGCAAAACTGCCGCCGTTAATATCGTTAAACGTTACATCAAGAATTTTCATCTCCGCTCGTTCGAGAATTTCCCGAATACTGTGCAGGCTGTAGTATTCACTGTGTTCGTGACAAACGGTATCAAATGAATTCATTCGGAGCATGGTTGGTAGATAGCTCTGCTCAAAATGCCACACTCCGTTGTCGGTCAGAATCTCACAAACATCTCGGGCGAAATCAACCGGTGAGTCAAGGTCATAGAACATTGCGATGGAGGTCACCAGTGCTGCTTGTTTTTTACCCGCTATCTTACGGTAGTTCTCTATTGAGAAAAAATCTTCAACAAGATTAATATCTTCTTGATAATATTGTCGAAATTTCCCTGATGTCGGATCGATTCCCGTTTTGCAAAGTCCCTCAAGCGAATAAGCGCCCAACAGTGTGCCGTCATTGCTGCCAATGTCCAGAATCCTATCCCCTGATTTTAACGTAGCCAAACGTGTCAAATAGTCGGCCTTTAAACTAAGATGTCGCACCATGCTTTTGTTAAGCCCGGAACGATAACCGTAGTCCTGGCCGTACAGTTGCTCTGGATTATAAGTGTGTTTCATCTGAACAAGCGTACAGTCAGCACAAAATACTAATTCCAACGGACCTATCGGCATGGCCGGATCATTGGGTTTGGGAAAGATACCCGTTAACGCCTGTTGCCCAAGGTCAAGTACTAATTCAAGATTGCGATTTCCACAAACACGGCATTTTTTTATTTCCCTGTAAAGCATATCGCAGCCTCTCTATCTTTGGTGTCATGGTTTACTATTTGATGTTTTGCAAATAACCAAGCATGGGATCTGGTACGCCGACCGCCCCGTCTCGCAACCATTTCAAATCGGCTTCGACCATTATTTGCACTAAGTCGTGTAGTTTTGTTTGAGCCTTCCACCCGAATTGCTTCTCTGCTTTTGTAGAATCGCCCAAAAGCAGATCGACCTCGGAAGGTCGTTCGTATAAATCGTCATGCTCAACAACATCCTGCCACCGAATTCCAATACAAGAGAAGGCTTCTTCCAGAAATTCTCGAACCGACCAGGTCTCGCCTGTTGCCAGAACATAATCATCCGGTTGTTCCTGCTGAAGTATCTTCCACATACCTACCACATATTCCGGCGCATATCCCCAGTCTCGTTTGGCATTAATGTTCCCCAGAACCAGTTTCTTCTGCATACCAAGCTTTATTCGTGCCGCTGATAGAGTTATTTTCCGAGTCACAAAAGACTCTCCGCGACGAGGAGATTCGTGATTAAACAGAATACCGCAACTGGCGTGAAGCCCATAAGCCTGCCTGTAGTTGACGGTAAGATAGTGTGCATATGCTTTGGCGCAAGCATATGGGCTTCTTGGATTAAACTGAGTCGTCTCTAACTGGGGTGTTTCTATCGCTTGACCGAAAAGTTCTGACGTAGACGCCTGATAGAATTTTACATGCCGGTGAGCTTTGGCCTCAACGATAGCATCCAGCAAACGGGCCGTTCCTATCCCACAAATATCGCCTGTATATTCCGGAATGTCGAAACTGACCCTAACATGGCTTTGGGCGGCAAGGTTATATATCTCATCAGGTTCAATCCTGTATAATAGCTTTGCAATGGAAGATGAATCTCCCATATCTCCATAGTGCAAAAACAGTGGAAGGTCCTTTGCACGAAGATGATCAATCCGCTGGCGATTATATGTACTGGCACGTCGGACCAGTCCATGAACCTCATAGCCCTTGTTGATTAACAATTCTGTTAAGTACGAACCATCCTGTCCGGTAATACCTGTTACAAATGCTTTTTGCATGTTTTCACCTATTATCTTCTTAGTGGATTCAACTCACACGTGTATCCAAGCTTAATGCTTTCTTGTTATTTTCAATATAACTACCTATAAATACAGGGCATATCTGTGATAAACTAAATTTCATATACGACATATTAAGCTTCGTTTGCGACAACTCAAGCTTCATCTGTGGTAAAGCGGTGTAAGTTGGAGGGCATTACTTATGCCGAACTCGCAAGTAATGTCAGGGAGAAAGGGGCAGATCTTATTGTTATCAACGAGAACATCGATGCTGTTTGCCTCGATTTTCGGGATTCGATCGAGTCAGATGACTTGGAAATCTTCACAAATGAATTTGAAAAAAACCATAGAAGGATCCTTGTATATAAGCTGAACAAGTGAACCACGAACAAGAGGACAGACACATGGGTCGCAACTAATCTAAATACTACACGTCTATCAACAGCAGTTTTTATTTTGCCGTAACGGGCAATAGTCCGACAGCAATCTCTGCAGATTTGTCTAAGTAGACGGGAGACGACAGAAGGGTGATCATTAAGAATATTAATCATACGTCTTCGAGGAAGAAGGTATTGTGCTGTATATATAAAAGGCACCGTCTCAGAAAATTTTCTGCCAACAAATTTCAGGGTTGCTCTGCATATTAATTTGCATGATGTTCTAAACTTATGGGATTTGGTATGGGAGGGATTCCATAAAGGATAGGGATGATCTTTTTGCATAAAAATCATTTACTAAAATCTAACTTCAATCATGAGCTTGCGAAACTTTGTATTAGAATAATCATTCTAAGTTAATCAATTATAAAAGGTGTTCCGTCAAGTATACCCGAACATATCAAGTCGAGATATTTGTCCTTTCCCGGAAGCAACTGTTCAAGTCTATCGATTCTCAGCCCCAGAACATTGTTCCAGGTTCTATCGTTCGTGAAACCGAAAGGAATAAACCTTCTGAAGAAATAGTAGTGAGCGTATCTTCGTGCCCTTGCTATCGATTCCGGCGAATTCTTCTTGAACTCGGTAACTCTGTCCAGTAGTGAAATGTACTCGGGTTTGGAATTCGCATCATAGGTGAATCCCTTGTTCCTGTAGAATGCTTCACCGGCAACGATTACAGGTATACCTTTTACGGAAAACTCAAGCCCGACTTTGGTGGTGTAGACAGTTGCGGCATCCACCAAATCGCTCAGCGTATACGTACTAACATTACTGTTCGATGATATTATCTTGATATTATCGGGCAGTCCGGGGAATTTGTTTCGTATCATCGGATCAAGCTTTTGCCGAGTCTCCACAGCCCCTTTTACTTCCGCCGGATGTATCCGAACGATCAACTGTTGTTGTGGCTTTCTTATGAAGTACTCGATGGTCTCAGCAATCCATTCGAACATATTGCTAAACGCGGTATCATGAAAGACCACCTGACCATCCCAAGGAAGGTTTGTAAATAATCCAATGATCTTTTTCGACGGGTCTAATGTCAGTTCTCGCACAATTCTGTCCCTGTTCTCTAAAGGATTTGGATAGTAACTGATAAAATCCTGGGAACCCCACCGTCTTGAGTTAAGATAATCATCCAATATTCTGCTATCCTCATCTGAGAATGGCAGGTTCTCCCAGTTCTCCGTCGGCTCATCCTGTAATGTCTTGTGATAAGTATCGCCATGGCTGAAAAGGAATGTGTTCTTTCTGTACGCTGGCGTGAAGATCACAACGCGTACACCTCGACTTCGGGCATATTCAGAGAATATACCGGTAGTAAGATAGATACCATGATGCATAACTACACAATCTGGTTTCAGCTTCTCGATGACGGCCTTGCTGATATCAGCCATCATTATGGCGCTTATCATATGTTTTCGACTTATCGCTCTTGTAAAATCATCATTCTCTACAGAGCCTCTGAGAAGATATCTCAATACCGCGGCGTACACCTGTTTTCCTATGTCTATCCCAAGATATTCGAAACTAAAATAATCCTCAAAATCTATACTATCGGCTAATTTCTCCGCCTCGGCTATTTTTTCCTTATTCGTGAATTCACTGAAAAGGTGGAACGGCAGATTAAAACACTCACACAGCTCTTGAGCTGCCGAACCACAGGCTCTGCAAAGTAGTTTTCCATTGGTTGTCACGAAGGGCAAGTCGCACGCAGGCAAAAGCCTGTCGCAAATTACCATTTCCGGGGAGCCGTTTCTCAGGTTGATGCCGTGCGCCAAGATGCCCTCTTTGACGGCAAGCATATTGGGTCTTCCCTGCACGATAAAAAAGACTACTTTTTTGTGTTTATGGTCCGTATTGTGCGCCGGCAGATTACTACCATTGGAAACTACGGTACTTATTTGTTTGCAAAGAGCCGAGTCAATATATTTTGCAACATAGTATTTCGAGATTTCCTTGAGTTTTATTGAGTCAAGGAATCTCACAAGGTATCGTTGTAACTCGCTGTTCATGCTTGACTCTCTTGCCTCCTGCTCAAGATAAGTTCAGCAAATTCAAAATCAGTGGAATCATCAATGTCAACCGAATCAGCCTTACTCATCAAATATGGCCTGCAATCGTCCCCGTAGAGACTGTTTTTCTTAATCAGAGTTTCATATTTAAGGGCATAAATTGCCGCCCCATTTCTGGCGTAAACCACTGGTTTTAGTTGTCTCCGTGTATATGCTTCAGTACCCTTCATGAAAGACAGAAGTCTTCCCTGTTCGATTTTCATAATCGAACAGGGATTGTACTGATGAGGCACCTCTGTAACGCTGACCACGGAATCCGCACCTGTATCGATCAATATTTGAATCGCCTCGTCAATGTGTGTCTCCGTTCTTAACGGCGATGTCGGCTGTAGTATCACAACATAATCCGGCCTGTAATTCTCATTATCCTGCAAAAAAACAACTGCGTGTTGTATGACCGGCAACGTTGGACTGTCGTCTTTGGCCAAGCTTGCCGGCCTCAGAAACGGAACTTCTATTTTGTTTCTTCGCGCAATTCGAGCTATTTGCTCGTCATCGGTAGATACGAGGACACGTCCCAGCAGCCCGCTTGCCTTTGCCGCATCAAAGGTGTATTCAATAAGAGGCCTGCCACATAAATGTTTGATATTTTTCTTTGGGATAGTTTTCGAGCCGCCACGGGCAGGTATGACAGCCAAAAACTTTGCTGCAATATGTTTTTGCTTTAGCATTGAGAGTATTATGCGTTCTTATTAGCCTTTGTATACCTTTGGCATCAGCTTTTTTTAGCACAAGAAACAGGCAGAGTTAAAAGCTTTTTAATACCTCTCCAAGAAAATAACTCCGCAGAATAATATAGTATTCGTAGTGCTATTCTTATAAGTAACGCTTTTGCTTTCCTTTTAAAGTGATAACTGTCTGCTGAATCACCTTGCCAGTTATAAAAATTAGTATTTGGGACGTCTAAGTTAGTATTCAATTCTTCGGCTAGATTCAGAATTACATTTTTCGCTAAAACTAAGTTTATCGCGAAGTTCTTATTTTTAAACTCAATCCCCATAGGGGTATTGTAAGCTATGATCTTACGATAATTATATGCCCTTAACAACTTATAAAGTGCTTGGGCATTCAATCGTACAGAAATTCTCTCAAATACGGATTCGTCTTTAGGACTGAATACTAATCCTTTTCTATCAAGTTGAAACGGGCGCACTTGCATTTCTGCCAACGAAAACGGGGAAATCATATTAGCATATTTCATGTGGAATTGATGCGATAGTAAGACAAAACTTTCTTCCTTCTGATCAAGAAGATGTTCGATAATGTCAAATATTCCGACAGGATTCTTCAAATGGTATAGAAGTCCATGAAAGAAGATAATATTGAAATTACCCAAAGACAACATGAGGTTTTCGTCCAGCACATTTCCCTCGATTATAGTGGAGTTCTGATATTTCTTAAGCTCCTTAAGTAAAAAATTGGACCTGGCAACATGCTTTTTGCTTAAATCTATAGAGACAACTTCCTTGAAACCATATGAACAGAATATATCAGAATAATGACCCTCCAAACAACCAATATCAAGAACACGGATATTCTGAGGTTTCTTACGCCCAACTATCTTTTCTATAATATGCATTAGTAGACTTTTCTCATATTGATCGTGGATTCTGGAAGATGTTGGGTTGTCGGCCTTAATCACAATATCTTCATGGGTGTGGTTGTAACGCCAAGGCCGCAATTCCTCAAT
>CAZTDF010000121.1:9912-14051 GCA_964612465.1 uncultured Pirellulales bacterium
AATCCTCTTTTATCATCCAAGATATCTCCTGCATATTCCATATTTTCAAAGGAATCAATGAGTATTGACATGGACACTAATTGCATAAGTATCTGCGAAGCATATTTTACCTATTCGCAGTTAATATGCCAATCTCTTTTGAATATTTACTTCACAAGTAGAAAGAATATCAGCAATTTTCCTCCCGGCATTTCCATTTCCATATATCTGTTCCGATTCATATTTACCATTGTTAATCTGTTTTCTTATTGCCCTGAGAATGTCATTGCGGTCATGGTCCGTATCGATAACATTCTTCCCTCTTTCTCTGCCGGTTTGCCTGGTTCCGATGTTCACGGCAGGGGTGCCCACAAAAGCCCCTTCCCGTATTGCGCTGCTGGAGTTCCCTACTATACATTTACAGGCGGCCATTAACCTTATGTAAACTTCGATAGATAGATTCTTGAATAGATGAAGGTACTCGGATTTTCTGTGCTCCCTGAAGGTCCTTATCTCTTTCACTATGTCTTCAGAGCCGGCATCAACGTTTGGCCATAGCATGATTGTGTGCATCTTCAACTCTTCTAAAGCGTAGAGAGTTTCTCTGATTTGCTTTCTTCCCTGTCCATATTCGGTGGTTACAGGATGTTGTGAAACGAGCAGGAAAGGCTCGTTCAGAGCAAAGGTTTCGCCTACACCTTTGTATTCATTGAAGATATTCTTGTCCAACCGACCATTTCCAAGACAATCCGCAACCAAATCAATCCTAGGACAACCTACCGCATGCACGCTGCTCGGTTGCTCTCCCATTCTTATAATTATGTCGGCGCTTTTCTGAGTTGCAGGGAAATGTATATGCGCCAGCTTTGTCACGGCATGCCGAATACTCTCGTCTATAGTCCCTGAAACTTCTCCCCCCATAGTATGAGCGAGTGGAATATTCATATATGCGGCGGTGATTGCTATTGCCATTATCTCAAAGCGATCCCCCACGGCAACGACAATATCCGGCTGCAGATTCTGAAAGAGGGTGGACAATTCCAATAATCCGATCCCGGCGGATTTAGCCATGGTCGAGGGAGTCTCTCCTTCAATAATCATGTGAAAAACTGCATCAGGGAGAAAACCATCGCTTTTGATCAAGTTCACCACCGAGCCAAATCGCTCGAGCAATGCCGATGAGCCGACAATCAACTGTAGCTTCAATTCAGGGTGTTCATCAACAGCCTGCATGACAGATTTAATGCTGCTGTAATTCGCTCGATTTGCAACTACTATACAGATTTTTCTCTTTTCCATTGAATATCTTCCTTCTTTATCAGCGAGTCCTTGGGTATATGGCGCATGGTGACTTTACCCACAATTTCCTTAAGATATTCAGGTTCAAGCCCTGTGCCAGGTTTCTTAACGGATATCATTTCTGGTCTTATGGCCGTCCCTTTTGGAACATCCGTTATTGAAACAATGCTCTTTTGAAATGCTTCTCGCATTTGTTTGAACTTGTCTATATCGTTCTTGTCCACGGGATTCGCCAAGGCTGTTTCGATGATCTTGATGCCCTCCACCATCGATCTAAACTCATCCGGTTGAAGAGAAAATTTTGCATCCGGGCCATACAACTCTTTGCTGATTGAGAAATGCCTCTCGATTACACTCGCACCTAGAACAACCGCTGCAACCGAGGCATAGATTGTCAGAGTGTGGTCAGACAGCCCGACCGGCAGATCAAATCGTTCTCTGAACAGTTCAATAAGATTCAGCCCCACTTCGTCATAAGGACAAGGGTATTTTGACGTACACTGCATCAAGATAATGTTGTCATTGTGCTTTCTTAATTCAGCCACGGCACGTTCAATTTCATGTAGGCTGCTCATACCCGAAGAGACAATAATCGGCTTGCCGGTATCTGCCACGTGTTCCAGATACGGTATATTTGTTACTTCGCCCGACGGAATCTTATATGCACTTATGTCAACCTCTTCAAGCATATCGACGGCAGCGATAGAAAAAGGCGAGGAGATAAAGATCATTCCTTTTGATTCCGCATATTGCCTCAAGTCAGTTAGTTGAGCGACACTGAATGCGGTCCTTTCAAAATATTCAAACCTCGGCTCATCAGTAAAATACGAAGGCGCCGGAGCTTCTCTGAGCGTTTCCTCAGATGCTATATGTGTCTGAAACTTGACTGCATCTGCGCCTGCCTGTCCTGCGGCTTTAATGAAAGCTTTCGCCTGACCAAAGCTACCATCATGGTTCATTCCTATTTCTGCTATGATAAAGCAAGGCTGGCTTTGGCCGATTTCCCGATTTTCGATTCTTACTGTTTTCATTCTGACACCAACAATTCCTGATACGGACATGCATATTTGGCAAATTCACGGCAGTAACCACTCGCCTGATCGACCAATCACAGTGGCCTGATTCTCAGCAGCAGTTTCTTGGTATAATGAACAGGGTCACCGGAAAATTTCACCATTCTGCGGACAAAAATATAAAAGGAATTCATTAAGGCTGCATAAAGATACACGATATAAGCCAGGGGATCCTTAATCAAATGCCTTCGATAATTCTTCTCCATTGCTTTCTCGGCTTTTCTTTTCAGCCGGTAAATCTCGCCGGTAGTTAACTGGGTGAAGTTTATAAACACCGGATATCTGCTCGCACCGTATCCATCACATATTTGGGTCAAGTATTCTTCTTCATCCTTTATGAGTCCTCTTCTCAAAGCTTCATCATAAACGGCAGAGCCGGGCAAAGGAAGCAGCAGCGAGAACCTTCTTGCTGGATGCTCTGCTCTCCTGAAGAGGTCTACCGTTTCGGAAATCGTTTTCTCGTTTTCACCGGGATAAGCAAGTACGAGCTGCACTTTCACATGCAGACCGGCTTTCTTGGCATCCTTTAATGCCTGCTCGGATTGCTCGGCCGTTATACGCTTGTTCATGTTCCTTAAGATTTCATTGCTGCCGCTCTCGATGCCGAAGCCTATGGCAACACATCCAGCCTTTTTCATTTCGACAAGCAGGTCGTAATCAACAGTATTTACGCGGGCCTGACCGTCCCATTTCAATTTCAGGGCGCTGAGTTTGCGAAGTAATTCCAGGGCTCTTTTTCTATTAACTACAAGCAATTCGTCAATGAAATGTATACCCTCGATCCCATATTTTTGCTTGAGGTACTTTATTTCCTCGATAATCGAATCCACAGATCTCAATCTCAGGCCATCGAAACTCTTCGAACAGAAGCGACAATTATAAGGGCAGCCTCTGCCCGCCAAAACGCCCATAGTCTTGAAAGACAGTCTGCGTTTGAAAATCTTAGTTGTAGGATCGTGAATATAGAATTTTGTCTTTGTATAGATATCCATCGGAAACAGGTCATAGTCGGGCATGGGAAGGCTGTCGATGTCTTTTATGTATTCTCGGCGCCCAGTTCTTACTATTTCCCCATTGTCTTTATAGGCTATTCCCGCAACGTCTCGCAAGTTGTTCATATTATCCAATAAGTCCACAATCGTGGTTTCGCCTTCACCGATGACACAAATGTCGACACCGGTATTATTCAGCACTATGTCACTGCTGTAGGTTGCCAACAATCCGCCCAAAATGATTGTAGCGTCTGTCACTTTCTTTAGCTGTTCGACCATCCATTTTACATACGAGTATTGTGTCGACATAGCAGTGATGCCGATGATTTCACAGTCGAGACTCTTGATCTTTTCCAGAACTTCGTTTCGATTCCAGCGATGCGCATAGATATCGAAGATTTCCACGTCATGTTGGCTGTTCAACAGGGAGGTTGCGACATGAGCAAGGCCGTAAGGAAAGATAGGCTGGAACAACTCTTTTGTCATCCCTCGGCCCAATGGCGGTTGTATCAAGACTACTTTCTTTATTGCCATAACGCAGTATCCAGAGTTAAGAGCTTATTGTTTGACCTCATAAACAATAAGCTCACCATAAGCGGAATGCTCCAATTTGGGTTGAACATGAATAGCAACCAGGTCCGAAGAACTGACTGCATCCAGAAAGTCCGGGCAATAACGCCCAATTGTCGCTTTGTCAATTACGACATAATCTATCCCCTTCGGCGAAGACTTCACAAATTTCATCAAATCGTCGTACTTACTGATATTGGGTCTATTTTGAACTCTTACAGCTTCT
>CAZTDF010000122.1:0-11172 GCA_964612465.1 uncultured Pirellulales bacterium
TTTCAAGTGCACCGGCTTTGGCGATGTCGGATTTTGTGCAGATGCAGAACGCTTCCTTGGCAAGGGCGTTGCCCTGGTCATCGGAGGCCGGAGTTTCGGCATTGATGAGCAGGTTTCTCGATTCCAGAAAATCCATACAGATGCCGAACTGCTCGGCCACGTCACCGGAAAGGTCGATGACAATCGCGATCAAATCGCAGTTGCGGTACGTCCCGACCTGGCCCGGCGCGCTGTAGTCGGCGGTAATTGGCGGCATATCGACCAATTCTATATGAATGTCCTCGAACGTCACCATCCCCGGCACCGGCCCGCTCGTTGCGAAAGGGAAATCCGCTACATTGACCTTCGCGTTGGTCAGGGCGGCGACGATGGAACTCTTGCCGCAGTTAGGCGCTCCTATAAGAACGATTTGACCCGCACCGCCTCGGGGCACGTGAAATATATCCACGTGCGAGCCGCCCTTTTTCTGCGCGCCGGTGTCCTTTAACTTGCTCAGTTTCTTACGCAGGTCGGCCTTCAGGTGGTCCGTGCCCTTGTGTTTGGGCATCACGGCCAGCATCCGCTCGAGCGCAAGAATCTTCTCATCGGTCGTCGCGGCGCTTTTATACCACTTCTCAGCCTTAAAATATTCCGGTGTCAGATTTGCAGGCATTGAATCAAGTAAAAAGTAAAAAGGTAAAAGTAAAAAATGTTTTCATTTTGTTTTTCGAGTGTTGATTATAATTTGGGCTATAATTCGGCAAATTTCGTCTGACTCCTTGATTAAAGAATCTAAATCTGTATTTAACGATTTATTAGAAGCGCTTATCAATCTAAGCCAATATTTTGTCTCACGTGCTTCCTTGAGAGCGATATTGTATTTATGTGCAAAGTCTGCCTTGCTTTCCGCAGCCTGGGCTTCTTCAATATTCGCACCAATAGAAGTACCGGATCGCAAAATTTGCCTTGTGAGCACTCTTGACGGTCCTCTGCCGTCATCAAGCTGGTTGGCCAACTCGATTATTCTCAAAGCAAACTGAAAGGTTCTGGCAACAATATCTTGTGGCTTTGCCACACTACTTTGCTCCCTTTTTCCTTTTGCCTTTTTACTTTTTCCTTAGTCGCTGACTATTTCTGCGATGAGGTCACCGACCTCTGATGTCGAATATCCCATTCGTTTGGCCTGCATTGATTTCAGCTTGTTGGCGGTGGCGAACTTTACGGCATCCTCGATGCACTTGCCGGCCTCTTCCTCGCCAAGGGTCTCCAGCATCATTTGCCCGGCACAAATCGCCGCCAACGGGTTGATAACGCCCTGGCCGGTATACTTCGGTGCGCTGCCACCGATCGGTTCGAACATGCTGACACCTTCGGGATTGAGATTGCCGCCGGCTGCTATGCCCATGCCGCCCTGAATCATTGCGCCGAGGTCGGTGATGATATCGCCGAATAGATTGCCGGTTACGATCACGTCGAACCATTCGGGGTTCTTGACCATCCACATGCAGGTGGCGTCAACATGGTAGTACTCCCTTTCAATATCCGGATACTCGGCCTTGCCCATCTCGTGGAAGGCCCGCTCCCACAGGTCATAGATGTAGGTGAGCACGTTGGTCTTGCCGCACAAGGCCAGCGTATTCTTCTGGCCTCTGCCGCGAGCCTTCTTGCCGTGCTTGCGCGCGTACTCGAATGCGTACCTCAGGGAGCGGTCCACCTGGAAGCGATTGTAAACGGCCGACTGCACGGCCACTTCGTGCGGCGTGCCTTTCATCGTAAAACCGCCCGCGCCCGTGTACGCGTCACCCGTGTTCTCGCGAACGACGACGAAGTCGATATCCTCGGGACCCTTGTCCTTCAGCGGCGTCTCGACGCCCGGGTATAGCTTGACCGGACGCAGGTTGATATACTGGTCCAGCTCGAAACGGGCTTTTAGCAGAATGCCCTTTTCGAGGATTCCCGGCGCGACGTCCGGGTGCCCGATGGCGCCCAACAGAATAGCATCAAATTGGCGAAGCTCTTCAACTCCGCTGTCCGGCAGAGTCTCGCCGGTCCGTTTATATCTCTCGCCGCCGAAATCGAACTCGGTCAAATCGAGCTTGAAATTAAATTTAGCCGCGGCTGCTTTTAAGACTTTTACCGCTTCGGCTGTAACTTCCGGCCCGGTACCGTCGCCCGGCATTACTGCAATCTTATACATCGCCATTTCTACCTTTCTTAATTCGTGATGTTGTAAATCTTTTTTACTTTTGCCTTTTTACTTTTTACTTGGCTTAGGTACTATACTCTACCCGCCATGGATTTTCAAGAAAATCTATTAGAAGCCGCTGAATAAGCGATATGAATGAATCTGGATGGGGAAATACTTCAAGAAACGAAGAATTCGCCGTAATCTATTGATAGGGAAACAGAGCCGTCTTAGGGCGTGATGTTTTGCACTACTTACTCGCCTGCCTGACCTCGATGATTTCATCGGCTACGCCGCCGTGTGCTTCGCGATGCACTGCCGCAGCCGCCTCCTTATTCGGGGCTTCGCACAGACAGAAAATGGCCCCCTCATCCTCACTGTACCAGTAATTGATGAAGTTGACCCCGTGCTTTGCCTGCACTTCCAGGTCTTTCTTGTGGGCCTCGTCTAATTTCTCTTTGCTTATACCTTCTACGTTTCTATGAATGTCCATGTACAGTGCCATGTTCAATACCTCTTTTCGTTTCTCATGATTAAATCATGTCTTTGATTAATCTAATTTATACAACACACTACTTATAATACCCTTCTCTATTGATTTTGTGCTGCTATTCTGAAAAAAAGCTGAATATTCCGCTTAATGCAATGTGTAGCGGCTACGAAACGGGCAAAGCAATAGTAGGTAGGTGGCTGCCACCCGTCCATCGTTGGATCAGTTATTTGGGGAGTCTACCAAGCTAAGAAAGTAAAGGAAGCCATCAGACTATAGTCTCCATCAATGAGCACAGTCGTACGGGCTTTGCTTGGATCCGCAACCTTTCCGGCCCTCACAGCCGATCCTGTCCAGTATAAGAAAACGTAACTCTGGTCTGGTGTAGCTTCTATCTCAACTATTGTATTACAATTGTATCTGAAAGTTCCTTCACCCGGTTTTGTTACGGATCCCCCCCTTGTAGATGATGTAGATAGAATAAACGTATCTATAATCTCAACTATAGTCTCCAAACAGTTATTCGCAACATTGAATTCACCTGGAACGACCGCGGCACAAGCTTTTACCTTGTAGGATCCTGCAGATACATCAAGTGTGTCCCAGGTAAATGATAGATGTTCATTTTCATCTGGAGCCAGATCGTTCACACGTACACTATCGATCACATCGTTGTTAAAGTATAGAGTCAGATCAAAGCTCTCAATATAATCTCCTATGTTTGAAACCGTAACATCTATTGATATCACATAACCCAATTCGATATTTGCGTTTTTAGAAAGGGTTAGTACATCTACGGCCACATCGTGAATACCGCTTGTTATAATCACGGTCGTTCTTTTTTCATCGTAAAGCCCTCCTCCGTCTGTGACACGCAGCGATACGGAATAAAAGCCCTCTTCTGACCACGATTTTTGAACAATTTCACCGGATGTTTCAAAAACGCTATCATCATCCAGATCCCACTCCCAAAGCACTATGTCGTCATACCAGCGATGACCCGGTTCTAATAACTTTGCCGCTGGATGAAATGATCCTGACCCATCCAGGTCAACTTCCTGATCCACCCTTG
Source organism: uncultured Pirellulales bacterium (assembly GCA_964612465.1). Taxonomy (GTDB): domain Bacteria; phylum Planctomycetota; class Phycisphaerae; order Sedimentisphaerales; family Anaerobacaceae; genus JAFGPJ01. The sequence goes on from CAZTDF010000122.1 coordinate 3,727, forward strand.
TGTTATAAGGTCCTCCCGGATCCGCTACAGGCCCCCAAGGCGGTTCTGTGATACATACTATTCGGGTATCAATAGCAGTTCTTGGGTTAACAGGATCATCATCAGTGACTCTAAGTTTTGCAATATAACTTACGGCTGTTGCACTCCAATCGATAGAATAAGGATCACTCGGGTCGGTGAGCACAGCAGGATATGCATGCTCGGTAATTGGATCAACGCTGTTATAGTCATAAAAGCCGTCACCATCGAAGTCCCATTCATACAACACAATTTTCCTGTCGGGATCTTCGTGATAAGATTCGGATGCATCAAACTCAAGTGCTAAATCCGGCGGCCAGGAATCCACGTCTTCACCCGCACGGGCTACCAATTGTGGATCAATCTTACCCCCAAGTTCATAGAAATATGAAAAACCACCAATCCAAAAATGATTACAGGGACCAAAGCCCATTCCTTCGACAGGAGCAGGTTCCGAATAAAAGTACTTTTCATCTTCACTCCACTTTCCGGTATCAACATCATATTTCCATTTACCGATGACATCAGAAGTCATGTCCGAGATAAAAAGAAAACTACCAACATATTCCATACCATCATGATGGTCTCCTCCATAGCTGGGGTATGTAAATGCGGCTTGCCATGACTCATCCAGGTAGTCACCGTCACCATTGGTATCAGCAAGTTGATATATTGTTCGTTCACTCCCTCCCGCATACCATGTATTTGCTCCTGAATCATAGGCAAGTGACTCCGTGCTTACTGGAGTTGGATTTGCGATTTGTTCAACATAAGTCCAGTCGTGATTCCATCTGTGAATCCCAGACTGATGTGCACCGATGTATATTCCCGTTGAGTCAACGTGGAATTCATGTTTGTGTCCATGAGTATAGCTTTCAAGATTAGCACTGGAAACGAATTCAAAGTGTCGTGGCTCGATCGGCCCGATATGTGCTGGATCGTAGTGATCAGGATGTTGATTGATATCAATATGGTCAGGCGTTGGATCATCATCTCCACCATGATTAGTGACCCATGCTCTGTACTTGTATCCGTTGGTGCCGCTTAAAAAATAAACATACTGGATTTCATCGCCCCAGGTTTCCGGCACGCCGATATCTTCAACATATCCGCCCACACCAACAACACAACCACAAGTTATCTGCGGATCGAATCTGCTGTAAACGAAATAATCATCCGCGAACACAGATGAACCTAACGGCAGAAAAGCGGCCCCACACATTCCAGTCAGTATTACAATAACCGGTAAGAATCCTGCACGTTGTGAATTAAACATCATAGCCTCCTTAAAATTAGAGAAAAATAAAGGGGCTAAATACTGTTGCTAAGCCTTGATTCTTTTGTTTTTCTTCGAATTTCCAGAAGTCTTGCAAAGATAAAATTAGTTCTAATTCGATCATGTTTGCAAATCGTTGCTGAAAATGTCCGCCTTTGTTTATTCTATTATGATCGTTTTTGTCTCCTGAAGCAAGAAAAAAATCCCGACCGAAGTCGGGATTCGGTGTTGTTTCTGTTTGTAGTGGGATGTGGCACGCTTTAACCCCAATATTTTTCTGTCGTGGCTTACTTATTCGTCTTCTGATTCGACGACGGGGCAGACGTCTTTTCCACACTTCTTACATTTACCTCGGAGTATCAAAGCTTTGCCGTTCATTTCTGCGGTTCCGAGAAGAATTGTTACGGAACCGAGGCATCTGCCGCAGTAAACATTATCAATTATCTTCTTCCGGGCCCATTCGGGTATTTCCTTCCACCGGCGTTGGGCTTCTGGTGTGAATGTATCTTCGGGTTGAATCTGTCTTATAATATTTCTTTTTCTTCCAGCCTCGTGGGATTTGCAACTTGTTGCACACACTACCCGTCTTATAATGAATTCCATCTAGTGCTGAAATTTAAGGCGCGTACAAATTCAAAAGTATTGCAGCACTCCACTCCAAGATCAGCGGAAACATCGGGCAGATGTCGATTCCCCCGTTGCCTTCGGGGCTTAGATACCTCTGTGGTCACTATACATCTGCTTGCATGATCTTTGAGGGCATATGCTATTAGGAATGGATCGCGGCCTATTTTCACTATCTCATCGTCAGTGAGATCCGAAGCATATCCCTGGTCGGTTGCGTAAGAGACCAATGAGACATCGACTTCCTCTTGAAGAAGGAGAGCTGTTTTAATAGATTCTTGCTTTACCCATTGTGCAAGTTCATCATTTCCGTCACTAACCTCTTCATACACTTCAAGTGGTATTTTTACATGGCCATTCACGCCACCATTCTCGAGCCATTCCCAGAATTCGGGAACACGTTCAAGCGGATAGTAATCCCGATTTGCGTCAATTAGAACATTTGCATCTAACAAATAAAGCAACTGTGTCCCCTATAACAATCTACCAGTACCAATAAGGGTTTGTACGTTTTTAGCTTTGACGCCGAGCACTTTTCCCGCTTTGGATGTTGTTATTGCGCCGGCACGCATCATAGCAGAAACAAGCTCAAGTAATGCCTTACCTATACGATGTCGACGGACAGGATAATAAGGTACACGACTTTCTTGGTCACGTGCCTTTATGCGTCGTTCGTTCCGTTGGGCGATCCACATTCTTCGAAAGGTTTCACTTAGGAGTTTCCAACTCTCAAAGTTGATATTACCCATTCGATATAGTTTGTAAGTAACCATAGAAGAACTAAGATTTCTATCCGTCGCAAATTCGCCGATTCGTCTCTGAGCTGATTCCAAATCCGTTCTGTCGTTAACATCAAGCTGTTCAAGCTCTGAGTTGGACAATAGAAACTCACTTGCAACATCATTACAGAACTTTTCGATTGAGATTTCGGCTCTCCAGCCGCTAACACCAGTCTGTCCAAGCCAAATATGAACAAGTTCATGAAGTAAGGTGAATGACCATGCTGAATGAGCATCTTGATCGTTGATTATCACAAATGGTGCTATATTGTCTGCCAGAGCGAATCCACGAAATATCTCTATATCTATTGCAGTGTGATAGCTTCCAAGGTTCCCAATGAGTAGAACGAATATTCCTGCTGCTTCAACTCGATTACGTAATAACGTGAACGCTTCGGAAGGAGAATCCTCTGCACGAAATTCGTCTCTATCAATCTGAAGCGTTTCCTGAATAGAGGACAAAACTGCAGATATTCCTTGAGACATCCTTAGCGATCCAACGAATGTAAGAGGTTTGGTATCCTCTTCATCCTCGAGCATTGCTCGAACCATACTCTGTCTGGCCTTTACATCGCGAATCAGAGCATCCAACAATGCCTCATCAGTATCTGAGTAATCCTCCGGAAGTGTCCGGAAATCCTGACCACGGTCACCTTTTCGGGGTGGTGCTGTCATGTAGAACGTCAACAGTGGTCGTCGATACTGTTTTGCCATTTTCGCTATAACCGATCGAGTCGGCTCATCTTCACCAGACTCCAAAGCAGCAAGTCGATCAATAGCGGATACTCCTCGTGCTTCACGAATAGCAAGCTTCTTAGTAGCTTCCTCCAAGGTTAGTCCCGCTGTTTCTCTGGCCCAAAGGATTATGTCCGGATTTATTTTTGGCATTCTTCTTCCAGATATATGTTTTTCATTTTGCTTGATACTATTAATTTATTGCTTGTTAGAGTCGACAGGGAAAATCTGAAGGTGCCGTACCAATTATTTTCTTTGCTTGGCACTCTTTCGTCTCTCGCATAAAGTTCTCCTATCAGATACGTCAAAACTTCCTTGTTCCGCATCCATAAGCTTTATGTTAACAAAACACTTTATGTTTGTCACGTATTATCTTAGAAATATAGTAAGAAAATTATTTCTGTTTTTTTGTTATGTGGCTTAACAGTCCGCCGTCGTTGATTATTTCGAGGGCGAAGTCCGGCAGCGGATTAAAGCTTATCTCCGTGCCGGCCGTTTTGTTCTTTATCGAGCCGGCTTTGAAATCTATCTCAAGCTCATCGCCGTCGTTTATCTTTTCGGGCGCATCCGGCGACTCGATCAGGTAGAAGCCGTTATTGATGGCGTTGCGATAGAAGATTCGGGCGAAAGATTTCGCAATAACCGTCTGCACGCCCGCGCCGCGGATGGCCCAGACTGCGTGCTCTCGCGATGAGCCGCAGCCGAAATCCTCGCCGGCTACAATCACATCGCCTTTACTGACCTTATTGACAAAATCACCATCCAGATCCTCCAGGCAATGACTCGCAAGCTCGGCCCGGTCGTCGGTATTCAAGTACCGAGCGGGGATGATTTCGTCTGTATTTATATTGTTTCGATTGTATACGTGCGCTTTAGACATAACTTTATTCCTTCTGTTGTCAAAAATGTAAAAATCAAATATTTTTTCCGTTCTGAAGTAATAGCTTAACTATTGCTTTTTAGTCTACGGTTCATGTACTCCAGGTCCCCAGGTTTTATCCGGATTTATCGCATAGCCGAGAATTATAAGCAGGATGAAAAGGACTATTATGACAATCAGGATTTTCATCCGATGCTTTCTGACTTTATTTAAGAGAGACGTAGCCATAATTATCCTCACTTATTACACAAATTCGGATTTCGTGCTTCGGATTTCCTCAAAGGTATTTCCTCGAATCTGTTAATTTCCCAGTAATCGCGCTTGCCGCCGCGGTGGCGGGGCTGGCGAGGTAGACTTCGCTCTTGGGATGTCCCATCCTGCCGACGAAGTTGCGGTTGGTCGTACTGATACACTTTTCGCCGGAAGCGAGAATTCCCATAAATCCGCCTAAGCACGCGCCACACGTCGGGGCTGCGATTACGCAGCCGGCGTCGTAGAAGATATCGAACAGACCTTCATCCTTTGCCTGCTTCCAGATTCCCGGCGTGGCCGGCACGATCAGCGTGCGGATGGCGACTTCTTTGCCGTCGAGAATTGTTGCAGCGATTCGCAAATCCTCGATCCGCCCGTTCGTGCAGCTTCCGATATACGCTTGGTCCATTTCCTTGCCGGCACATTCGCCGACGGGCACGCCCCCGCTCGGCAGATGCGGCAGAGCAACCATCGGCTCTAGCGCCGAGCAGTCGAACTCTTCAGTCGCAATGTACTCGGCGTCATCGTCGGACACGAAAACGGTGTAGTCCTTCCCGTCCTTAAGATGCTCGTCGAGATACTGCTTAGTGACATTGTCGAAGCCGATTATGCCGCTTTTAGCGCCGGCTTCGATGGCCATATTCGTCATAGTCATTCGTGCTTCCATCGACATCTCATCCAGAGCCGGCCCGACGAATTCCATCGCCCTGTAGAGCGCGCCGTCGACACCGATTCTCGCAATCACGGTAAGAATCACGTCCTTGCTGTAGACGCCGGGCGGCAGCGAACCGTTCAGGACGAACTTCATCGAAGCTGGAACCTTGAACCACAGCTCCCCGGTCGCGATGGCCGCAGCTCCGTCGGTCGAGCCGATGCCCGTACTGAACGCCGCAAAGGCTCCGTATGTGCACGTGTGCGAGTCCGAGCCGACGATCACTTCGCCCGGCCGGATGTGCCCCTGCTCCGGCAGCAGTGCGTGACAGACACCCGCCCTGCCGAGCTTGTAATAGTGCTTGATTTTGTGCCGCTTCGCCCAGGCATCCAGTCGCTTGTGAAGCTCGGCGCTCTTGATGTCCTTAGCCGGCTGAAAATGATCGGGCGTCACTACAATCTTTTCGCGGTTGAACACTGTGTCGATACCTTTTTCTTCAAGCATCGAAATCGCCGGCGGCGTCGTAACATCGTGACACATAACAATATCTATCTTCGCATCGACAAGCTGCCCCGGCACGACTTTTTTCTTGCCTGCCGCTCTTGCCAGAATTTTCTCGGTTAATGTCATTCCCATTTTCTTTTCTATTCTCCGTTAATTAAAGTTCCGCTTTGACGTTGTCCTGCTCACCTTTTCCTTTGGCTGCGACCATCCTGTTGATAGCGTCGACGTAAGCCTTCGCGCTGGCCTCGATGATATCCGTCGAGATGCCCCGGCCGGTGAATATTCTGCCGTCTTCGGCGATTCGAACCGTCGCTTCGCCGAGCGCTTCTTTGCCGCCGGTGACAGCGCGGATAGCATAGTTCTCCAGCTTCGGCGATAATCCCGTGGCCTGGCGGATCGCTTCGTACGCCGCATCGACCGGGCCGTCGCCGCATGCCGCCGCCTGCTTGATTTCGTCTTTAATTTTCATCTTAACGCTCGCCGTCGGCAGCGTGCCGGTTCCGCTGGCCACATGCAGATATTCCAAATGGTAAACGTGTTCGACAATATAAATTTCATCGCTGACAATCGCGGCGAGATCCTCGTCGAAGACCTCTTTCTTCTTATCTGCCACGGCCAAAAATCGCTCGTACGTCTTCTCCAATTCTTCCTTGGACAACGTATATCCCATCTCTTCGAGGCGGTGACGCAAGCCGTGCCGGCCCGTACGCGCCGTCAATACAACGCGGCTCGCGTCAAGCCCGATCGTCTCCGGTCTCATAATCTCGTACGTCTCGCGCTTCTTCAAAAATCCGTCCACGTGAATGCCGGAGCTGTGCGCGAACGCATTGCGCCCGACAATCGCCTTATTAGCCGCCACCGGCGTTCCGAGCATGTCCGCGACCATTCTGCTCGTGCGAGAGAACTCGCGCGTGTTGATATTGGTCTCAACGTCGTCGAAGAAGTCACGCCGCGTGTGGATCGCCATAACGACCTCTTCGATAGCCGCGTTGCCTGCCCGCTCGCCGACGCCGTTAATCGTGCCTTCGACCTGCCGGGCACCGTTTTTCACGCCGGCAAGCGAATTCGCAACCGCCAATCCGAGGTCATCATGGCAATGGACGCTTATTATCGCCTTGTCGATGTTCGGCACGTTGGCCCGGATGTCGCGCATCAAGCCGCCCCACTGCTCCGGCATAGCGTAGCCCGTCGTGTCGGGGATGTTCAAAACGGTCGCCCCGGCGTCGATTACCGCCTCGAGTATCTCGTAAAGAAACGCCCTATCGGCCCGGCCGGAATCCTCAGCGTAAAATTCGATATCGTCGACGAATTGAGCCGCGTGCTTAACTGCCTCGACGCCCATCTTCAAAATCGTCGCCTGCTTTTCGCCAATTGTCTTGCCGTACTTCTCGTCGGCGAATTTTCCCATTATATGGATTTCCGAGACGCCGATCCCCGTATGGATTCGGGCCCGCTTAGCCTTGGCCAAAGCTTTCTGAGCGACGTCGATATCCTCTTTCCGAGCCCGCGTAAGGCCGCAGATGACCGGCCCTTCGATGTTCTCGGAAATTAGCCGCACGGCCTCGAAATCCTCCGGCGACGAAGCCGGAAAGCCCGCCTCGATGATATCGACGTTCAGACGCACCAACTGCCGGGCGAGTTCCATCTTCTCTCTGGCCCCCAAACGCGTACCCGCGGCCTGCTCGCCGTCACGCAACGTCGTATCGAATATTTCTACTTTTTCTTT
>CAZTDF010000122.1:11272-13951 GCA_964612465.1 uncultured Pirellulales bacterium
TGCAACCAGAAAATAATATTTTTTAGACACAGATTTACACCGATTAACACTATTATTTTAGCCTCAGAGAACACTGAGAAATAGTCAATTACAATATAAAATCATAAATCATAAATCGTAAATGGCAAAGGACACTGATTAACGCCGATTAACACCGTTTAAGAATAACCACCAATGAACGCAAATGAGCACGAAAAAAGAGAATATCTGTCTAAATCCTGTAAACTTGTCCTGAGCCAAGCCGAACGGATCCTGTCTAAAAACACAAAGAAATTACACCAATTTTGCTGGTTTTTGAGCCAATTCTAAGGATTTTTGAAATATTTTCGTTTTTTCAAATTTTATAGGTAACATTTACCCCGTGAGATACGCTGTCCATATAGACAATCGGAACTCTGTGATTTATCTCATAGGGTGAACCATCGAGAAACGCTACTTAATTAAAAGCAGAGAATTTTATGACGCTTATTAAGGAAAAGAAAGATCCTTTAAATGAATCGCATAATCATCGTTACCGATTTAACCAGATTTAATAAGCCTGAAATCGTATGCACAGCGGGTATTGACGAAGATTCAGGTGAATGTATTCGGCCGATGCCTTATTTAGCACTTTCAGAATGCCAAAGATTGAATATTTTGCCAGGAGCGAGATTGAGTGGTGATTTTACTCCATTTACAGATAGAGTTGGCCCACATCAGGAAGACTATCACTACAAGAAACTTAAATTTCTTGGTCCAAGTAATTCCATTGAGTTTAAGAACGCCCTTAGACGAGGTCTGTATGAAAGTGTAGAAGAGGGATTTGAGGTTACGCTAAATGATTATCAGAAACACATTCCTATTGAATGTGGTGTACAAAGGTCGATTATTACAATCAGTGTTCATCCCCCTGAAATAGAAATTGTTGAGAATCCTTATAAACCAGAAAAAATAAAACTCAACTTTCGGGACTTGTCCGGTAGAAAGTTCAGGTATATCACGATCACTGATCTTGGATTCCATAAATATGCACTTCGACATCACTCGAGTAAGGAGTTAAGAAAAGTCAATTCTATGATTAAAACTCAGGAAGAAGTATACCTACGAATAGGTCTTAGTCGAGAATTTCAGCCACCTAATGATGATAGAAACGGATATTGGCTTCAAGCAAACGGAATTTATACATTTCCTAATTACATTGAAGAAATAAGATGTTATAATTGAAATGTATGACCGTAATGAGAATGTAGTGGATTTTATGGAAGTAGACAATTCAAAAAATATCTTATTCTCAATTGGACATTCATCGCATACGATAGATAAGTTTACTTGTCTTTTGAAGCGTTATGGAATTGAGGTAATAGCCGACGTTCGATCTAGTCCCTATAGCAAATACGCGCCTCAATTTAATAAGGATGTATTAGAAAATGTATTAAGGAATGCCAACATTGACTATAAGTTCTTAGGTAGGGAATTAGGGGCACGTCGATCCGAAGACGGTTGCTACATTGATAGACAGGCTAAATATGAGATTATCGCCCATTTACCTTTGTTTCGAGCTGGGCTTGAGCGATTAATCGAGGGCATTAAAACCTACAGAGTTGCGCTGATGTGTTCGGAAGGCGATCCGATAGTATGCCACAGAACTATACTCGTGTGCCGAGAGTTAATAAAGATATGCCCGGATTTGAAAATAACTCATATCCTTGGCGATGGAACCACAGAGACGCACGAACATGTACAGGAAAGACTTGTCAAATTGCATAAGCTTCAGCCCGAACTTTTCGGAGATCTGACTTCTACGACTGCGCTCATTGAAAAAGCGTTTGACCTGCAGGCTGAACGAATCGCATACGGAAAGGTGCCGGCAGAAGCATGAAACTCTTCACTATTGGTTTTACAAAAAAATCCGCCGAAGAGTTTTTTGCAATTTTACAGAATGCCGGTGTGAGCCGAATTGTTGATGTCCGGCTCAATAACACATCACAAATTGCCGGATTCGCAAAAGCACGAGACCTAAAGTACTTCCTCCATGCTATAGCGGGGATTGACTACGTGCACATCCAGGATTTCGCACCTACACAGGAAATTCTTGACGACTTCAAGAAGAATAAAGGCTCATGGGCCGAATATGAACGCAGGTTTGTTGACCTGATGGGAGAGCGCCGAGTTGCCGAAACGGCAGCGAAACTATTACGTGACCGCGACTGTTTTCTTTGCAGCGAACATATCCCTGAACATTGCCATCGTCGGCTTGTGGCTGAGCAAATCCAGAAACACTCGGACAATGTGGAGGTTATTCACTTGTGAGTTGGAAAATTCAAGGTGTTCAGTATGTTTGAAGGTGAATTGGCTCATGAATTTTTCCAGACGATAGCGAACCGATTTCAACGTAAAAAGCGGCTTTCGAAAACTGACCTTGATTATGTATTCAAACATGCTATCGAAACCTTTGGAATACCATATCCTAGTTCTGTATTGTATCGTTACTTCCTAAACAGTTCTGTTATTAGTTCACTACTCTTACAAATCCACAACGCCGAAAGGTTATCACGTGAAGATAGGATTAGAATTCATGACAATTTCAATAATATATTCAAGAAGTTCATTTTCCCGAAATTAAAGGTGTCCGGTACATTTTAGGCAAACGAGGGACAGTCGATTTTCGTTTATTCCGTTAAATTCAACAACACGAATTCT
>CAZTDF010000123.1:0-13938 GCA_964612465.1 uncultured Pirellulales bacterium
AAGCTTTAGCGACAGTGGTCCGAGAACGAAGGTTAAAGGGTAATCGGACAACAAGACCGTTACTCATCTAGATTATCCAAGACACAACTCCTTGCATTACAATGTGTTACATTCCAGATAAACTTATTATCTACAATCTCTGTCGCCATTTTGCCACTGTCGCGTCTATCAGGGAAACCTGCAACTCAGCTTGTCTACAAAAACTACCGATACAATAGTATTATGAAGAAGGCATGGATATACAAGAGAAAGAACATAAAGGGATGGTGGGTAGGATGGTACGAAGGAGGCAAGAAGAGAGCCAAGGCTCTGCCAACAAAGACTCTGGCCAAACACTTCTGTCAGATCAAATACACGCAATTGAATTCTGATGTCTTTACTGGCTTTGTCAACTCTGATTGGCATCAAATGGTAGAGGAATATCGAAAGGCCAAACATGTGCAGGGATTGCAAGAGACATCCATCTATGAATCCATGCTAACCCTTGGGCATTTTGAACGATTGATTAGGCCGGATTCCTCCAAACGAATCGACCAGAATACTATGGACAAGTTCGTTCTAAATCGTGGTAGAGAAGTCAAGAAGATAACTCTCAATAAAGATATCAAAAACCTCAAAGCATTCATCCGTTGGGCCGTGAAGAATCGTTTTATTGCCTCCGGTTTGGAAATCAAGAAAGTCAAAGTAGTCCAGAAGCCAGTTATATTTCTGACCACAAAGCAGGTACAATCCCTACTCTCAGCTACGGCGCAATTTCCAACTCTTCGTCTTCGGGCACTTCTGGCCGTGACGACGGGGCTGCGTCGGGGTGATATAGAAGCCATCCGCGTCGGTGATATTCACTTTGATCGAAACACCCTCACCACACAGAATCGCAAGACAGGGAAATCTATGCCCGAGCGTCCGATCCCAGAACCGATCATCACGGAACTGTCTAATTATGTGTCCACACTTCCCGAAGGACAAGAAAATATTTTCAATGATAAGTTCAGTCCAAAAAAGTGGGCGAAAATCCGTAAGACCATAAATCTGCCAGATTTGAAGTTCCACGACTTGCGGAAGACGTTCGCTTCTTTGCTGGCCCAAAAAGGTGTATCGATCTCAGTTACCCAGAGACTGCTAGAACATTCCAGCCCTCGTCTCACCAATGAAGTGTACACGAATGTCGATCCAGTACTGCGACAGGCTGTCGAACTCTTGCCAGTGTCGGATTGGCTTTAATACATACACAAGTCCTATGGTGGACTTTGAAGCCTAGCTGTAAAGATCTGCAGGAACTTGTATCAATTGCTCAACCACCAGGTCAACAAAGAGCCATTTCTACTGTCAAATTCTAGCATATCGGTGATTCTGCCGCCTTCTGGTTCGTTATTGCAGATTCTATTTGGCATATACAGATTATCAGAAGTTGCCACTGGCAGGTTAGTCTTATGTCTCGTCTTGAAGCGCTTTGACCTTTTCCCTATCAGCTATCAAGACTATATGTCCACAGTCCATACAAAGGCTGGCTGCGACTTCTACATTAGCGGTCTTTAACTTAAGAAATTTAGCATCTTCGGGGCGAAAATGAATCTTTCCCGTCGAACCAAGGGTTCCGGGTTCCATATTTGTACTGTTACAATTTGGACATTCTTGTAATGTGTTCATAATCAGTGCTCCTTTCATAAATAAATTTTACAATGTAATTATTCTTCTTCGAGATCGATTTTGAGAGATAGAAATTTCAGCATGTCTTTGAGAGTAATGACACCCAGCAATCTTTTTTCATCGATGACCATGAGCCTGCTGTTGCCGGTTCGATTCATCAGTGAAAGTGCCTGTAGAGCGTCGGTCTGCGGAGAGATTGCATTCTCACCTGAGCACGGAACCACTAGGTCTTCGACCACATACCGGCTCCATTTCTCTCTCGGCATTTCCTTGACCTGCTTTAAACCGACGCAGCCAATGAGGCCATCACCATTTGAGACGGGGAACATCTTGTAATGGTATTTATAGAAATAGTCATTGACAAGTTGCTCGACTGTAAATGATGGAGAAACACTTATGGGTTCGGTTTTCATGAATCGTTTTATTTTTTCACCTGCTAATGCCTTTCTCATCACGAGCTGACTGTAAGACATCTGGGAAGCCTGTCGAATAAACATACCAATAAGGAAGTACCATATTCCGCCAATAAAGTTTCCCGTAATAAAATTCAGAAATCCGAATACTATCAGGAATATCCCGAAGGCGGAACCCAAACCTGAGGCGACATGGGTTGCCCATCGTAAATTCCCTTTGATACTCCAGAGAATCGAACGTAAAATCCTTCCCCCGTCAAGAGGAAACGCGGGTAGAAGATTAAAGCCGGCCAGGATGAAGTTAATTACCATTAGATATTGTAGTACCCCGTTGAGCGGTTTTGACCATCCCATGGTTTGACCAGCCGAGCGGATAAAATATAGAAGTGATCCCAAAAATATACTTGAGATTGGTCCTGCTATTGCCATCAAGAATTCTACTTTTGGACTTTTCGGTTGCGACTCCATCTCAGCCACACCACCAAAGATAAATAAGGTAATCCCCTTCATTGGTAAACCGAATTGTCTGGCAACTAATGAATGACTAAATTCATGAAAAATTATCGAAAAGAACAATCCGACAGCTCCGGCAATTCCCATCCACCAATAAGTCTCGTTTGAGAATCCTTCGTAGTAATGCGGGAACAGACTCTTCGCCAGGGACCATGAGACTAATACGGCAAGAATAAACCATGACAAGTCAACATTTACCGTAAAACCAAACAATTTGAATAGAGGTATTCGTTTTCCAAACATTTTCCAATCCCTTCAAATACCTACAGAATAATGATGTATTCGTTGTGACAACCAAACGTTATGGCATCTCAAATTTGTGTTGTGGGTGTCTGACTGTCAGCACCGGACAGGGTGCTTTTCTAACGACCTTCTCGGCCACAGTGCCAAGCAACATTGCCGCAAGAGCACTGTGACCATGTGTACCTATAATAATCAGATCGATTGACTGATCTCTGGCATAGCGTATTATCTCGACGAAAGGAACTCCTGTGAGGACTCTCGATGTTACCTTACCGATCTCGGAAAGATTCTCTTTTGTAAATCTCTCCATTCTGGCCCTTGCAGTTCTTAACACTTTGTCCTCGGGTACATGAGGCTCATTCAAAGGAACCATGTATTCTCGTGTGAGGTATTCTTCTTTAGGCATGTCCACAACGTGCAGACAAAATAACTCAGCATTATTCTGCTTGGCTATGCTGACTGCGTACGGCAATGCTGCTAAAGAATATTCAGAAAAATCTGTAGGATAAAGTATTTTTTTTAGATTCAACATTACTCAACTTCTCCAGAGTAGTCTGAGTTCTTTTTTAGTGATGGATCCTGTTATATTACTCATCGAATTGTACTACGACGAATTGTGAGTAATCACCCCGCTTGATTAACAGTAAAACCTTGTTGTTTTTTGTAAGTTTAACTGCTTTTTCAAACTCTTCGGCGGAGCTGACCGACTGCCGGTTTACACCCTGAATCAGATCACCGGGTTGAATACCAACGTCAGCGGCGGGGCTGCCAGGATTGACGCGGGTGACGATCACACCTTCGCCAAGTGCATAACCGAATCGCTCCGCCAGGTCTTTGGTAAGTGTCTGCACCTCAATTCCCAGAGCCGCCTGTGATTGTTGTTGCTCTTTGGCTTGATTGCCGCCCTTGGCGAATTCTGTCGGCCGCTCTCCAAGAATTACAGTAATATCCTGGGTATGCCCGTCTCTTAATACCTTAAGGGTGACCCTGCTGTCAGGGGCAAGCATCGCCACATCGTTGCGGAATGAGTCATAGGTTTCTATTTTCCTGCCGCTTATTTCCAAAAGCACGTCATAGCTCTTAAGTCCGGCCTTATCGGCGGGAGAACCGGGCTCAACACTCGACACAATTACACCTTGACTGTTTTTTAGGTTCAGAAGCTCAGCCATATCGGGAGTAATATCCTTACCGGCAAGTCCCATGTAGCCGCGTCTAACCTTGCCGTGGCTTTTAAGCTGCTGCTCGATGTTGCGCGCCATATTGATGGGAATAGCAAAACCGATACCCATGTAACCACCGCTTTGGCTGAAAATAGCCGTATTTATCCCAATGACCTGGCCGTCCAGATTAATCAGAGGGCCGCCTGAGTTTCCGGGATTAATAGCAGCGTCGGTTTGAATGAAATCTTCATATGCGGCTATGTGAACATTACTCCGGCCCACGGCGCTTATTACACCCACCGTGACCGTCTCGCTCAAGCCAAAGGGATTACCTATGGCTATAACCCAGTCACCAATCTGGATTTTGTCCGAGTCGCCCATGGGTAAAACAGGGAAGTTATTTCCTTCAATTTTAATCAGGGCAACTTCGGAATCAGGGTCCGTACCGATAAGCTTGGCATTCTCGAATTTTCGGCCGTCCTGAAGTTCCACTGTGATTTTGTCCACATCCCCCACGACATGATTGTTCGTCAGGATATAGCCATCCTTGCTCACAATAAATCCGGAGCCTTGACCACGTTCATAATATTTCCTGGGAGCTTGTTGTTGCTGTTGTTGTTGCTGGGGGGGGAGTCTGTCACCGAAAAACTTTTTCAGAAAATCGTCACCAAAGAGTCCAAATGGGTCATTGTATCCGTAGGGTGAGCCGTAAGTCATTGGATTGGCCTCGATTGTCTTCTCTACTTTTATCGAGACAACTGCCGGCATTGCTTCTTTAGCCGCGGCTGAGAACGCGCTGGAAAGCTCTTTGGCTGCCTTTGCACTCGACTGAGCGAGCACGGGACCAGCCCAAAAGACCATAATTAGCAATGACATTACCATGAGAGTAATACCTTTAATTGTGCTATGTTTTTTACTTATTTGTGAGTTCATGATGTTTCTCCTTTTTTAATAAAACTTTCCAATTATTGAGAGAACACTCTTCTCTCTTGCTTTAATGCTGGTTAATAATCAAATATTCTCTGTTTAGTTTTTTGTGTTCGAGCAATCTTCCTTACTCTTGACACCGCAAACAACTTCTACGCTAATCCACATTTTCATAATCCTGGAATCACAGATTTGGAAACCTGAATCCTCAAGGGCCTGACGTACCAGAATGGGACGACAATCAAGGTAGTTTGGAAAATGACGATGTGTCCATTCAAAGATCTCCGTTATTACCCCTTCGAGAAGTGCCCGAGACATTCCTATGACTACTATCCTACCACCAGGTTTGAGCACACGTTTACATTCGGTTAGTACAAGAGGAATCTCAGGTGTATCGAAAAGCTCAAGGGTGAAGCTCATAAAGACACCATCCAGACTTTTCGATTCGTAGGGGAGATGTAAAGCATCGCCGCACGATAGCTTAATCCGTCCGTCCAGACCTTCATCTCCGGTCCGCCTTTGAGCTATCTCGACCATTTTCTCTGACAAATCAATCCCTAACACCTTTCCTGAAGAACCCACAGATCGCGCAAGCTCAATGAGACTGTGACCGGTACCAAAACCGATCTCAAGAACATGATGGCCTTCCTGTGCATTGAACATTTCGAGTCCTGCTTTGCGAACGGGTGCTTCCGAATGTTCCGCAAGAGCGTCATAGACCTTGGCGATCTTATTATAAAAGGCCTTTGTCTCTTCTTTCGTTTGTAAAACCCGCAGGACACCAGGCTGATGATATGTTCGACTTTCGTTCATTTCTAATGTTCCTTGTATTTTCATAATTTCACCTTTAACTACCTGCGTTTATATACGTGTCGGAGAATAAAGGGTGATATGAGGATTTTACCTGATTATGACTTCCTAAATGCTCGATGAAACCACAAGCAGATATAATCTTAAAGCTCATTGTTTTCGAAAGACCTTTCCCAAAATCATTTCATGCCATTATCGCCTAAGTATTTAAGGCATATTTGTTTTTCAAAGGTAAGCTGTGCTCGGGCGCCTTCGGCAACCGCAATGAGCAATGCTTCGGTTACTTCTTCCTTTGTAGCCCCTGCCTCGAAAGCACGATTGAGGTGTTCTTCGGCATTACTTAGACTTCGAAAAACCGAAGTTACTGCCAGCATCAGCAATGCCCTGGTTTTGTTATCGAGGACACCTTCTTCCTCGCATACCTTATAAAAGTTCTCAAATGCCTTGCCAAACTCCGGCGAATGAAGCACAAACCATGGTGTTTGTTTACGAGTCATTTTTTCCTCCTGCAGTTATCATATTAATCCTTTATATATATTAGATTACTTGTACATACAGAGGAGTCTGTTGTTGGTTGAGATTTTATTACATTGGTAATCCTTCGGCTGGTTTTTAAGCCTGAAACCCTGACTTTCGATAATCCTCGAGTGAAAAGATTCCAGTAAATCTCTCCAATCGTGGGCCATGTAATTGCTCTTCCATATTGATATGCTTTAAGTTGCATTCGATTCAGCATTACTTCATCATTAAGCAGTTTTATTATTTCCGAAGCCATCTGCTCTGAATTATTGAAATCTACAAGCACTCCTCTGCCGTGAGCCAATAGTTCCTCGGCCGCCCAATATGGCGTTGAAACTACGGCTTTGCCTGCACCGACTGCAAATGCAAGCGTACCGCTGGTCAGTTGCTTCTTATAAAGATATGGAGTGACATAGATATCGGCTGCACTTAGAAATTGCTGAAGTTCCTGATCGGATGCAAATCTGTCATAGAAGATGACATGTTTTTGTATCTTCAGGTCTTCAACTATACAGAACAACTCATCCCGATATAAATTACCCTCATGTTTCACTACCTCGGGATGCGTTGTTCCAAGGACTATGTATATGGCCTGCGGATGTTTTTTAATGATATCCGGCATTGCTTTAAGCATTATTTCTATGCCTTTGTTTCTGCCGATTAGCCCAAATGTCAGAATGACCTTTCGGTTAGACATACCTAAACTTTGCTTGTGCAGGCCTCTGTGGTTGAAAGATATATCAGGAATCCCGTGAGGTATAAGTTTAATCTTTCTTTTAGGTACGCCGTATATGCTGTTCAGCATGTATACGCCGCGTTCATTCATTACAATTAGGTTTTCAGACTCATCGCAAATGTCGACAAGAGCGTCGAAGTATTCTGTTGACGGTCTTTCCAGTATTGTATGCAAAGTTGTTACTACGGGAGTTTTCAGACGCTTGAGCAATAAGTTGATATAAGAACCTCCTTCGGCCCCGAAAAGTCCGAATTCGTGTTGAACAGATATTGCATCGAAGTTCCTGGAGTTTAGAAAGTCCGCCGCATCAATATAATCCACGGCAACGTCTCTCCTTATTACGAATTCCACCGGTTTAGTGTATTTGTGCTCATGTCCCGACTGCATTGCAACAACGGAAGGTTGGAACTTAATCCCCCCGGCCTTTCCAATGTTTTCAATCAAATCAGAGGTGAAAGTGGCAATGCCGCATTTTCTGGGATGGAAGGATGAAATAAATGCAATCTTTTTGGGCTCTATTGTCCCGATCATAATTCAAGCCTCCTAAAATCAGTGTTGATATCTTGTTGACTCCTTGTCTCAGACTCACTGGCCTTTACAGAAGTAATTAGCACAAATCCGGGGCTGTTCCGTCTTTCTTTATAGACTTCTGCTATCTCAATATAAAGCTCTGAAACATCTATTGTTATGTAAATTTCGTGTAGCTCGACAGCATGATTATCCGTGTCCGAAATCTTCATGACTTGTTTTCCTTAATTCATTTTTTCAAATAAATTTCCACGGGTTAAAACCCGTGGTATTTACCGCATCAGGCTTTGCCTGTCCGCCTTCGGCGGATAACTACATTTACGGATTAAAATCCGTAGTATTGCGGTAGAACAATAAAGATCAATTTGGTTGTTTGGTATAATCAAAATGAACCATATAACAAGATTCCATGTCTGCGTTGCAGACCACTATTATAAGTATATTTGTAAAAAGATACGTTTTTTATAGTCGATGTGGATATAGGGGAATTACTTGAATTGGGCTTCGTATTTACTTTATTTTAAATAACTATTGGAAAGACAATACAAAATTATGAGAATGATTTATATTATGGTTCCGGTGAAGTCAGACCTTCTTGTACGGCGTATTTGGTAAGCTTCGCCACACTGTCCATATTCAGCTTTTCCATGAGCCGTAAACGGTGCCCTTCAACGGTCTTGGGGCTTATGTGAAGGTGTAGTCCGATTTGCTTGGTAGTCTTTCCTTCCGCCATGAGCTGCAGCACTTCCCTTTCCCGTTGTGATAATAAGGAGAACGCGGAACTTTCTTTTTTCTGTGAGTTACGAACATAGTTTTCAACAACCACATCGGTTATTGACGGACTGAGGTATGTTTTGCCTGAAGCAACCGCCTTAATAGCAGTAGTCAACTCTTCCAAAGCACAGTCTTTCAGCAGGTAACCTGATGCACCGGCTTTAAGCATTTCTATCACAAATTTTTGGCCGCAATGCATGGATAGCCCTATGACCTTCACTTGCGGGAACTCATGAATAATCTGTCGTGTTGCATCTATACCGTTAAGATCAGGCATTCCTATATCCATTATTACCATGTCCGGAGATAATTCCCTTGTTAGCTCGACCGTAGAATGGCCATCCTCGGTTTGAGCGATTACTTCCATATCCTCCTGCTGTTGAATCAGTTTATTTAAGCCATGTCGTACAATCGCGTGATCATCTGCCAATATGATTCTGATGCCCATCTTTCCCTTATCCTTTCGTTAAGAGTCTTGTTCCAGTGGCGCCCATAAAGTAATTGTTGTTCCCTTGTCTTTTATGGAATTAATCTCAAGCTTGCCGCCCATCTGCTCCAATCTTTCACTGATACTGAATAATCCAAAACCTGAAGCTTTTGTTGTCTTAGTTCGGTCGAGAACGGACGTATCAAAGCCGATACCGTCATCTTTGAGAACAATCTTAATATTATTTTCTGTTCTATTTATTACAATTTGCACGGACTCTGCCCCGGCATGCTTGGCAGAATTAATTAAAAGCTCACGGACAGAGCGATAAAGGAGAATTCTCACCTGGTCGCTCAATGGGTATTTATCATCACTGACATCCACAGAACAATTCAAGCCCCTTTCTTCACTAAATCGATGTGCCAGTTCTTCAAGGGCAGGACCAAGGCCAAGAGTATACAACTCAGGCGGACTCATCTCGAATGTTAGTGTTCGCGTCTGTTTAATTGCTCGCTCGACTTGTTCCCTAAGATGATGTATCGTGCTGATTGTTTTTTTGGGCAGATCCGAATGCTGTAAATCTCCAAGCTCTATCTTGAGAAAGGCAAGTATTTGACCAACGGAGTCGTGCAACTCGCCCGCTATTTTGTGTCGTTCTCCTTCCTCGACCATCAGCAATTCCGCAGTCAGCGCCCTTAGTTGCTTCTGACTGTCAAGAATTTTTCTTTCTGCTTGTTTTTGTTCGGTAATATCGATACCCATTTCGAGTATGAGACTCGAGCCATCAGTATCTTTGAATGGGAAATCGAAAATATCGTAATTTCTGCCGTTAGGCCCCATCCATTCCCAGTGTTGAGGTATATTGGTCTTAAAGACCTTATAGGTTTCGCAGTTTTCACACGATTCAGATCGACCAAACAGAAACTCATAGCATTTTTTGTCGGGATAATAGTCGAAAAGCTTGCGGAAGACGCGGTTGGCGAAGGGCATATAATAATCCTGTGTCAGAAGACATATATAAACCGGCAGCGTCTCCAGAACGTCATTAAATCGCTGCCGTTCGTTCTTGACCAGTTCCTCGGCTTTTCTGCGCTCGGCAATTTCTTTTATTAGTTCTTTGGTTCGTTCTTTAACGCGAATTTCAAGCTCGTCATGCGACTTTCTAAGTTCCTCTTCCATCTGCTTAAGCCGAGTGATATCTGTAACCGTGCCGAAGGCGCCTGAGAGTGTGCCGTCTTTTTCATACTCTATTTCTGCCCTTTCGCGGACCCACTTGATTCTGCCTTCAACAACGATTCGGTGTTCTATATCGTATTTCTCCCCTTTCAGAGCGGCCTCCCACTTCTGATTGACGTATTGTCGGTCATCGGGATGGACATAGGAAAGAAAAGATTCATACGTTAATTCTGTTCTGTCAGATACGCCGAAAATACAATAGGCCTCGTCAGACCAAGTCAATTTATTCTGTCGCACGTCTAATCGCCAGCTTCCTGTAAGCGCCACGGTCTGAGCGCGTTTAAGGTCTTCTCTGCTTCGGCTTAACTCAATGGTCTGTTCTTCAGCTCGAGTGCGAGCTTGGCGCAGCACGGCGCCAACGTAACCAACAAATGTGCTAGTCAGGATTACAACGGCAGTCCGGGACCAAAATTCGAGACCAATATACCAGGAATGTAGCGGTGGGACGAAAAAGTAATCCGTTATCAGTACTCCGAGAAAACCTGTCACGATTGCTGGGCCCATTCCACCTAATAAAGCGATGATGACAGTCGCGGGGAAAAGTGTTATAAACGGTGTACCGTGGCCCGTTAACGGCAATAGGGCAAAACGTGTAAGAACGACAACTGGGATGGCCAATATCGCATACAAGTAACGTAAATACTTTTTCATATCCTCTGACTTCTTTAAAATTTGTCAGGTTAGCATGTTCATAATTCGCAACACCATGTCATCTTGGTCTACCGGCGAATAGTATCAGTACAAGTTTATTGTATGCTCAATATTCGTGCAAATCAATTAAGGACTCCTACGAATTTGCAGCTCATAATGTTTGCTGTAGGTCACGGTTTGTAACGGAAGTGAACATTTTCCTTACCCACAATCAAGGAATATCCCTATATCCTTATTTTCACACTTAACGTAAAATTATTAACGAAACGTATCAATCTGTAAAGTTTCATCTATTTGACAATTGAATGGATGGTTTAAGGTATTGAAAAATGGCAACAAAAAATAATGATAAAAGTAAGACTATAGATGATCTGAAATCCGAATTAAAAGTGGCACTTGATCAAGGTCTTAGTGATTCCGAAGCCGCGAGCCGAATAAAAGAGTACGGCTACAATGAATTGACCAAGGAAGAAAACAACGCTTTTCTGAAATTCCTCTCATATTTCTGGGGGCCTATCCCATGGATGATCGAGGCGGCAGTAATATTGTCAGCAATCGTACATCACTGGGCCGATTTCATTATCATATTTGTATTGCTCATTATGAATGCAGTTGTGGGTTTCTGGGAAGAATACCATGCTGGAAATGCTATAGAGGCTCTGAAGAAAAAACTTGCAATGGAAGCCCGTGTACGGCGAGAAGGAAAGTGGAAAAATATTCCTGCACGAGAACTTGTTCCGGGTGACATCATTCGCTTACGTCTGGGCGATATAATACCTGCCGATGCAAAACTTCTGGATGGAGACCCTATAGAAGTTGACCAATCCGCACTGACAGGGGAATCGTTGCCGGTCGAGCGTAATCCGGAAAATGATGTTTACTCAGGTTCTATTGTGAATCAAGGCGAAATAGATGCAATTGTCTACGCAACCGGAGCCAATACTTATTTCGGCAAGACTGCGCAGATGGTCGAAGGGGCAAAGACCACAAGTCATTTCCAACAGGCTGTTTTGAAGATTGGGGATTATCTAATAGTAATTGCAGTGGCCTTAGTGGTTCTTATACTGATAACGGCATTGTTTCGCCATGAAAGTATGCTGACGACACTACGATTCGCCCTGGTTTTGACGGTGGCCGCTATCCCGGTGGCCATGCCGACTGTGCTGTCTGTAACTATGGCCGTTGGCGCCAAGCTGTTGGCTTCCAAACAAGCTATAGTGCGGCGATTGGCTTCTATCGAAGAGCTTGCAGGCGTCGATATTCTCTGCTCGGATAAAACAGGAACACTCACCCAGAACAAACTGACTCTCAGCGATATCGTTAAACTGGAAGAAACAACTAAGGACCAGATAACTCTTTGTGGAGCCCTGGCTTCGAGAGCCGAAGATAAGGATGCGATAGATATGGCGGTTATCAACGGCTTGCAGGACGACAAAGCTATTAAAGATTATAAGATAGTTCATTTTCAGCCTTTTGATCCTGTCCATAAGCGAACAGAGGCCACAGTCAAAAACCCAGAAGGAAAAACCTTTAAAGTTAGTAAGGGCGCCCCTCAGGCCATTCTCGAGCTTGCGGCAAATAAATCGAACATCAAAGATAAAGTGAAGAAAACAGTGAATGAATTCGCTACTAAAGGTTATCGTTCTTTGGGAGTTGCCAGAACAGATGAGAAGGACAAATGGTACTATTTAGGCATTCTTGCTCTTTCCGATCCGCCTCGTGAGGACAGCAAAGATACTATCAGCGATGCAAAGCGAATGGGATTAAAGGTGAAAATGGTCACTGGGGACCAGGTTGCCATCGGCAAAGAAATTGCCGGGAAGATAGGATTAGGCAAAAATATTCTCGATGCTCAGATATTCGGTGATACTAAACATCATGAAACGGGCAAATTAGTGGAATCCATAGAAAAAGCAGACGGTTTCGCTCAGGTATTTCCTGAACATAAATACCATATTGTGGAGGTTCTACAAAAGGAAGGCCATATCGTTGGGATGACAGGTGATGGCGTAAACGATGCGCCGGCATTAAAAAAAGCGGATGCTGGCATTGCCGTATCCGGCGCCACAGATGCCGCCCGGGCCGCATCTGACATTGTACTTTTGACTCCGGGGCTGTCTGTGATTATTGATGCGATAAAAGAAAGCCGCAAAATATTCCAGAGAATGAACAGCTATGCTACTTACCGCATTGCTGAGACAATTCGCGTTCTGATGTTCATGACTCTAAGCATACTTGTATTCAACTTTTATCCGGTAACAGCAGTGATGATTGTCCTGCTGGCGCTATTAAATGATGGCGCCATCCTTTCTATAGCTTATGATAAAGCCCACATCTCAAACGAGCCTGAAGTATGGAATATGCGCCGCGTACTTGGAGTCGCTACAGCATTAGGTATCTCCGGCGTGATAGCTTCTTTTGGCTTGTTTTATCTCGGTGAAAGAATTTTCAAACTCGACCGTGAAACAATTCAAACACTTATGTACCTTAAACTGTCTGTAGCAGGGCACCTGACCATATTTCTTACTCGTACTCGTGGACATTTCTGGAAAGAAAGGCCTTCCAATATATTGCTCGGAGCAGTTGTAGGAACTCAGTTGATTGCTACGCTGGTTGCGGTTTATGGATTATTCATGACTCCTATCGGGTGGGATTGGGCGGCACTTGTCTGGGGATACGCTTTGGCCTGGTTCCTGGTTAATGACCAGATCGAAATTTGGGCGCTGCATATCTTTGACGTCGTACAACCCGGATTGTTAACGAAGAAAAAGGAAAGTCGAAACTGAAAATTATCATGCTTATGATAAAAAGCAGCAATGCGTTAGAAGTATGAAAAAGGTAAAGCAATTTAGTTAAAGGACATCCAATATGGCTATTGAACTTAATGAAGAAATTGGCGGTAAGCTTCTTATTATTAGCGTCACAGGCAAACTCACCAGGAAAGACTACAAGTCTTTTATACCTAAAGTCGAGAAGCTAATCCTGAAGTTTGGAAAGATTAGGATATTGTTTGAGATGCGTGATTTCCAAGGATGGGATACCGGTGCGCTCTGGGAAGACATCAAGTTTGACATCAGGCACTTCTCTGATATCGAGTACTTAGCACTGGTGGGTGATAAGAAATGGGAAAAGGGCATGAGTATATTCTGCAAACCTTTCACGAAAGCCCAAATAAAGTACTTTGACCTGACCGAAATATATAAGGCATATGAGTCGATTCGGGAAGGGCTGGAAACTGCTACTTAGCGGGAATTATTAAATACAAACACATTTGTCAATCGTGTGGATTTATTACTGTTGATCTCGTAAATGCCCGATTAATGAAATCACTTTCATCAAAAATTTAAAAAAACA
>CAZTDF010000124.1:0-6968 GCA_964612465.1 uncultured Pirellulales bacterium
GAGATGCTGTTCGCGGTTGCGAAGATGGCTGGCTGGACGCGTGACGACATCGAGCTTTCGCATGTGATGTTCGGCAGCATTCTGGGCGACGATGGCACGCCGTTAAAGACTCGCTCGGGTGAAAACGTCAAATTGAAAGAGCTGCTGGATGAAGCGGTGCAGCGGGCGATGTCGGTCGTCGAAGAGAAGAATCCGGAATTGCCCGCGGCGAAGAAAGCCGAAATTGCCAAGGCGGTCGGCATCGGTGCGGTCAAGTACGCCGACTATTCCAACAATCGCACGAGCGATTACGTGTTCAGCTTCGATAAGATGCTGGCGATGGACGGCAATACCGCCCCTTACATGCAGTACGCTTACGCGCGGATAAAATCGATCGAGCGAAAGGCGCAGAGCAAGGACGTGGATATCGAGGCCGAGCTTGCCGGCGTAGAATCTCTGAACCTGACCGAACCGGCAGAATTGGACCTTGCAAAATACCTGGTTCGTTACGGCGAGGCGATACAATCGGCCGTCGTCGATTACAGGCCGAACTACCTGACGGCGTACCTTTACGAGCTGGCGCAGAAGTTCAGCGCATTTTATACCAATTGCCCGGTGCTGGTTGCCGGGCCGGACAAAAGACCAACGAGGCTTTTACTTTGTGATTTGACAGCAAGAACAATCAGGCACGGCCTGCACGAGCTTTTGGGCATCGAAGTTGTAGAGCAGATGTGACGTAAAGTTAAAAATATAGAATGCAAAACTCAACAATACTCTTGATTAACCTCGCCGGTGAAAGTGCTACGTGGTTCGCTCTTGCAATTTCAGGCGAAAGGAGTATTCTGTAGCTTAGCAGGATAATCAACAGAGAAATCAGGTGGCCGATTCTTCGGAGTTTATATAGGATGGCTTATTCGCTCGAACATAAAATATCTAAAGATAAGCTCGCAGGCTTTTGCAAAAGGAACCATATAAGGAAACTGTCGGTTTTCGGCTCTGCCGTTCGGGGCGAGCTGCAGCCCGACAGCGACATCGACCTTTTAGTGGAATTTGAGCAAGATCTTACACCCGGCCTTTTTTCAATCGTCAGAATGGAGATGGAACTTGCGGAAATGCTTGGCAGAAAGGTAGATTTGAGAACTCCTGAGGATTTAAGCCAATATTTCCGTGACGAGGTGTTACGAAATGCCGAACTTCAATATCAAGCATGAAGACAAAGTTAGATTGCGGCACATGCTGGATGCGGCTTTGGAAATCCGGCAATACGTACAATCTTCGAAGCGCGAAGATTTAGATCAAGACCGTAAGCTTGTTCATTCTCTCGTCCGTCTTTTTGAAATCATTGGTGAAGCGGCAAGTCAGGTCTCGGAAGAACTTCGCGAAGACATTCAGGAGATACCCTGGTCTGTTATAATAGGCATGCGGAATAGACTCATTCACGCCTACTTTTCAATCAATCTGGATGTTGTGTGGAGCACGTCAAAAGATGATGTCCCATCACTTGTTACGGAATTGGAGAAACTTCTCGATTGAGTTTGAGCAAATGGATTTTCTCATACAACAAAAATCGATGTTATGAAAGATCTGGGATGTCTGTATTATGAAAATTGTACAGGAAGATTTTAGCGTCGGCACTAAGAGCCGTAACCAGATGATCGACATTACCAGCCAGGTCCGCTCGCTTGTCGGCACGAGCGGTGTCACCGACGGCGATGTTATCGTCTATTGCCCCCACACTACCGCGGCGATTACTATCAATGAAAATGCCGACCCTTCCGTTCCGCACGACATTCTTTTGACACTTGGGGAACTGCTGCCCCAGCACCGTTCGGGCTATCGGCATTCCGAGGGCAATTCCGATTCGCACTGCAAAAGTTCTCTTATCGGCTGCAGCGAACAGATTCTCATTAAGGGCGGGTCGTTGCAGCTCGGCACATGGCAGGGCATTTTCTTCTGTGAATTCGACGGCCCGCGCAGCAGAAAAGTCATCGTCCAGATCCGCGGTGAATAGAAATTTCGAGTGACACCCCAAAGAGAATGACCGTTACTGCATCAATCCGTCAGTGCGCATAAAAAGGGCGAGGTGGTGGGACCGGCTGGGGGGGAGACCGGTGGACCACACTGCCTCGCCGAGGTCTATCAACCCCTAAGGGGTATCAATTCATTATCTTAAAGAGCCAAACAAGCAAAATATAGAGTTTAGAAATTCCTGTCAAATGAAAAATAGTGAAAAATCGCAAGGTGTTTATCATCCACCTCGCATTTTCTTAATATTGTTAGTATACAAGTTTTAGCTGTAAAATGCAAGTATAAAATTGATTATTTCGATTTTTTTATGAACATTGCATTATCTGGACGAAAATCACAAGACCTGCCGGTTCAAATACTTATGCTTGTTGGTATCACTAAGAAGCCGATTGGTCCTAAAAAGTTGCTATTCAGCGAGAATTTCCATTGATGGAATAAAAAAACCGTCAATATTTATGTCCCGATGATTTTATGCTGGCAAATATCTTTGTGGGCTGATATTTTTAGTACAGCCTTGGTTTGCAATGGATTGAATCTTAAATGTAATTCCTGACTCTTGTTTTATGACAAAAATTGCTGCAAAAATAAAAAGTATAAAAGACACGATTGACTCTGCCTGTAATCGCGTCGGCAGAGATCCAGATGAGGTAAAGCTTGTCGTTGTATCCAAATCTGTCACTATCGAGGCTGTAAAAGAGGTCATAAATCTGGGCGTAACCGACCTGGGAGAAAATCGGGTCCAGCAACTGAAAAAAATCTCCTCCGAGGTGGCGGATTTTCTAAATGGGCCCGATGGCAACTCAGCCACGCCAAAAGAAATCAACTGGCATATGATCGGCCACCTGCAGCGTAATAAGGTGCGCCAGGTTTTACCGATAGCCGTCCTGATACATTCGGTGGATACCCTTAGGCTGGCCGAAGAGATAAACGCTGCCGCCGCAAAGTTGAATTCACGCCCAAAAGTGCTTCTGCAGGTCAATTGTTCCAACGAGCCGCAAAAATACGGTGTCCCTGTAGGCGCAGCTACGCATCTTGCCGAGCAGATAGAAACATTGCCGAACTTACAACTGGTCGGCCTGATGACAATGGCACCACTGACCCATAATAAGGACGTTGTCAGGGCTTGTTTCGTCCGGGCCAAAGAGTTGTTTATCGAAATGTGCGGCGAAAAAATTGTTGGCCCGCATTTTAACGAGCTGAGTATGGGTATGAGTTCCGACTACGAAATCGCCGTCGAAGAAGGTGCTACCATCCTCCGCATCGGCTCGGCAATATTCGCAGGTTGATTTCGAACTCCTTCAGACCTGCTTGATTCAATTCTGCCAATCTTCCAATATTGAAAAAAGCAAGAAAAAAGCAAAGTACCGTCTCTAACAAGCCGAAATTAACTTACGCTTGTGCTGCGGGCTAATATCCGCTCAATGTCCTATAACGCAGCCAAAGAAAGTAAACGAGATGGAAAGACCAGAACCATTACATGCTATTGAGGTGCCGTCAAATTTCACGGATGTTCTATACCTGACGAATCAGACAGTCATACCGTCCGAAATAAAACGCTTGTTAAAGGTAAAAAAGCTTTCTTACCGTATTCTTCCGATAGAAAAGTTTTCAGAAGTGCGTGATAGACTCGATTTGATAGGGACCGTCATTATCGATACGAAAGACTCGATTACTTCGCAGCAACAATTGGTTCGAATAATCGAGTCGCTCGAGATGGAACATATCGACGTGATTCTGCTCACATACCGAATGAGAGTACCTGTTAAAAGTTTTTCCCTGTCACCAACAAATACCAGTTTCTCTGTGGGCGGTACAATGGAGACGATTTCCGTAGATGAACTGTGGACAAGAATAAGTGTCAATCTCACATACCGCAAAGACAGTTCGTCAATGACGGTAAAATCTGCGATTCCACCAAGGCAGGCGCATACATTTTTCAAGAATAAACTGGCGGAGCAACTTGCTATGACAAAAGTGTTAGCTGATAACTTGACAGAACAGCTTCGTTTGGCTGGTCTGGTCCAGCAGGATTTCCTACCATCCAAATTACCCAATACCGATGAGGTACAGTGGGCTACGATTTTTTTGCCGGCCGAGTGGGTTTCCGGCGATATTTATGATATCGTCCGCATCGACGAGCAGCACATAGGCTTCTATGTGGCTGATATAGTCGGACACGGGATGCCTGCCGCTCTGCTGACAATTTTCCTGAAGCAAGCTCTGGTAATGCGAGAGACTATCGATAACAATTATCGTGTATTCTCGCCGGCCGAAGTTGTGAAAAATCTCAATTTGCGAATGACCGCACAAAAACTCTCAGGTTATCAGTTCGCCACCTGTTGTTATTGTCTTCTGAACACGAAAACACTGCAACTGACGTACGCGCGTGCCGGACACCCCTATCCGATTCTTATCAGGTCCGGGCAGCAACCGGAACAACTGGAAATAAGAGGCTCACTGCTCGGAATTTTCGAACAGGCTGAATATGTCCAGCGAACCATACAGCTTCAACCCGGCGATAAACTGTTGCTGTATTCCGACGGAGCCGAGCCTTTCATAGGCAGGTTTGATGATCAGGGCCGCTTTGGTTTCGCCGAAGACTTTTGTAATATCAAGGATTCACCAATAACCGAAATGATCGACTCGCTCAATTCGGTTTTGCAGAATCAGACAATCGTGCCGACCGAAGTTGATGATATAACAATAATGGGCCTCGAAATACGTCCAGACATTTCCAATTAACAAGCTTCCGCCGCCATAAGACGTTAGCCTGGAAGAAAGAAAAAAAGAAACCCCTGTTTTTCGAAGGAAAACGCATAAAAGCAGGGGTTCAACAGGCCTGTGAGCGTTGAACTCACAGCCTTTTCAAAATTGTATCCATAATACGCTATGTGTTATAGCGTTCTTCGCCTGCGCAGCCAGCTCACAAAGCCAACGCCGATGCTGCCCAACAAAATAGCACCTGGTGCGGGAATAACATCCCAGTGGGTCCTCAACTGGGAGTAATCAATGAGAACATCCCAACCTTCTCCCGCGACATCAATATCGAGCAAAACATTTAATTGACCATCAGCCAGCATTGCCGGATCAATTGCGAAGACAGTGTCTGTCCAATTCTCACCGGTGTCGCCTACTAAGGGACCAAGCAACACTCCGTCAGCATATACATTGTCTCGCTCCCCTTGGTCATAGTCTACGTCATACGCGTGGATTGTCAGTACGACATCAAATATCACTTTCCCCGTTGGATCAAAGGTGTGGGACCAACCGAAGTCATCATTTGTACCTCTATATACATCCATGTCAGGTGCATTACCGATGTACTGTATTGTGATCCATGAGTCGGCTTCAATGGTCGACGTTTCTGTCGAGTTCATCTGTCCTTCCAGGCTGCCAAAAGGGCCGTCTTCCTGGGCAACAGTTGGGGCCGCATTCACTAACGGGGCACTGACAACAAGCGTTAGCATCGATGCAATACAAATCATTAATAGTTTTTTCATCATATTTCTCCTCACTCTTAATAGTTGTATCCGTACAAACAATCTGTTTTTGACAAGAGTCAGATCAACATTTGCTCTGAAGGGTCTTGCGCACTGACCCTCCATTTTGTATATAGGTAAAGTTGCCAGTCAGACAAGATTGGTGGGCCACGAAAGTACGCTGCTAAGAATGATGCGGGCGAAAAACAAATATTTCGCCTGACACCACTCCTCCGTTTCCTGCCGTATTACCTAATTTCCAACTCTGCCCCATTCCTGAGCACGCATCAGGTTTTGCCCAGGAACTATGGATACGTAATACGCCTTAAAGCCAAAATCTACGGAAGTTTCCTCACGCTGCTCATCTATTTATACCAGATGTTCTATATTACCGTCAATAAAAATATTCAAAAAATTTCCGGTTGGCACAAAATTACGTAGTCACCACATATAGAATTTGCCATGAAGAGTGTTCTAATCCATTCAAATCGCGTTTTAAACCTGTCCCCATTAGTTCCGTGTAATGACAGGAATAACCGAAAAACTCGATTTTATGGCCCTGATGATGTTTGAGGCATGATAATCCGTTGACGATTGACCGTAAAATTTGAATTTTATCTCTATTTAGGCCGCTTCTCGAAGGTATTGCAGCCGGAAAACCTTGAATTATCAGGACAAACCTGATAGCATATTTAGAAAAGAGATTCGGCGGCGTAGCTAAGTCGGTCAAACTGTATCAAGGCAGGGATTATCCGGGGCGTCCGGAGATATCCGCTG
Organism: uncultured Pirellulales bacterium; assembly: GCA_964612465.1. Lineage (GTDB taxonomy): Bacteria > Planctomycetota > Phycisphaerae > Sedimentisphaerales > Anaerobacaceae > JAFGPJ01. The sequence continues at coordinate 6,264 of CAZTDF010000124.1, forward strand.
CCCGAGGAGAAAAGGGATGGTACGTCAACTTATCAATTTATTTATACTGATATTATTTAGCTCATGGGCAACCATGCCGGTCTTCTCGGCATCGATTCCGATTGAGAATGCCTCGTTCGAGGCCCCGGTAGTTGATCCGAACGGTTTTGGCGCGGTGCCGCTTGTGGACGGCTGGACGGAGGTCGATATCGATACGCTGTCCAGCACGAATACCGGCGTGTTCGCCAATACGGATCCCAACAGCTTCGATCATATAGTCAACGCCGACGGCAGCCAGCTTGCCTTCCTCGGATCACAGACGGGCAATTCACTGGAACAGGATCTTGCTAATACGTATAAGGTTGGCTGCAACTACCGACTGACGGTTGGTGTTAGTGTCTCCAGTCGATTCCCGCCGGCAGCCGCCGAGCCGGTCGATACACTCGAACTGGTGTTTTACTATCGTGATGCGAACGATATTGTGGACATCGCTTATCAAACGGTCGAGTCCACGGGCCAGTCTTATACGCAATTGCAGGATTTCTCGCTGGAGTTTCCGAAGGTTCAGGCCGGCGATGCCTGGGCGGGGATGAGTATCGGCATCGCTCTGCGTGCAGCCGGTCAGCCCGGCGGATTCTGGGATTTGGATAACGTCAGGCTCATCGAGTCTTCCCCCGTTTCGATTTTGATTGAGAATGCTTCGTTTGAAGCCCCGGTAGTTGATCC
>CAZTDF010000124.1:7068-13931 GCA_964612465.1 uncultured Pirellulales bacterium
GCATTGCTATTCGTGCAGCCGGGCAGCCCGGCGGATTCTGGGATTTGGATAACGTTCGGCTAATCGAATTGGCTCCCATTTCGATTCCGATTGAGAATGCCTCGTTCGAGACCCCGGTAGTGGATCCCAACGCCTTTCCGGCAGTGCCCTACATGGACGGATGGACGGAGATTGATATGGATACACTGGCAAGTACCAATACCGGTGTGTTCACCAATACAGACGTGGACAGTTGGGACCACAAGGATAATGCCGACGGGCGCCAACTGGCCTTCATGGGGTCTGAGCAAGGCAATGCCCTGGAACAGGATCTTGCTGATACGTATAAGGTTGGCTGCGACTACCGGCTGACCGTAGCCGTAGGCGGCTCATGGAGATTCCCACCTTCCGCTGAGGTGCCGGTCGATACACTCGAGTTGGCGCTTTTCTATCGCGAAGGAGCCGACATAGTAGACATCGTGCACTATACCGTGAATGCTACGGATCTGTCTTTGAGCCGGTTGACGGATTTTTCGTTGTATCTGCCGACGGTTCAACCCGGCGATACCTGGGCGGGGATGAAAATCGGCATTGCCCTGCGCTCAGCCGGCCAGCCCGGCGGATTCTGGGACCTGGATAACGTCAGGCTCATCGAGTCGCTGCCTGATCCGGAAGCAGCGTTGACGGTTAAGGAGTAATTGTCATTTTGGAGCAGACCGGACACGGTGGATTTTGAGAGCTTTGTCCGGGAAGTTAAATGCGGAAGGTAAACTATCCATCGAACGAAAATGGCGAGCGGCACGCCGGCTTCACACTTATCGAACTGCTGGTTGTGATAGCCATCCTGAGCCTGTTGATAGCGATATTGCTGCCGGTACTGAACCAGGCCAAACTTCAGGCGTACCGTGCTGCCTGCGCGGGAAATCTCCGCCAGGTGGGGGTGGCGATACACATGTATGCCGAGGACTTCGGTGACACGATTCCGTACGGGCCCGCGGGCAGGCCTGTCACCGGCTCGAATTTCTACACGGTGACCGGCAACGTCACCAGCCTGCTGTCATTGGAAGACGGCGCTCCCGTGGGTCTGGGATTGCTGCTGGAAGACTATCTCGCCCATCAGCCCACCGTCATTTTTTGTCCGGGAGCCGACCAGCCATCCGAGGCCAAAGAGCAGCTTGCCAGGGTCGGACAAGGCCAGGCACAGAGTGACTATTACTACCGCCACGCATCCGTGGCCCTGCTGACCGGCGCGCCGAATATCTCCCATATAAAGCTGAGTGACCTTGGCAAAAACAGCAAAGGCCAAACCATTGCAGCTCTGGTAGCCGACGTGCAGTTTCTGGCGCATCCCTCGCTGGCAGCGTTCCAGGTCAAGACCCGAACGAGCCATAAACGGGCGGCCAGCAACATCCTGTTTGCTGCCGGACACGTTCGAACCGTTTCCAACAGGGATGATAAGCTTACCGTGGACATCGGCACGGCACCTTATGATGCTCTCGAACGAATCCTCGCCATGTTCGAGCTGGCCGACGACAATCGTTGAAAACCCGCAGCCGAACCCGGCAATGTCATTGAGTAATCCCGCTTTTTCAGCCTTAAATCGAGGAAATGCACGGTAGATCAGCATTTTTTAAGCTGCGATCAGGGCCGGTTACGAACAAAGCGATAGCTAAGGCGTAGTATGGTATGAAACTTAACCTCCTCCTTCAAAAAATAAGGGGCGACGGCTTAGACCGGCGTCCCTTGTTTTGTTTTAAACGCAATAAAACACAGCCAACGGTCTTTGCCGGTATTAAAAAGAACCGGCACTTATTCGATTGGCAGATAAATTGTCACAGTAGTTCCGCTGCCCGGCTCGCTTACGATGTTCAGGAAGCCTTTATTTATTTGTATGAACCGTGCGGCGTAGGCAAGCCCCATTCCACGTTTTCGCCCCGCCGGTTTTGCCGAGAAAAACGGCTGAGTCGCTTTTTTCAGCGTTTCAGCGTCCATCCCGCAACCCTGATCTTTGATTGTCAATTCCACCAGCTCGCCTGATTCATCCGCACCGACGGTGATTTTTATCGGCCCGGAGTTGTCGCCGTAAGATTCGACGGCGTTGGAAATGACATTCGCGATTGCCGATACAATCTGAGCCGAGTCTATAAAAACGCTCTCGACGTGGCCGGCAACTTCGATATTGACATCAAGACTTTCAATATTTGTTTTCTTGCTGGTCAACTGTACCGCCTCGTCGAGCATTTTTCTAACATCCGTCAGGGCGGCCCTGGGCTGACGCGGTTCGGCAAAGCTCATCAGGTCTTCGATAATCCCCGATGCCTCGCGGGCGTTTTCATAAATCTGTTTTAAGATTTCCTTCGTTTCCGGGTCACTTTGTGCTTCAGCGAGCAGTTGCGCCCTGCCCGATATCACTGCCAGCGGATTGTTCAGCTCGTGCGCCGCGCCTGCCGCCATCTCAGCAAGGGCATTCAGGGAATCTTCCGCCTGCGCCGTCCGATCGGTCACACCGGCGTCCGGGGAACCGACCGCCTGAACTGGTTTTGAAATAAGCCGCGCAAAATGCTCGGCATAATTCTGCTGATTTTGCTGACCCATCGCCATGTCCAAAACAATCGCAGCTATCGAGGCGGATGTTCTGAACCTTTCTGCGAACAATTCGGTGTCACCCGGATAATTAAGCTCGAACGCGATTGCCCCGACTGCCCTGCCGTTGGAAAGCAGCGGTAGAAGTTTGGTTCGATTCCGGTCGAAGTCGGCGTCAAGTTGTTCGAACAGCCAGTCGATATGGTCATGAGCGTTCAAAATCGCAAAGTCGTTTACTATCGCTTTCGGTACGGCCGGTATATTGGCGGGGACATCAAGGGTGACGATACTGCATTGGGCGAGGTTTTCCACAACTACTGCTTCGAGTGTTTCAACTCCGTTCTCCGTAAGGAGTCCATAGGACGACGGAGCCAGATACAGGCAGACCATCCCCGTCTGATAGAACTTCTGCCAGCGGGCGGCGAAGTTTTTTGCTATGTCGATCGCAGCGGCAGACGGGCTGACGCCCAGCAGGAAATCCGCCGCGAAATCGAGGTGGCTCGAAGCGCTTTGCAGCCGGCTATTTTCATCGGACAGTTCCGCCTGCTGTCGGGCGAACCGTGCCGCGACAGCGTGAGCGGACTGACAATACTCCGTCACGTTTTCGGGTACATCGAGTCCCAGCACTCCGGACTTCCGGCCGAGCGCCAACGGAAGACTGTGACGAATCTCCTGAAGCTGATCGATCTGGATCCCGAGGTACTCGGCTATCGGTTCCTGCGGCCCGGGCGTATCGAAACTGCCGGACGAGCCGATGTTCAACTGACGTGACATCGAATCGGCCAATTGCACCACCGCGGCGATTTTTGCTTCAGGCATCCGGTCAGAGATGGCGACAACTTCAATGTGATGTAGCCAGATTGCAAGCGCAATTTGATTCGGAAGCCGCCATCTTTGAGCCAGATGTTTTCCGATGATCGTATGGTCGCAGCCGAGATGCTCCTGCTCGATTACACAGGAGGATTGTTCCGCCGATTCGGCCTCCTCGACAATACGGATAAAACTTTTCGGCATCGCCTCCTGCAGTGCGAGTTTTCCTATGTCGTGCAGCAAGCCGGCACAGTACGCCAACTGGGGATCTATTTGCGGCGATGCGATCTCGGCGATTTCTTTAGCACAACAGGCGACCGCGAGGCTGTGAAGCATAAGCCCTTTTCGAGACTGGATGCTATAGCCGGCAACATCATCGCCCGTCTCGAATACCGGCATGATTTTCACCGACAGAGCAATATCTCGAACCTCGTGTACTGAAAGCTTATCGAGCGCCTGATGGAGCGAGAATCTTCCGCCGGGCCGGATCAGGCCACGCCGGCCGACAAGCGAAAGCGTTCCGGCTGTCAGCGCGGGATCCGATTCTATAATATCGAAAATCGATGAAGACGAGAACTGGCCCTGAAGGAGCCTGGAAAACAGCTTCGCTCCCACGCAGGGCAGCGTCGAGAGTGATTCGAGCCGGCCAACAGCAAGCTCTACCTGTTGTGCCGCGATTTTTGTATTAGATAATCTGTCCGGCATATCGTCGTCCATGTTCTTTATCGGTCATCGAGATTTCGATCATCCCCACCGGTTGCATCGTGTTATTTCATCTGCAGGACCGAAGTGATTTTGCCGGTGAGTTCGGCGACGTCGAACGGCTTTCTTATGAAATCCTGAGCGCCGGATTTCAGCAGTTGAGCGATCTCATCCTGCTTCACAACGCCGCTTACAATAATAATTCTGATGCTCTCGAATTCGGGATTTTTTCTGATCGTCTGGCAGACAACGTTGCCGTTGACGTCGGGCAGCATATAATCGAGCAGTATCAATTCGGGCCGGAACCGCTGGGTAGCCATTCCCGCCTCGTAACCGCTCGATGCGGTTTTTGTCTCGAACCTGCCGTCCCGATTAAGAACATCGACTATAAGCTCGATGATCTCGGCATCGTCGTCAACGATAAGAATTTTCCTCTTGCCGGACTCGATGGAATCGAGGGGGATCTTGTTTTCCTTCATAAATTTGACAAGATTCTGGCGCGGAATCCTTCGGAATCTTGAGCCGGGAACACGAAATCCCTCCAGCCGACCGGCGTCGAAGCAACGGATTATTGTCTGCTGACTTATTCTGCAAATCTCCGCAGCTTCCCCGGTGGTAAATAAATCCTTCATTTTATCCATTCCTTTTCTTTGAACAAATCCTTTTGTCGTAAGCTCCCGCCAGCTTACCTTTATGTCCCATTTTAACTGTCACGCTTTCGTATTGTCAAGCATAAAAAAATCTAAAGTGCCCAATTTTCTTCATAAAAAGATGAATATTATAAGTCCTTGCTTATCCCCCCAAAATGGTCTATAAAAATTGCAGTGAATTTTTTAATTACCATCTTTCGGAAAGACTCGGTTAAGTCTATAAATTCAAAAGACATAGAGTTCACCCGGACTTCTCATGTGAGTTTCGTCTGAAATATTGCCTGAAATTCTTTTATTTTTTTGTGGACAATCAGCAAGATATATCGAATTATTACTATATAGTAATATAACACAAATTTTTTGTGAGATTTCAAAATGGATAAGAAGGTAGCAGAACAAGTAGCTGAGGTTTTGAAGGCTGTGGCCCATCCGGTTCGGCTGCAGATCATCGAACTGCTGGAGGCAAAGGAAATGTGCGTAGGCGATATAGTAACAGCTCTGGGCGGTAAGCAGGCCATCACGAGTCAGCAGCTAAACATGATGAAAGACAAAGGCGTTCTGAATTGCCGCCGGGATGGAGTGAAAGTATACTACCGAATCGAAAACAAAAACGTCATCAAGCTCTTGGACTGCATTTATAATCATTGTAAGACCAAGAAGCATTGAAAGCAATTATCAGGCAAACAACAAATAAGGAATTCGTACGAAAGTTTTGGGGACAAAAACGATACAGGATAAGAAAGTAACAGAATTAAGCAGCAATCAGTTTGATGCGGCTATAGCTAATGGCGTAACACTCGTTGATTTCTGGGCTCCGTGGTGTAGACCTTTTGGAATGCAGGGATCTATTTTGCAGGAAGTAGGCGAGAGCGTTGATGGTCAGGAGAAGATTGCTAAGGTCAATGTTGATGAGGCGGAGGCGTTGCCGAACGATTTGGCGTGCAGGCTATTCCAACACTTCTATTGTTCAAAGATGGAAATGAAGTGCGGCGTTATGTCGGTGTACAGCCCAAGGAAATTTTAATTGACGCGATTAGTTTGGCAGTTTAACCCCGGATTTACCTGGGAAATCCGGGCAAAACCTTACTAATTCAATTACAGGAGATTGATTCGATGAAAAAATCAGTGCTTCGAAATTGTAAAGCGTGTGAGACAGAGATTAGCCGTTATAGTCTGTTTTGTCGTCATTGTGGTCATCCGCAGGGGTCAATGCTGGCAATCTGGCTGCTGGTATTGTTCCTCCTGCTGTTGGTTGCGTACTACATTGCATTCACAATCTACGGAATGACGTTGGTCGAATAACCAATCTGAATCAACAGACAAGGCTAAAAATTATATAAAGTTAAAGGTAACAACAATGGTTAAGATGTCAAAAGCGGTAACTATCGGAGGAATAATGGCAGGAATAGCGGTTCTTGTAGCTCTCGCAATAATTAATACCTGCCCTAATTGTCAGAGCAACTCAGCGGCTGGTTTGGTCGAGAATAATGAGGTAGGCAGGGGTGAATTAATAATACACCTGAACGCTGATGATTTTAACACAACTATAGCAGATGGAGTAACACTGGTTGATTTTTGGGCTCCGTGGTGCAGACCTTGCAAAATGCAGGGGCCTATTTTGGAAAAAGTAGCCGAGAGCGTCAAGGGCCGGGCGAAGATCGCTAAGCTTAATGTTGATAACGCCGGAAGGGTTGCCGGACGATTTGGTGTGCAGGCTATTCCCACACTTCTATTGTTCAAAGATGGAAATGAAGTACGGCGTTTTGTCGGCGTTCAAAAACACAACACACTAATTGAAGCAATTAACAAATTGAAACAAGGAGATTAGTAATGTCAGATAGAGGCACGCAATCTATGTTTATTACTTTATCGATAGCAGTAGGTATGCTTTTTGCTGCTAATGCTAAAGCCGAGACTGTTAAAGCGAAGGACTGGCCCTATTCATTCTCTAACGGAGGATTTCAGATATATGAGTCTGAAGACAAAAATGAGAGGTTGACCTTAGGGGGAAGTGTGCTTTTCAGATATGCCTACTGGAACTGGTTTGAAACAAATAAAGGCACTAATACAAATAATGACTATACTTTTGGTTTTCAGAGAACTCGCTTGAACCTGAAATATACTTCAGAAAACATGGAA
>CAZTDF010000125.1:0-13709 GCA_964612465.1 uncultured Pirellulales bacterium
GGATCAACCAGGACTTGACATTTTATGTTGCCGGCTTTCCGGGATATGCTTATCCAGACGGTCTCGTGCCCGGCACGACTTACTATTGGCGAATCGACGAGGTTAATGAAGCCGAGCCGAACAGTCCGTGGAAAGGTGATGTGTGGAGCTTCTCGGTTCCGTCGAAGACCGCCCGCGAACCCGTCCCGGCCGATGGCGCCGAGTTAGTGCCTGAAAATGCAACACTTACCTGGACTCCGGGTTTCGGCGCGAAACTGCACACCGTGTACATCGGCGAAGATTATGATACAGTAAATGAAGCTTCGGGTGGAGCATCTATAGGAGTTACGAACTATACTCCGGGCTCACTCCAATTAGCCAAAACTTACTACTGGCGGGTAGATGAGTTCGATGGCGCCGCTACGTATAAAGGCGATGTCTGGAGCTTTACTACCGAGGGCGCCGTTACCGGTCCGAATCCGGCGGATGGTGCTATTAATGTAAATCCGACACAGATTCTTAGTTGGGATGCAGGAGCGGTTGCCGCTTCACACGAGGTGCACTTCGGAACAGATGCAGAAGTCGTTAAGAACGCCACGAAGACCTCACCTGAATACAAGGGGGCCAAAGCGCTCGGTGAAGAGAGCTACGATCCCGGCAAGCTTGCGTTGACTACGACTTACTACTGGCGGATTGATGAAGTCAACGATACCAATCCCGATAGTCCGTGGGCAGGCAATGTCTGGAGCTTCACAACGGGCAATTTCTTTATCATCGACGACTTTGAGGATTACGATGCGGGCGATAATCAGATATGGTGCGCATGGCATGATGGACTTGGTTACGGCACGCCCGGGACGGAGGATTATTTTGCCGGCAACGGAACCGGTGCTGCGGTCGGCGATGAAAACACCGCTTCTTATACCGAGGAGACTATCGTCCACGGCGGCGGTCAATCTATGCCGCTTGTCTTCGACAATAACAAGCAGGGCTACTCGAAGTATTCGGAAGTGGAGCTTAAATTGACAGACCAGCGAGACTGGACAGAGCAAGATGTTGGGGAATTGTCGCTGTGGTTCAGAGGCTACCCAGGAGCCGTCGGCAGTTTCGTCGAGGGCCCGGCCGGCACCTTTACGATGACCGCTTCCGGCGTGGATATCTGGGCGGTTAACGGCGTGGAAGCCGACGAGTTCCACTTTGCATATAAGATGCTCACCGGCGCCGGCTCGATTGTCGCGAAAGTCGACAGCGTCGAAAACACGAACGTCTGGGCCAAGGCCGGCGTGATGATTCGTGAGACGCTAAATCCTGACTCGGCGCACGCGATGATGATCGTGACGCCTGGTTCGGGTGCTTCCTTCCAGCGTCGGCCAAGTACGAGTGGCACCAGCGTCGACACGACGACCAGCGGGATTACCGCACCGTACTGGGTGAAATTGGAGCGTAGTATTTCCGGCAGCTTTACAGCGTCTCATTCAGCTAATGGCTCGACGTGGACGATGCAGGGCACAGAGAACGTCCCGATGGGTGCGAATGTCCACATCGGTTTGGCGCTGACCAGCCATGACGCTGCTTTAACGTGTCAGGCCGTATTAACTAACGTCACGACTACCGGTAATGTCACCGGGCAGTGGACAAACCAGGATATCGGCATACTCAGCAACGATGCCGAGCCGCTGTATGTAGCTCTGTCAAATAGTGCCGGAGCGCCTGCGGTGGTAATTCACGATGATCCGGCCGCGGCACAGATCGACACCTGGACCGAGTGGATTATCCCGCTCCAAGCTTTTGCCGATCAGGGCGTGAATCTAACCAACATCGACAGGATAGCGATTGGCCTGGGCACCATAGACAATATGACGATCCCCGGCGGTTCGGGCAAGATGTACTTTGACGACATCCGGCTGAATCGCCCGAAAGAAGCCGCTGCAGAATAATTACAGCCTTTTAAAAGGGATATAAAAATTAGCATTAATTCGAGGCCTATATCGATCACCTCGGTATAGGCCTCTCGTAAATTACCAGATCAAGAAACATATTGTAATTAGCGTTGTTTTGCTCTTTGCATAAGTTCATACACCCAGTCTTCGAAGAACAGCGGGTAGAGGTGCATTTTTTCGCTCGCTAATCTGATTCCTTTTTTAGACAGCCACGCTTTTAATTGATCTTTATGGTTAGGGAATTGCTCGGCTATTCTTTTTTTGTAAAGACTTCTTAATCTTTTAAGCCTTTTTTTACGAATATCATCAGGCTTGCCGATTGCTCTGAAATATCGCCTTATCTTATCCACTCTAATACTCTGGTCCTTCTTGAAATACGGAACAAACCTTTCCGGGATTTTGTCCGGAAGCACAAATTTATCATCCATTGCACCACGCAAGATTTCGCCCTTTTCATAGTGCAGAAAAGGATCGTAGAAGAACACGGCGGGATGAAAATCCACTCGATGCTCGGAGAGGTAAGGGACAAAAACGTCCAATGTCTTTCCCGCCCAGAACAGGTTCCACGGACCGTCGCCTATCAGTATTGTAAAGCAAAATCTGTTGAGATCTCTGCGATTATAACCAACAATTTTATTATACGCCGTCCGAAGTTTGGGCAGCGCTTCTTTGCGCACGTCAATGATAAGCAATCGTGACAGTACCGTATCCCGTGCCATAGCCTCTATCTCTTCGGCAGTATCCCGTATCTCTGTTTTTCGAGGCCTATGCAATCGATAGTTTTTCATTCTCGGATCGTTATGTATCCTTTCGTAAACATCGGTTGCCAGGATAGGATCCAGGCTGAGGATATGTATCCAGTCCGCTCTTTGAGAGTGACTTAATATGTCCCGCTTCGTGTCCTTGATATGGTACCTGCCGTCCAATGTCTTCGGCCTCCCAATACTTTGCATTTTTAATTTTGTTCTAATCGGCCCATAAAAAAAGGGAGACACGGGCGGTTTACTAAGCTCTTCTTTACCCCGTCTCCCTGTTGCTTTGTGCCAGAAGTTTGCTTATTGCAGCAGAACTATATGTCTGCACTCACAACATGTATATTGTAAAGAACACAGCAGCTTAAATCAATCAAATTTCTGCTTTAATACATGGAAGTTTTTGCCGTAATTGATCAGATCCGCTGAATGAATTTTATCGGGGAGCTTCGAGAACCGGACAGAAAGCTTGAATTACCGGAAAAAGCCTGATATTCTCCTTCAAATCATGCTCCGCGGCGTAGTCGGGCAGGTATGAAAAATAAATCCAGGTTTAATCAACTAATTGAAAGGGTCCGGCAGTGGCCAACACCGAGCAGCAAACTTTACCGTCAGAGCGCATAGTCTCGATCGACGCTCTTCGTGGATTTGACATGTTCTGGATTATCGGGGGCGGCACGGCTCTTGGCAGCCTTCTTGAAGTATGGAAGAACCCTGTTACCGAGGCAATCCACAAGCAGCTCGAGCACGTCGAGTGGCAGGGCTTTCATTTCGAGGATTTGATATTTCCACTGTTCCTGTTCATCATGGGAGCGGTGCTGCCGTTTGCGATATCCCGCCGGCGAGAGCGTGGACAAAGCCTGTCGGTTCTCCACCTGCACATTATCAAGCGAAGCTTCGTGCTAATATTGCTTGGTTTGATATTCAACAATTTGCAAAACTTCGAGTTCTCCGAAATGCGCTGGCTCGGCGTGCTGCAGCGGATCGGACTATGTTACTTTTTCGCCGCGTTTATCGTCCTCCATACGAAATGGCGGACCCAGGCGATATTTATCGCAGCGGTTCTGATCCTGTACTGGCTTGCCGCGGCGTTGATTCCCGTGCCGGGCTTTGGAGCAGGCGTGATGACGGCCGAGGGTTGTCTGTCTTCGTTTATTGACCAGCAGTTAGTTCCGGGAGAACTTTACTACGGCTTCGGCGACAACGAGGGCCTCATCTCTACCCTCCCGGCGATTTGTACGGTCTTGATTGGCTCGCTGGCCGGGCACTGGCTCCGCAGCAACCGGCCCGGCAACAAAAAGACTGCCGGCCTGGCAGTCGCCGGTATTGCATGTGTGATAATTGGTTATTTGTGGGGATTCGTATTTCCGATTATCAAGATTATATGGACCAGTTCATACACTCTTTTCTCGGGCGGCTTCTGCCTGATGCTGCTGGCATTGTTCTACTGGATAATCGACGTCAAGGGATACCGCAAGTGGGCCATATTCTTTGTCGTGATCGGCGTAAATCCCATAACGATATACTTCCTGCAAAGATTCGTAGACTTCGGTTCAATTACCGAGTTTTTCCTATCGGGTCTTGTTGCACACACAGGACTGGTCGCGCCGCTGGTTCTCCCTGTTGGTGTTCTTGCTATCAAGTGGCTGCTTCTGTGGTTCCTGTACCGGCACAAAATATTCTTCAAGGTCTAAAATAAATCCCGGGACATTGAGCAGGCCGCAAAGATGCTCAGCGGTTTTTACTCATCCGGCGAAACAGCCGTCACCTAAGGGACGCCTTTCGGCGGAACGATTGTATCGGCAAACTGTCTCTGTTGTCCGGACTGCTCGATACTGCCTCCGACGTCGGGTATGGCGAAGTTGATTATTGTCTCGCCGACAGAAACGGTAATATCCTGCGCCCGGCCCCGACGAATTAAGGTCGCCTCTTCCACAGAGGCAATCTCGCTGCCGGCGGCCGTCAGGACGTGCAGGAAATAATCGCATACCCCCGGCTCGGAAGGCGAGATTTCGATCCGGCACTCGGGAGCGGGCCCGGTATCACGTGAGGGCGGATAGTCACGCCCCCCATAGCTGTAAAGTGTCGAGGGCGTCCCGCCCTCGAATCGCGGGCTGGAAGCCCGCGACACATTTAAGCCGGATACGAGCCTGACCTGAGGCCGGGCCGGCAGCAGCGTCTGGACAAACAGCCGGCCTTTGCCGTTGGTAATGACCAGGTGTTTGTTCGTCCGTGTGGGGACCTTCATAGCCTGCAACAGCCAGGTTTTTTTGAAACCTGCGTCTTTGGAGCAGACCCGGTCGAAGATGACAAACGTGTTCGGCCGGAGAAAGACAATCTGCCTCGTGAAAGATTCCATTTTGTCGCTGGAATAGGCCCGCGTACAGTCGCCTGCGACATATACATAAGCCCCCCGGTCTTCGAAGGCGAGAATATCCGCGATGTCGTACAAGTCACGTCCGGCGTGCCACTGTTCCGGATCGGTGACGGCCCCGTTGTGGTGAGGCCAATTATGAGCCTGGCCACCGTCGTTGCCGGTGACATTACCAGCGCGGATACCGGGCCATTTCTCCGCCGGGTCGTAAAGCAGAATCGTGCTGTGTGCGATTGTTCGCAGGTGGTAGTTGACGTCGTGGCTCGATCCGAACGAATCGTAATGGCCACCGTCGCCGGCCAGCTCCTCGTATTTGTAGATCAGAAAATGTCCCACGTCCAGATGCTGATGGGCGGTGAACCGGTCGCCGCACTTGAAAAAGAAATACGTCGCATCGTCGTCCCATGAGCTTCGAGCATAAACGTAGCCCGGGCCTTGACTGATATGGGACAGCTTAAAATCTTCCAGGTTGCCCGCTTTGATGTTCGTATCGTGCCAGAGAAAATCCTTATACGCATATACGCCCACGCTCGAACGCGGCGTCTGCTCGTTGAACGCATGCACCGCCTGATGGTTCGGGTCGTCGGCATAGCGGCTGACGAGAATACGCCGGGCCGACAGGACTTTGTCACGGTCCCCGCCAAAGACCCGACCTCCGCCATCGCCCATGGGGATTGGCCTTCGAGAGCCGTACGTGCTTATACCCGGATAAGCCTCAAACATGCTTGCCACAGCACGATTCTCGAAGAACTTCGGCGCCTCGGCGTAGTGGTCGAGGCCTTCGCAGCGCCGGGCGACCTCGCAGAAGAACAGCCATTCGTAGAGCCAGTAGTTGATATAGTAGCCCTCGGCCCAGCCGCCTCCGTCGCCTGCCAGCTCAAGTGCCGGAGCGGCCCGCGTGCGCCAGTCGGCCTCTAAACCTTCCAGAATGGCGGGCGCCCGGTCATTTTCATAATAACAAGCATAACAGGCAAGGCCGATGCCCCAGTACTTGTAGCCGTACCAACCGTTGTGAAAAACGTGAGTCTCGGAGCGAACGTTAGCATCAACGGTGGCGTTCATGTACTCGTGAAATTGCACTCGTTGCTGCCGCGTCCAAAACTCGTAGCACAGATCGTAAACAATCGCGCATCGTGCCAGGTCGTGCGCAAAGGTAACGTGTCCCTTCCTGATCGGCCCTGCGACATATTTCATCGCCATCTGCACAGCGTCGGTTCCGAGCGACTCATCATTCTCTATCGCGCAGACCAGCGCCATCGATATCATTTTGGCGTGGTCGTCGGCATTTTGCTGACGCGCCACATCTACGACACGTTTGTAAGCATCAGATCGGCTCGCTGCCAGCGACTGCAAATACTCGCGAGAGCCCAGCAGACGGGGGTGTTCGGCCGGCACGGCATGACCCTGGTTCCCGGCTGCGGATTGAACGCCACTACCGGCAAGAATCATGCATACGAAAACCCCAAACGTCCAAAGCCGACTGTATCTAATCTTACTGACTTGCATAGTAATAGCTTCGCTAAGCAAAAGACACTCCGATTTTCTTACCGACGCCGCGTACGTACTCGGCGGCCAGGCGATATTCTTCGGCGTTCGGCAGGTGTTCGAGCATAAGCGGGACATCGGGGCGCTTGCTCAATTCCTTGAGGAACGTTTCGTAATCCAGCCCGCCGAGACCGGGTCTAACCTCGTCGAGATGTGTCGTCAGCTTGAGCTGCAAAAGAATATCCTTGCCGTGACAGCTTTTGATGTATGGCCCGAGCTTGGCGAAGCACTCGCGGATCAGAGCGCCGCTGCTGAAATAACGCTGCGGGCTGCACACGATGTTCACCGGATCCAGATGCACGGCGAACTGCCTGCGGTCGATGGCCTTGAACAGGCTCAGGTACGAATCGGCCGAATCGGGATACGCCCACGGCATCGTCTCCAATGTGAAATAAGTCCTGCTCGGCTTGACATCGTCGATAATCGCACGTGTCGTCTCGACTATCATATCGAATGTCTCATCGGTAAAATTCTTCGCCGCCGGCCCGTCCCATTGTTCGCCGCGCGAGCCGGTGATATTCACGCAGCACCGCGCCCCGATGCGGTCCGCCAGATGCAACTGCCGGCGGCATTTTTCCTGCGCTTCTTTGCGAGTCTTCTCATCCGGACTTATCGGATTGCTCCACGCCCCCACCTCGGCAATGATTATATTCGCATCTTTGGCCGCCCGTTCATACGCCTTGACGACAGCGTCTCCAGCATCGGCCCCGACCGGACAATAGGCCGCGCTGTAGCCCAGTTTTTTCAACGCCATCACCCACCCGGCGGGATCCTGGTATTTTTCGAATACCGGGCCGCCCAGTCTGACCGGCGCACTTTTAACCTTTGTCACCGCCTTTACAGCCGACGTCGAAGTAAGAACAGCCGCCGTGGCTAGAGACGTTTTCATCATATCGCGTCTGGATAATCTGTTGTCTATTTGCGTCATTTTCATTGCTCCTTTTACGATTATTTTGTTATTTCGATTTCGCTAAGCGGGTACCAGCCGTCCTGCGTCCTGCCTTCGATACCGAGTTGCACGACAGGCTCGGGCGTCTGCTCGCCGACGATGCCAATCGCCAGCCTGTACAGACCCGCAGGCATATCGCCCGGCACGACAACGCGGTCGACCACATCGGCAACCGGCCCCAGCGGAAGATCCGGCGGATCATTGATAAATTCCTCGCTAAAGGTCTCGACGTGCCCCGGCATCCATTTCTCTACGGTGACATTCCCCACGAGTATTTTTTCGCCAGCGGCCTCGCTCTCCAAGCGGTACGCCACCCGGTACGGCCTGTAGCACGGTGCCGAGCCGGTGTTCTGCCATTTCATCGCCAGCGTCAGCGGCTCGCCTGCTTTAATGCTTGCGGGGTGTTCGAACTGCCTCAGCACAAGGCGGTAGCCGAGCCGGCGGAGAAAACGCTCGATTTCGGCGCGGACGTTCTCGCCGGCCGGCAGCGGTGCCGATTTGTTATTCAAATACGAGCCGTGCATGGCCAGGGCGTAATTGAAAATATATCGCAGCGACCAACCCTCCTTCACCCATCGACGCATCTCCCAGCAGCTCTCCCAGGCGACCGGCGCCGTCTTCCAGGCATCCTGCACCCCGGCGGCCGGGATCAGTTTAGGATAGGCGTCGCACATGTGGCACCAGTTCTCTGAGAATCCGCCCATGTCACCGAGGCAGTCCGCCCGCCAGCCTGCACCCAAACTCACAGCGTAACTCAAACATTCACCGCCCCCTATCAGCATGAGCAGCGGTGTCCTGCGGAACGCGGCGAAGTAAGCTTCGATGATTTTTTCACGATTGGCCATTGTCGGCATTTTGCCGGTCTTCGAGCCGCTCATGTGCCACTCGCCCCACCAGCCGACCGTGCCGAGGTCCACGTGATCGATGTCCGGGTGCCCGTCGTACCTCTCGCCGAGTCGTTTGATGAAGTCCAGATGCATTTCGAGCACAACCGGATCGTCAAGGTCCGGCACGAGCAGTCCTTCGGTTCCCGAGTAGTCGCACGTCAATATTTTGCCGCCAACGTCTGCGAGCCATTCGGGATGATAAGGCCTGCCCCGATTTGTCGAACAGCACATTACGCGAAACGCCAGCTTCTGGCCCGAGGCGCGTGTCTCGTCAAGAACTCTATCCAGAAACGCATAATCTATCTTGCCCGGCTCCGGTTCCAATACCCCCCAGCCCCAGCGGGAATAGTGGATCGTCGAGGCAATCCAGTCCGGCAGGTTTTTGTCCTTATCCGCGGACCGGCCGAACGTCTCCCAGCCCATCCCCGGATTCGCCAGCACCGCATCAGTCTCTTCCGGCACGATCCTTACGCTCCCATTAAGCGGAGCCGACTTTTGACCCGCCGCCACAAATCCGGACAGCAACAGCATGCATCCAAGCGTTGCAAATAGATATTCGTTAATTCTCAATGTCTTCATGGCGGTCTCCTTAAAGCCGGCTGCCCTATCGTTCCATTCATATTCACCCATAACGGCCGAGAACTCAGATTGCCCATATCGTACCAGCACAACTTAATTTTGCAATCCATAATCGGACGTATAAAAAGGTGCATTTAGCCCATCAAATGCATTTGTGATCCCATATATCGCCGGAGAAAATCAGAAGATGACTGTATCCATAGGATCGATAGTTATAAAAGCTGATAGCGAGAATCAACACTTGCAGGCGGAATTTTTCTTGTAATTTCATATTTTTTGATAATTCAAGAGGATTAATTTGACGAAAATAATTACGCGAGAGTTTCGGGGAGTAAGTCCCGCAGGTGCATCGGAGCGCCGGAAATTTTTCGTCGTTGTGTTAGCCAAGGACTTGGAGCGGGCCAGAGGATATAGAACTCTGCCGGGGGCCAACGATATCCATACAATGATAAGTGAGCACAATAAACATACACTTTGCACGAAAGAAAATGACGAAAGAAAATGACGAAAGGAAATAATGAGCCATGGAAAAGAAAACAGTATTATTTGTGGATGATGAGGAAAAGATACTGACATCCCTAAAACGAGGCCTTCTTGATGAGCCATATAAAACTCTTTTTGCAAGTAGCGGTAAAGAGGCACTTGAAATCCTCCAGCGGAACCAGGTGCATGTAATCGTAACCGATATGCGTATGCCCGAGATGGGCGGGCTTGAGCTTCTCAAGACCGTCAAAAAAGATTATCCAAACGTCATCAGGATGGTTCTATCGGGATACACACAGGTAAGCACCCTGCTCACAGCGATAAACCAGGGAGAGATTTTCAGATTCATCACCAAGCCGTGGAAACTTGAGGAAGAGTTCAAACCGGCCGTCCGGGAGGCGGTAGAGTATTACGACTTTCAGAATCAACACAACGAACCGGCAGAGGAAACGGAGCAGCATAAGACCGAACACGCAGAGAAAGTGCTGGAAAAAAGCTAACAGCTCTTCTGGTGGACAGAGTAGTCAGATCGGATTACAAAAGCCAGGCTGGCTAAATGGAATAAAAAGAAGGTCAAATGGCCCTGCAGGTTCCAAAGTTAGCATATTGGGCCAGCGCCAATTGGCAAAAAGATCACCATTTGCAGAACAGGGCTGGTCAGAATTAGAAAAAATGCAAGTGAAAGAAAAGCTCATGGCAAATAGAAAGCAGTGTGGCGATTCAATTAAAACGGAGGTAATGGACTGTCGCTCCAATCATTTGATAAGCTCCCGCTTCGTTTGGTTGAAAGTAAAGGACGTGATGACCAAAGAAACGATTACGATTGCTTCCAACGAAACTGGGGGCTCAGCCGCGAAGGTGATGTCTGAGAATGAAGTGACCTGTATCCTTGTTGTAGACAACGGCAATGTTGTTGGCATCGTTACGGTAAAAGACTTCCTCACAAAGATTGTAAACAAGGATTGGGGTTGGGATCAGATGGCGGTGGCGGAGATGATGTCTCGTCCTGTTGAGTGCATATCCCCTGATTCGTCTGTCTTTGATGCCATCGCAATTATGGAGGCCAAAAACATCAAGCGACTGCCAGTCGTAACTGGGAAGCGCCTGCTCGGAATTGTAACTCAAACCGACCTGATTCGATCCCTTACAACCTACTGTATATGGAAAGACGTTGCACAGATAATGAATAGTACTGTGGCCGTGGTACAAACCAAAGCGACTGTTGCAGAAGCAGTGCAAATTATGAGCTCCCGCGATATCTCTTGTACCGTAGTTCTGGAGGGAGATGAGATAAAGGGTATTATTACGGAAAAAGATATTCTCAAAAGAGTTATTGGACCTCAAAAGGATCCTGCTCACATTAACGTAGAAGAGGTAATGTCTTCTCCAGTTACGACGATACCCTCCCACCATTCCGTCTTCAGCGCCTACAAGACTATGGATGAGATGCATGTCCACAGGCTGGTTATTACGGACAATGAGCAGTTGTGTGGGATCGTAACTCAAACAGACATCTTGAGAACAGCGAAAAAGAAGCTGCAAGAGGAAATGGAAGAAGATTTTCAGTTGCTGGGATGTTCTAAAAGCAACATCTATGCTCTCGACTCAGATGGAAAGATAACCTATGTTAATCCGGCATTTATGAAACTATTAGAGATTTCTGACCCCGCAGAATTGATTAACGAACCTTTTTTGCCGGAGAAGTATTGTGGTAACCAGGAAGAGAGAACCTCGTGTTTAATAGAACTAATGAAAGGGAATGTTGAAATCGAGGAGTTAGCCCTCAGAACGTGCAATGGCAGGGAGATATATGTCTCTATCCTTTCCACTTTTACCATGGACATTCACGGTCAGGTCAACGGTACCCGAGGAGTACTTTATGACATCACTAATCGCAAAAAGGCGGAGAAAGCACTGCGGGAGAGCGAAGCAAGGTATAGGACTCTTTATGAATCCTCGCGGGACGCAATTATGATGCTTGCCCCTCCGACGTGGAAGTTTGTTGCCGGAAACAAAGCGACCCTTGAGTTGTTTGGAGCCCGGAACGAAGAAGAATTTATAACCAAGGGGCCCTGGGATGTATCTCCGGAATATCAGCCTGATGGACAACTTTCCTCCGAAAAAGCCAAAGATATGATAGAAAAGGCGATGAAGGAAGGCAGCAATTTCCTCGAGTGGCAGCATATGAAATTGGATGGGAAGGAATTCTTTGCTACTATACTGCTGGCCCGGATTGACCTGGAAGGCAGAGAATTGCTGCAGGCAACAGTAAGGGACATTACTGAATATAAACAAACACTGGAATCGTTGTCGAAAAGTGAGACTAAGTATAGAACACTTATCGATAATATTCCTCAAAAGGTCTTTATGAAAGACCTAAACTCAGTGTACGTATCGTGTAACGAGAGTTATGCTGAGTCTTTAAAGATTAAATCATCGGACATCGTCGGAAAAACGGACTACGATTTTTTCCCAAAGGAACTGGCTGAGAAGTACAGAACAGATGATAAAAGAATTATTGAATTGGAGAAAACAGAAAGCATCGATGAGAAGTTTGTTCTTGACGGGAAGGAAATAATCGTCAATACAGTCAAATCGCCCGTTAAAGATGAACAGGGCAATATTACTAGTCTGTTAGGTATCTTTTGGGATATTACGGATCGCAAGCGGGCGGAGGAGACCGTAAAAACTGCCTATGAACAACTCGAACGGTCTCACAGGGAACTAAAAGAAATGCAGTGTCAACTGGTGCAAAATGAGAAACTGGCTTCCATCGGCCAGCTCGCCGCAGGCGTCGCACACGAGATGAACACACCCGTGGGCTTCGTCGCCAGCAATTTCCAGACGCTGGAAAATTATGTGAAGAAAATCCGGGATTTGCTCATAACATACGACGAACTCATTGGACAAATTGAAACTCTGGGGAAAACAGAACTACGAAACAAGGTAGAAGGTATAGGCCAATTCCGGGACGATCTGCAAATTGACTTTATTCTCGAAGATATCCGGGGATTGTTCGATGAATCGAGAGAAGGCCTGGAAAGGGTCACCAGCATCATCCAGAACTTAAGGGACTTCTCAAGAATTGACCGGCCGGGAAGCCGTGACGAATACGACATCAATAAGGGTATTGAGGCCACCCTTGTTGTCGTGAAAAATGAAATCAAATATGATGCTGATGTCAGGACTGAGTTTTCCGAAGTGCCTCTGGTCTTCTGCCACTCCGGCCAGATAAACCAGGTATTCCTAAATATCCTCGTGAACGCGGCCCAGGCAATCAAGTCTCAGGAAAGAGATGGCAATGGGGCTATCACAATCAGGACATACGCGACAGAGACGGAGATAGTCTGTGAAATCGCAGATGATGGGCCGGGAATTGCCCCTGACAACCTATCGAGGGTTTTCGAACCATTTTTTACAACTAAGCCTACCGGCAAGGGCACAGGCCTGGGACTCAGTATTTCGTACGATATTGTGGTGAACAAGCACCATGGCGAGTTCTTCGTCGAGAGCACTGTTGGTGAGGGCACAAAATTCACAATAAAGCTTCCAATTGGCACGAAAGAAAATGAAGAACAGGAGATAATAAGCGATGGAAAAAAGAACAGTATTATTTGTGGATGATGAGGAAAAGGTACTGGCATCTCTAAAACGAGGCCTTCTTGATGAGCCGTATGAAATCCTCTTTGCCAGTAGTGGGAAAGAGGCGCTTGAACTCCTCGATCAGAGCCAGGTGCAAGTCATCGTAACCGACATGCGTATGCCGGAAATGGGCGGACTTGAGCTTCTCGGGATTGTCAAAAAGGAGTATCCTCACATCATCAGGATGGTCCTCTCGGGTTTTGCTGATCTACAGACGCTGCTGGGGTTGATAAACCAGGGAGAGATTTTCAGATTCGTTACTAAACCGTGGGATTTTGATAAAGATTTCAAACCAGCCGTCCGACAGGCGATAGAGTATTACAATCTCCACAGTGAACGCGAAATGCTGATGCGCTTCGTTGAACAAGTAATGGATGACAACAAGCCTGATCAAGTGAACTGCCGGCTTGTCCAGGCGATAATATCAGAAAACAAAAGGCAAGTACAAGAGTGGGAAAAAAAGTGTAATTCAGTTCCGCTCAACTCGCAATAAAATCTTCGATTAGCAGGCAAAAAAAGCCTCGTAGGGTGTGCAACTTGTTGCAGGCGCTGCTTTTTCTGCGTGTGCAAAACGGAATT
>CAZTDF010000126.1:0-9816 GCA_964612465.1 uncultured Pirellulales bacterium
ATGATTATTGACTATTGCGATTAATTGATATTTCTACATGCTGCAACAATTAGCTTGGCCTTAATGTTCATGATCGGACGGATGACCACCGCTGAAACTTCCTGCCGGCAGTTCGCATTGCTCACAAGTTTGGTATGTCTTTTCTAATTTGTCAAGAACGACAGGCTCGGTGGGTATCGGAGAAATCTTCTCAAGCTGCTCTTCTGTTAGAACCGATGTGGCCTCGCTGCGCGCTTTATCAATTATGGCCTGGAGGCGTTGTTTCTGCTCGTCCGTCAGTGCGAGTTTATCCGCTTTGTTGAGCAGGACGGTCGGGCTGTCCATATAGATCGCCATTCCTCCGAATTTTGAGACGCTTATGCCCAGCCGCACGATATCCTCGTCATACTTAGGGCCGGCATCGATATACCTGACCACCTGTCCCCTGGGCATTTTAGTAATTACGATGGAAACGACCACAATCAGACATATCAGGATCACTAACAATACGCTTAGATACTTGTCTTTTTTAGGAGTCATTTTCTTTCCTCATAGATTTCGTACAATTCTTTAACTTATTATATACCCTCGCCAAGCCGGAACAGTTCGTGCCGTGGACATTTATCAATATTCACCAGCCGGATTTTCTCACGGAGATTTAATCCGGAATTTCCCCGACCTTCAAGCTGTATTTTCGTATAATATACAACAAAGTGAATACAGAAGACAGGAGACTTTGCGATTTATGATTTACGATTTGCTATTTATGATTGTACTTCCGCGTAATCAGCGAAACCTGTGCCATAGGTATCCGCGGTTATTGACTATTTCTTGGTGTTAATTCGTGGCTAATTTGAAAAAACAAACCCAATTTCAAAATGGGCAAAATGAACGTATATATCTATATATAAAGGGTTTAAGATGATTTTTTTAGTTTTGGGCGGCGAAAAAACAAAGCCAATTCAAAGCCAAACAAAGCCAATATACCGGCCTCTGGCCGGAAATCCGAAGCACGAAATCCGAAATCCGACAACTCCGGTTGTGTAGCCGGACGCCTGTTGCCCCGTGTCGGTCGGGAAACAAGACGATGGACGTTTGTAGCTTTAGAAATCAGACAGAAAATGCTTATAACGCATGCTCAAAATTCAAAAGGCTTGACATATTAGTTGTTAGGCCGTAGGATTCCCGTACAATTTTATTTTTTTGTTAGGATTTTTCTATGACTGCGATTAAGCCGAATATAAGCGTTGAGTACGCTGGAAACGCTACGATAATGAGCTTCACCGACGAGAAAATCCTTGAAGAAAAGGACATTAACGCCCTCGCCGAGTCGATCACGTCCGTTATTGAGCAAGCGGAGCGGATAAACCTGATTTTAGACTTCGGCAACGTCCGATTTTTGTCGTCCGCTGTTTTAGGACTTTTAATACGAATCAGCAAAAGGATTTACGAACGCGATGGACAGCTAAGGCTATGCAACATTAATCCGAAAATTTACGAGATTTTCAAAATAACGCGACTGACCAAAACTTTCGATATATATAATAGTATTGAAAGTGCAACGGAAGGTTTATCTGGACCGAATTAGGTAAAGTTTTTTCGCTTTGTAAGTGTATGGCATCAAAAGCATCGATTAACTGCTCAATAGTCGTCGATAGTAAACCATCTGCCGTAGTCGAGGTGTGCAACGAGATTCTGTCGAAGCTCGAAGAGCACAATTTCGATAAAGATGATATTTTCGCCGTACACTTGACTTTAGAAGAGGCTTTTCATAATGCCGTCAAGCATGGCAATAAGATGGATCCAACCAAGAAGGTAAAGATTGACTATTTTGTTAACTCGGAAAAGGTTGAAATTACTATAACAGACGAGGGAACGGGCTTTGAGCCGGAATCCGTTGACGATCCACGATTTGGCACGGGGCTTTACGAGCCCGGAGGCAGAGGATTACTGCTTATGAATTCGTATATGGATGTTGTGAAATACAACGAGGATGGCAATAGTGTGTATATGGTCAGATATAAAGAAAAACCACATCTATCAGGTGACCATAGTCAAAGCGAGGATTAATCGGAAGCGTATTCTTGCCAACTAAATCGAGAAAAGAATCGGTATCAAATATGAAGAAATATTACAGAATGCCCTGTGAGGCGATGATTTTTTGCGGTTGTTTGCTTATTTTGGGGGGCTGTGCATCCAATTACGATAAAATGCCGGAAATTGTCCATAGCCCAAATATTGAGCACAAAGTTGTTTCACCAAGGATTGTCAAACCAAAGCCGAGGCCAAAGCAGGAGACGATTCAAATTGATTACCCGAGAGCGTGGCTGCCCCCCGCCGAGGCTGAGAAGCAATGGACGGCTATCGTAATACATCACTCAGCGACAGAAAACGGAAATGCCGCTATCTTTGACAGGACGCACAGGGAAGAGAAGCACTGGGAGGGTGTTGGCTACGATTTCGTTATAGGTAACGGGACTAATAGTGGTGATGGTGAGGTTGAAGTAACATTTCGCTGGCGAAGGCAGATGACCGGCGCCCATTGCGGTGGAACACTTGGTAATTGGGCCAATGTAGACGCTGTAGGAATTTGCCTTGTCGGTAATTTCAATTACACAACACCTACCGCTAAACAAATGGAGTCTGTTTTGAAATTGGTCCGCTTTCTCAAAAAACGATATGGAATTTCGAATGGCAGTATTTACGGTCATAAAAATACGCCGGGAGCACGAGTAACCGATTGTCCGGGACATAAGTTCCCAATGGCCAAACTGAAATGGCTGGCCAGCTCCTGATTTGGCATAGTCGTCCATATCCACGTAAAGCATCTGCTGCGTCCTATAAACTGAGTTCCAGCCTCAGCATTTGCACTTTATCAGCAAAATTAGACCAAAATTTCGCCGCTTAGAAAGTTGCCTTGCAATTATACCGAAGTTTCTGCTGATGATATTATTCAAAAGCAAATAAGGAACTGATCGAATGAATCTACACGAGTCGCTGTCTTCGGCGGGCTTTATGCTTAACGAGCAAATCGCACGGCAGGTTTTCGAAGTTTTACCCGAGCAGGGGCCAATACTGCTTATTATGGACAGGAATGGTCATAGCTGGCCCAGCGATTCGGAAAAATTTGCCAAGTTGAATATTAGCGAGTCGTTTTTGAAAGAGCTTTGTGCCAAGATTGATGATGGTGTCGAGCCGGTTGTAACACAAATAAACGATTGCAGTATCATTGCTGCACAGTTAGCGACCGAGCGGAGCAATTGCGGATATGTGATTATGGCTCTGCCGCAATACAACCCTGAATCAACCTTAATAAATATCGACCTGATCGAAATATTGCTAAGTCAATTCAGCCTGATAGCCAAACTCATCGAGAAGAACAATCTCCTTTATGAAACTCAAATGAAACACTACCGTGCGTGCGATCAGAGCGAAATAGCATCGAATTAATTGACATATTACGCATACCGTATTTTGTAGCACATTTCTGTACTCGATAAAATTAGCCGAAAGCAAAGTTTGGATTGCGTTCTCAGGATGTGACGGCTATAATTTACACCAGTTGCCGGGCATAGCTGACAGGCTACAGATTCCTGTACCCGCCTTTGCGGGAATTACAATGCTAAACGCTCAGTTATCAAAATCATGAATGTTATACGATAATAAGCAAAGGAAAAAAGTGAAATTCCAGATTTTCAGAAACGGTAAGGTTATTGATAAATTCACTTTATGTGGTGCCTATCTTTTCGGCGGCGACGGAATAGGTATTCGCAGAGCCCAGATTGCCTTTAAAAACGGCTTTGTCGAGTGCGTAAAGTCAAATCTGGAAACAGCCGGACTGGCCTTGCTATGGCCTGTCGAAGGTTTTGGTAAGGTTCTTTTACCGACAACCTGCCTGCCCGAGAGAGAACAACCGTATAATTTGAATGTTGAGATAGCACGTGCGAAGCTGATGCAAATCGTTAACAAACGGGAGGACTGGCTGTTTCTCAACAATATAGAAGTTCTGGCCGATTTGTTGAAAGAGGCACAGGAACTATTTATTCGAGCAATTCAAAATATCTCTATGCCGTCAAAAGCAGCTAAATTGGCTGATGAATCGCTTAAGAAAGCTATAGTTTCCTCTGAAAAGCTGGCAATTAAACAAGCAGAGTCACTTTTTAATACAAGGACGACAAACCACGGCCTTGGCCGAGGCTGCTTCGGCTGCAGAATAGATCCTATGGAAATTGATAATCCTGTGTATGTTGAGAAACTACTGGAATTGTTCGGCTCTGCAACAATTCCAATAAACTGGGCACAGATAGAACCTCGTAAAGGCGATTTCGATTTTTCGAAGATTGACATCTGTGTCGAGACCCTCAGTAAAAAGAAACTGACGCTTAGTGCCGGACCGCTGCTTTTTTTCTCAAAAGAGAGTCTGCCCAAGTGGCTTCTTCGTAGTGGAGCAGGTTTTGAAAAGATTCGGGAAACGGCGTATCATTTTATTTCGGAGGTGGTTACCCGCTACTCCGGTGCTATTCGAGCGTGGTATGCTATAAGCGGTTTGAATGCTTTTAATCATTTCGGATTCGGATTCGAGCAGATTTTAGAAATGACCCGTGCGGCTAATATGGCTGTAAAACAAGCAAGTGACAGAGCTTTGAAGATTATTGAAGTCAGCAACCCATGGGGTGAATATTATATGACAACACCTAACAGCATCCCGCCATTGGTTTATATGGATATGGTTGTGCAGAGCGGAATCCATTTTGACGCATTTGGACTGCAAGTACGGTTCGGTAAAAATCAGACTGGTTTGCATGTTAGAGATATGATGCAAATATCGGCGATCCTGGATTACTTTGGGCCCATCGCCAAACCCTTATATATGACCAATGTGGAGGTTCCAAGTCAGAATGGCGACGGTTTGCATGACGGTCAAGTTGCCGGCATCTGGCACGAACAGTGGAACGAATCGCTACAGGGACAATGGATCGAACAGTTCTATAAGATTGCGCTGAGCAAACAATTTGTTAACTCGGTGACTTATTCGAACATCATCGACACCACGGACAGCACCATCGGCCACAGCGGTCTGTTGACAGACGAACTCGAACCCAAAGAATCGTTTAGAAGCTTGAAGAAATTGCACGACAGCATTTTCAGCCGATAAACAGATCGTGACCGGGGCCTCGCGAATTGTGACTCGAACAGGCAACTCTATGCAATGAATGAGATGAGACAAACCAGACAAAACAGGATTCAATCATTCGCGTTTGTTATCAGCGTATGCCTGGCGGTTTGTTTTTCATTCGGTTTTGCCTCGAACCTCGGACGAGATGAATTACCTTTTGACCGATGCGATATTGAGTTAGGGGGCCGAATAAATCCAAACAATGCTCCTGTAGAAAGTATGGTTAGATTACCCGGCATGGGTCCGGGACGAGCCGGGGCAATCGTGGAATACCGTGAGAATTTTAATGGACAAGAGGCTGCAGGTACGGCTTTCCGAAATTGCAATGATTTACAGAAAGTCAAAGGCATAGGTCCTAAAACAGTTCAAAACATAAATGAATTACTGAAATTCGATTGAGTAATGAATAATGATCGAGGAACCTGTGATTCTGAGTGCAAAACCGAACAAGAACTTGTATTTGAGGCTCTTGGTGGCGACCCTGGTTTTTGCCGCTGTTTCACCCCTGCCCGTGTACACTAAAACATTACACGATACGAGTCCCACTGTTCAGAATTCTGACATGGATCGGCGAGGAGATTCATCGGTGAATAAACTCGGAACTCATTCCAACATGATCGACGGCGATGGTGACGGTCTTCCGGGCTTTCAGGAAATTCACAAGTATCTAACCGATCCGGCGAAAAAGGACACTGACAGCGATGGTTTACCTGATGGCGATTGGAATGAGCGACGCGAATACACCTATTCGGTTCGTACAATCCTCCGGTTCATGCCGCCCTTTGACAAAGCTGCTCTGAATGATGATTTTCAGGATGCGCGAGTTTTGGATGAAAGGAACGATTACATCGAACTCGAAGTTATACATTACCCTTTCAGTACGGCTGGTAAATCGATAGATAGCAACCCCAATTGGCAACAGGATTACGCCCTAATGACAGAATACCTGAGGCCCGGCATAACTACCAACTGGGATGCTGAAATGAAACAGGATCTACTTGCCGAGCTGCAAGCCGACGGTATCCTGATAGACAAACTTACCGACAAGCAAGTTGTCGAACAGGTCTCATCCTGGTTAATGAAGAAATCCAAATCGCTCAATAAGGTTTTCACGACATATTATGTCCACTTCCCAAATGGGCAGCCGAGTGTTTATCCCGGCCTTGAGGATAATTTCGAACGCGAATTCAACCGCGACAAAAAGAATTACGACTGGACAATGGACCAGCATTTCGACCATGAACTGTTGGGAAAAGGCATGTTCTACAACAAGACTCACGGCTCTTGCACTTCTTATGCTGTTTACCTGACCACTGTCCTTAGAGCAGTAGGCATACCAACTCGAATGATTATTGTAATTCCTTTGATAGATCCTTCTAATAAAGACCAACTTTTCTTTGTGCGAGAGCGAATTAGTCACAACGAAGTTCGCCAGAGAACTCTGGCAAAGCTTAGAGACTCAAGCCATGGTTTTGTCGCACATACATTCAATGAGGTTTATGTTGGAAACCGTTGGCGCCGTTTTAATTATAACGAATTTGTGCAGTCTGATCGGCGAACGTTTGGGCTGCCAACTCACCTGTACACTTTCAAAGATTTGAGTGAAGCGAATTTGGCACCAACATGGGGTTGGCGCTATGGTAAGAATGAAAAAACTGCTATTTTCAAACATAGCAATCCTTACTCAACGATAGAATTGTCGGATCTTTTCGGACACCACAGTAATATACCAAATCCGGTTGCACATATTAAGGAGCACAAACAGCTAAAATCATCTGCCTCCTTACCTAATATATTTATTTTATGCCCATCAAGTATTCCTGTGTTCGCAGAAATAATTGATATCGTCAAAGCCGGTACAAGGTCTAAAACAGGACGATACCATTCAAAAGAGTCTTATGACGAGATTTTTGACGGAACCCACAACAGAAAACCGAATGATGTGATTGTTTTGCTTTTTTCGCTTGATACAAATGACCGTATCCCCTCCCAGTATGAAGATCTTTTGCCAGTTGCCTGGTCGGCGATTCAATCGTCTCTAAAGCAGGGCAGAACATTGGAACTCAACAGCGATGCTCGGGAGATGAATGTTATCGTTCTGGCGGCACCGACAGCAGAACGACTGAAGAAACTGGTTAGAGAGTCCAAACTGCTCAGTGAATTAAGAAGGAGCGCGAAGTAATATGAATGAATGGGAAATTAATAAGCCGCTTGGGCAATGCCACGGCACAGAAAGAAAAATAGAATACGGCGAAGAATACGTTGGTGCTCTGGTCGCAACCGAGGAGGGACTGCAAAGGCAGGATTTTTGCGCTGATTATTGGGAGAGCGAGAAGCCGGATGTTTTTTGTTACTGGAAGACCAGACTGCCCGAGCCGGGCCAGAAGAAGCAGTTGTTTGTTGACGACCAAATGCTGATGGCCTTTTTTGAACGATTGGGAAAAGAGACCGAGCAGGAAAAAATCAATTTCCGCTTTGTCCTGGCGTTAATTCTGATGCGAAAAAGGATTCTGAAATACGATGAAACAAAAAACGTAGACGATCAGGAATTCTGGCGATTAAGAGTCGTAGGTGAGAAACAGATCGTCGAAGTCATAAATCCACATCTCGACGAGGAGCAAATCGAGCAATTGTCGTCGCAGATAGGCGAGATTCTCCAGACGGATTTGTAAACTCGCTTTGTGTAACGCCGAATAGAATTCCCGCTTCGGAGCGGACAATCGGAGATGAGAAACAGATAAGGAGCTTTGAAAAAAATGTTACGAAAAATAATCCCCTACGTTTCTGCGGCAATATTAATTCTCGCCGGCTGTGAATCCAGTATCCGCCAACCTACGGAGATATGTCCTGGCAAAGCTTCCGTAGCCGAAGCATTGGCTGCTCTGAAATCGCAAT
The DNA here is from genome assembly GCA_964612465.1 of uncultured Pirellulales bacterium. Classification (GTDB taxonomy): domain Bacteria; phylum Planctomycetota; class Phycisphaerae; order Sedimentisphaerales; family Anaerobacaceae; genus JAFGPJ01. The sequence goes on from CAZTDF010000126.1 coordinate 8,051, forward strand.
CACAAAATGTAGTGCCGCTGAAGGCTAACGGGCAATGCCGTTTGGAGTATCACGTCGAAGGAAAGAAAAAACAGCAGCGTGAAAATTTCAATATGAAACTCTGGGCAAATCCGCCTGTTGAAATTTACCTGCAGGGTGACAAGGCTCTTGTCCCAAAAGCGATAATCCTCGGCTCGAACGAACGGGAGTTCTGGCTTTCGATAAGACCAAAAGAAATCAGCACCCACTGGTGGGGCAATTGGTCTGAGCAGGACTTGTCCGAAGGGCTTGTAATCAACCCCAGAACTCTGCTGGAGTCTCTCGGAATCGGGGAAGTAGAAACGCAGCAGGACTGGTCTTTGTCGAACGAAGGCCCCTATGACATAATTGCGAAACGCCGGCAGGGTGTGGTGATTAAAAAAATATATATCTATAGCTGTGATTATCGAGCCAGGCGAATCGAATTTTTCAATCGGGATGGTCATGTTGTCGCCGGCGCGGAACTGGACAAGTATAAAGAAGTATCCGATGGATTTTTTATTCCATCTCTGATAAAGGTTACAACGTATGCCCAGGATACCGGGGAATCTTCGTTTAGTATTACTCTTGAACTTAAATCCATAAAACCGGCAACAATCACCGAGCCACGGCGAAATGTGCTTTTCAAGCTCCCCCAGCCACGCGGTTTCACGAACGTGTATAGAATCGTTAATGGAAAGTGGTTCAAACAGGCTCAGTAAATAAACGATAAGGAGTTTGCCAATGTCCAGGACAAGTCTGAAAGAAAGAATCAAGCAGGGACCGCTCGTATTGGACGGAGCAATGGGAACCGAGTTGATTGCTCACGGGATTCAAGTCGGCAAGTGCAATGAATATCTGAACATTGATTCGGCGAATATCATTTCCGAAATCCACAAGGCCTATCTGCTTGCTGGAAGCGATGCGGTTATTACTAATACATTCGGGGCCAACAAATATGCCCTGTCCCGGCACGGATTGGCCGGGGATGCCGCCCGGATTAACAAGGCGGCTGCCCAAATTTCCCGGCAGGCGGCGGGAGAAGAAAAGTACGTCCTGGGCGATATCGGCCCGAGCGGCGATTTCCTGGAGCCGTTGGGAGCATTAAATCCGGACGAGTTGAGGGATGCTTTTGCCGTTCAAGCTGAGGCACTTTCAACCGGCGGTGTGGACGGTTTCATTATCGAGACAATGACGGCCCTCGATGAAACAGTCATCGCTATTGAGGCGGCAAAATCCATCGCAGGCGAGAAGCCGGTGCTCGTATCGATGTCCTTTGACAAGGCCGGCGACAGCTTTAAGACGATGATGGGCGTCGGCGTCGAGGCTGCCGTATCGAAAATAATTCCGCTGAATGTGGACGCAGTCGGATTCAATTGCGGCAGCCTGTCACTTGATCAATACGTGGCGCTTTCGGAGGAATTTGTCGCTGCGGTAAGAGCCCTTTCCGAAGATGTGGCGATTTCAGCCGAGCCAAATGCCGGCAAGCCCGAGCTGGTTGAAGGCAAAGCCGTTTACAAAGTCTCCCCGGAAGAATTTGCCGCAGCGGCAGAGAAAATTCATTCAGCCGGCGTGAGAATCATCGGCGGCTGCTGCGGAACCAGCCCGGCACATATCGAGGCAATGGCCAAAAAAATAAGGGTGACGCCGTAAAATCGTAAACGGATTGAATATAATACCCTTACACAGCCTTATTCGCTCGTGTGCAGGAATTTCTCGATTTGTTCAATACTTCTGGTCGTGGCACCCTGGTTTCTTTTGATGTCATC
>CAZTDF010000126.1:9916-13424 GCA_964612465.1 uncultured Pirellulales bacterium
GTGTCACCAAGAATCACCGCCGGCCTTTCCTTATACATGACATCGGTATTTTTAATCGAACTGTAACGAATAAACTCGAACCCGGCATCGACAATCGTCCGGGCAACCTCATCGAATCTTTCCGGCTTTCTCGGTACGATGACAAGCCGCAGGTCCTCCAATTGGCCCGACTGTTTTAGCTGTGTAAATACGTCGAGGATAATTTGTTCTTCGCCGGGACCGGTCCCGCCCACAACCCATAATCTTTCGCTCCCGATATTAATCTGTGCCGCAAGAGCATCTGCTCCTTGAACTTTGTCGGTAATCTGAGCCGTGTCGTATTTCAGCGAGCTGGTGACGATGACATTGCCGGCACCAATTTCTCTGAAGCGTTGAGCGTATTGGTCCGTCTGGGCAAGAACCAGGCTGATTTTGCCGAATATCTTGCTTGTGAACAGTTTTATTCTCTTATACCCGGCGTAACTTTTGTCGCTGATTCGGCCGTTGACCACAACAACGGGAACTCTTAACCGCTTTGCGAGGCTGATAAAATTAGGCCAGATTTCCAGCTCCATCAGCAGGCAGATCGCCGGTCGAATATTGCCGAAGGCACGATACATCACCCAGGAGAAATCAAAAGGAAAATAAAACACCTGATGATCCTGATCGAAAAGATTTCTCGCTCGGGCAAACCCGGTATCGGTGGTCGTGCTGATGACAATCTCGAAATCGGCGAACCTGTCCTCAAGCTCCTTGATTATTGTTTTGGCCGCGTTCACTTCTCCGACGCTGACGGCATGAAGCCAGATACATTTCTTTTCAGGGCTTCTCCTGCGGATCCTGCCGAAACGCTGGGCCCAGCCGGTACGGTAGCGACCATGCCTGATGGCCCGATATACGATCACGGGACTGTAAATAAGTCCGGCAAATAAATACAGCAAATCCAAAACATATCTCATCCGGTCATCCTACAAAAAAAACAAAGAGATCAAACAATCGGTAGATGATATTTGTATAAAGTAACTATGTCAAATAATTGCCTTACCGTTTGGGAAAAGATTCTCTTTGCTATGATTGAAAATCAGCATGCCTTTAGGGCTGCTCGAATTGGATTTTGGTGCAATTATTGTGCAGCGGAATCAAGCCAATACTCCGCCAGTACGGCAAAATCAAGAAAGTCTATTATGCTGTCCGGGGCAAAGCGGGGCGCCAGGTTAGCTTTAGGATTCCAGTTAGGTGAAGCAGGTGTGGCAAGCCATGCTTCAGCAAAGGCTGCAAAATCTAAATAATCAATAATTCCATCACCTTCCTCCGGTGCAATATCTGCAATCAAACGCGCTTGAATCCGCTCGAATTCAAGAGAAGGAGGATCCTGTCCAATCAATCCTCCACCGCGCAGAACGAGATTAAATTCCGTAAAGAGATTCATGCCTATTATGCCGTCAAGGAATCCACCTTCGGGCGAACTGACATCGAGCATAACAACCGGAACGTTTGTAAATCGAAGCCATTCACCAAGCGCAGCAATCTCGAGAGAATCGAGATAGAAGCCCGGCTCGATTGATATATAGCCAGTGACATCCTGAACGTCCACTTCAAAATCAGGATCATTCGGGTTTAGCCCAAGTCGTGCCCCAACGTTTGTTCCTACTACGGTTATTTGGGCACCTGTATCCAGCATGAAACGGTTCCTGTCAATTGCACTATTTGTTCCGTCACGGAGATCCACGCTGTTTACGAAAAATAGGCTTTGCAGCAGGCTTCCTATGTTCGAAGGAACGCCGGGTTGGAATACGAAGTCGAAGATTCCTTCAAGATCCGGAAAGTACTGTACGTCGGCAGCTCCCGTAGGTATAAGATATAATGGTATCCTGTTCGCATAATCCGGTATCCGGGAATCATAATGATCGTAGAATTGTATATCAGGTGACGTATAATTATCGTCGTCATACGTCACTGAAATCTGGCGGTCGTTGGAGATGACCGAAACAAAGTACACACTAACAGGCGGCCCTATAACAGTAGGCAGGTCCGGCTCGTTGGGCGCGGGAACATCTCCCACACCAATAGATACGTTACTTTCTCCAACCATATTCGAGTCGTCCAACGTCATTGTGTTTTGGTCAATTGCTGCAAGTCCATCCATAAAAACGCCTAAAGGCTGGCTTACACCGCCAAAAACAGAGCGAATCGCGCCGGCAATCTCAACAGTGTTCGATGTTAATAAATCAGAAGAATAGATGCCTGTACGGATAGCTCCGGCGTTGCTTATAACATTGAAAGCGGCACCAGTATCGAATAGGCCGATGGTAAAGTCTGTTGTCGGATTCTCTGTTAAATACCTTCCTGCGACGGACATATGCGGTTCTGCTACCCAGTCAGAATCATCTGATCGCTTGTCTGTCACAGCTACAGCAATAAGGGGAGTAAATCCGGCTGTGGGAGGAGAATTGATAATATTAAGAGTCCGCAAATCGGCGGATAGCAAAGAAAATAGCTTAAAATTAGAGGCTGATTCAGCCTTTGGATCTATTCCTTTAAAATATCTTATTGCTTTGATGCGCCCAGCCGGACCAGCGAGCCAATCCACTTTTTCTATTTGCCGGACAGACTGTTCAGCTTGAACAGAAGTCCAGAATATAGAAGAAGTTAAAAGTAGAGTTAACCAAATACGCTTCATGTTGTAGAACTTCATTTATCGACCTTCCATTCCATTGATAACTTACCTTATTATAACATATTCCGAGCATATTTACACGTGGAAAAAGGGCACATTCGGTCGTCTTCTTTATATAATCCGAAGGCCTATTTATCGACGCTATACGACGCATATTTTTCTATACAGTAGTTCCTTTCGACTATGCTAATGTTACGTGAAAAACAGCAAATAATGGAAATAATGCATAAAACGGCTATATTCTTGACATGACGGCTATTTTTGTATATTTGTATTATATTATAGAGAAGTTTCTATTTTCGTCCCCGTAGCTCAATTGGATAGAGCGTTGGCCTCCGGAGCCAGAGGTTGAAGGTTCGAATCCTTCCGGGGATATTTGATAACTCTTCGCCTGTCAAGAACTTGCGGCCGGCAGCCTTTTTTTCGGACATGCAGATATAGCCAGAATCGCGACTCATTTAGCCGGACTTGCCTGGCGCAGCCAGTAACACTTCTATATAAAACTTCCCTACGCAAGTAAAGATACCGCTTCTGCGACCTTATCGGCTTTGGCGAAGGGCTCCAACGCACGCTGGAGAATTCCATGAAGATGAGCGATTGCCATGCCGTAATTCGTTATTGGGACTCCCGAATCGATTGCTTTGTCTATTCTTGATAGCATCTCCCGCCTGTTGAATATACAGGCACCACAATGAATAATGAGCTTGTACGGCGTCAGATCATCCGGAAAGTCATGCCCGGCAACGACATCAATCTCCAGGTCTCCGCCGACATGCTGCTGCAAAAGTCGCGGAATTTGAATTCTTCCGATATCCTCCCCGATGGGATGATGCGTACAGGCCTCGGCGATCA
>CAZTDF010000127.1:0-5882 GCA_964612465.1 uncultured Pirellulales bacterium
TACGACAGCCGTTCATAAATCTGGCTCTCGATGCTCATCCAGTTTTTCATCCTTGCCTGATAGGGGCAGAAATCTATACCATGTGTATTTTAAAGCGAATATTGCTACGATTGCAAGTCCGAACCATATTGCCGAATATAGATACCATCGTCCAACGAGGTACATTGGGAAAAGGTATAATCCTGTAATCGCAAGCATTGCGAGCAGGACGTTTACGATTGTCCGTGACATGCTTTCCGGCCTGGAGGATAGTTCTTGCATTGACAGACCGGCTTTCGTTGCAATCGGCTTCCACAGTCCGAAAGGCCGAACCGATTTGTAAAATGCGGCAAGGATTTCGCTATCAGTCGGTTTGGTCGCAAGGGACACAGCGATACTTCCAATCAGCGAAGCGGCACATATTAAAGGAAACGTATAATATGCCGGAGCATCGGGGAAAAACAATACTACTAATGATAAAAGTATGCCGCCAAGTGTTCCAAACGCATAGCCCCAGCCGTTCAACCGCCACCAGTACCATCGCAGCACGTTCGGCACGACTACGCCGGCGCCCAGGGCCATCATCATCCAGCTCCATATTTGTGCTATCGAGGTGGCCTGAGTACCGATGCCGAGACCGATGAGAACCAGCAGGATTGTCGCGATGTAACTGAATCGCACGGACTGTCTTTCACTGGCGTTGGGACGGAAGTAAGGCTGCCATAGATCGCGAACGATAAAAGACGCCCCGCTGTTGACGGTAGAGCTGAAGGTGGACATGAACGCCGCCAACAAACCGGCGATGACGATGCCCCTGAGTCCGGCGGGCAGAAATTTCAACAGAACCAGCGGCATTACTTTCTCCGAATCCGTAACGCCGGCGACTCCCGTAAGGGCCAGCAGGGCAATCCCAATAGCCATTGCCCAGCGAACGACAAGAAAAACGCTCCACGCCGCACCGACCTTCGCGGCATCGCGCGCGTCACGGGCAGCTAAGAATCGCTGGAAATCGTACATCTGGGCGGGCCCACCGGCATTGAGCAGGAGGCCCTTGACAACCCAGACAATGACGAGGGCACCAAAAAGCTCGAACTGTGCGTTCTCCGTCCCAGCAAATTCTTCGATACGCCACGGCACGCCCAGCGAGCTCCAATTTACCGGCAGGCCGGACATCAGTTCCGGATTCAGGTTGGACCATGCGATGCAGGCAATGACTATGCTGCCCAGCGTCAGAATGATCGTTTGGATGACATCGGTGACGACCACGCTGTAAAGTCCGCCAAGAACAACGTAGAGGGTGGTTATGCCGATAATCAAAACAGCCAGACAATCCGGTTCATGTGCCGTGAATATGTGCCGGAGCCAGGGGCTGGAAGTATATTGGGCAAGAGATTCGAGCGGAACGTAAACGGAGGCAAACTTGCCGATTCCCTGATAGGCGTATCCTACAAAACTGGCCAGCGTCAGCACCGCCATCAGGGCGTAAGCAGTCCGGGCCAGCCTGCCGCCCGCGTCACTGCCGAAGCGGGTCTTCATCCACTCGGCCGCAGTCATCACATTCGAGCGGCGGACCCATTTTCCCATATAGCTCAGGAAAAATGCACCCATCAGAAAACCCCACATCCAGTGGTGCCACATCGACTTGAATCCCAGGACGTACAGGATAGAAATAATCCACATTGTCCCGGTTATATCGAAGTTGGATACCGACCCGGACATTGCCAGGGCCAGCCAGTGGATTCCTTTGCCCCCCAGAAAATAGGCTCCGAGGTTCTCTGATGCGCGTTTCTGATACCAAAACCCCAACCCAATCACAACAGCGAAATAGAGCAGGATTATAACGTAATCAACCGGACTCATGTATCGATTCTCCGCTGCCTGCTTGCCTGGCATGCGTGGATTTGCAGGTTATCCGCTTGAGATTGGGTGGCAGCCTCAAGCACAGCTTGGGGATGGCTAATGGGGTGTCGACCATCCCCAAAGCCTTCGGCTTTGAGGCTGCCACCCTTTTCTGATACATCCACAAATTCGATTGTCATAATGTGTTACTGTGAAGCATTCACGGCGTCAAACATCGCCGCAATATTCACCGGCGGTACATTTGCCAGAATGTTGTGCACCTGCTGGAAAACAAAACCCCCGCCGGGGCGGAATATCCCGACCTGTTGTTTGACGTGTTCGGCAACTTGTTGCAGCGTGCCGTTCGGCAGGACATCCCTCGTATCGCAGCCGCCGCCCCAGAAGGTAAGTTCGCTCCCAAACTCGGCCTTGAGTTCTGTGGCGTCCATTCCCAAACAACTGATTTGAACGGGATTGATGGCATCGAGGCCGGCTTCGATCAGGTGCGGCAACAATTCCCGAACGCCTCCGCAGCAGTGCAGCATGACCTTGACATCGGCCAGCTCTTTCGTGCGGTTCCAGAGCAATTTGTGCCGGGGCTTGAAAAATTCGCAATACATTTTAGGTGACATCATCGGTCCCGTCTGCATTCCGAGATCGTCGCCGAATAGAATAATGTCAATATGCTCACCTACAGCGGCTAAGAACCGCTCAAGATTGGCCAGATGAATTTCGACGAGTTTATCGAGGAAATGGTGAGCGTGTTGCGGCTCAGCAGCCAGCAGCATCATGAACCGGTCGTTGCGATAAAGAAACTGGCCCACTTCGAATAGGTTGCCGCCGAAGAGGCCTATGATCGCGCGGTCTGTTCCGGCACGCAAATGTTTTGCACCTTCCGACAATTCCCCGCTTCCAATCGGACCGGGCGGACTGGCAATAGCGGTCCACATGGATTCTCCAAAGACTTCGGAGATTGCATCCAGATCATCGCCTTCGAGAAAAGGAAAATATGTCTGTTCGAAATAGAGCGCCCCGTCTGGCATGTGGGCGAGAATTCTGCCGCCCTCCGAGCGGATAATCCAGCGTTTTCCATCCCTTTCAATTGGCGTCCAGGCGGGGACGAAACACGCTGTGCCGTCCGGCAGAGTCCAGGGCCTCCATGATTGCTCATCCTGTGCAAAACCCCGGCCCAGCTCGATGGTATCAACGGCAAATCGATCCAACACATCGTCATCGACAATTGCCATTTGCTGAATGATGTCATAGACTCGAATCGGCCGGGGCGGCAGGCCCAGGAATTTACGCAGCTTCGGATATGCAATCGCAGCGATGCCCGAAGACCGATGCCCGGAAAAATCGATGGGGACCCGGTCCGTTTCCCGATGCTTCAACGCCGCCAGAACACGCTCTCTTGATGTCATTGCCATATCCTTATTTCCCAGGTAATGAAGCTCGCAGAGTGACAATTTCATACGCGGCTATTTCCATCGGTCCATCTACTTTGTCGATCTTTTCTTCCGCAAAGTTGCTGAGCCATACCGCATCCGGTGCCGGTTTAGCCCAGGTGACAGTGGCCTTCTCGGATTGCCCGCCTGCATTGAACAGGCGCACGACCCAGGCCTTGCCGTCCTCGCTGGGTCTGAAGGCAGTGACGATTATGCTTGCGGGCTCGACTTTCATAATTGAATCCGGGATGGGTGTCTTATTATCGACGGGCACGACGATGAGCGGCTGACTTCGCTCAGTGCCGAATTTTGCCGCCTTGCCGGAATCGAAGCTGCGGTGCGGCTCGATTGAATAACGAAACGTCGTCGGGCCCTCCTGTCCCGCCTTGTAATTCGTTTCCCAGTAGTTGTTCATCACGTATGAATACAGTGTCGTTGACGGTTCAATGCTCTTAATCCATCCCACGGTCCTGCCCCTTGGATCGGAGGTAATAGCACCGACTTCGATCAGCGGCGCATCGGGCGTTACCCATGTCACGCCATAATTCGCGTTGGATACGTCCACCCATCGTTGAACTGTGAAATAATTTTTGCAGGCTCCGGGCAGTTGGTCTTCTTCAGGCCTGACAACGGCCCACGGGATATCCATCCGCATCACACCATCAGGCACCTTAAAGGGAAAGGCCAGGTGCACGGCTTCCTGCTCGTAGATGTTCTTCTTGTCGATAACATTGATGATATCCACTCGGTCGATGCCGTCAATGACTCGAAGCTCACGAACCAGCTTATTGCAGCCCGGCGCATCGGATTCAATCGACAGCGAAGCGACCAGCGGGCCCTTCTCCCTGACACTGATTTTGACCGGTCCGTTACGCTTCGGCTCTGTCGGGTCCCTGCCGGCCACGTAGAAATAATCGTTCAGCCCCAGCCCGGCCTCGCTGTTAACCAGTTCGATATTCTGCTGCTTCCATTTCATGCTCTCGGCCGCTCCGGTTTTCTCATTAACGGTAAGCGATAACGCAGCGTTGCTTAATTCGGCATCTTTCGCCGCAGCACTGCCGGATGTGGAAGCCTCGCCGGCGTCGAATGTGAATCGTTTAGCGGAAAAAGGCGCGATGTCCCGAGCGAGAAAAGCCAGCTCACCCGTAGAGAGCCGCTGCGATTTTACGCTTTGTCCTTCGGAATCCTTGACAACGTCACCGGTCACCGCCAGGCTCTTCGGCAGCACGACCAGGTCCGTTCGCGTCCAGGAGCAAGTGTTGAACACATCAATTGCCGTGACTTTCTTTGCCGCCGCTCTATGTCCGGCCAGTGCGTTGTTCAGGAGATTGCGAGACTGCAAATCGGCATTTAGAGCAAAAGCTTGTTTGATCTTCCATTGTGCCTTGGTGAAATCACTTTCGGGCTGGCTGATGCTGCAATGTGCCCCCCATGTGTGTTCGTCGTAGAGGATGACGTTGCGCCACGCCTCCCGGAACTGCTCAGCGGGATAGCCCGCCGGATCGAGCATGGCCCACAGCGTCTCCGATTGAACCAGACGTTCGGCGGCATCGCGATTTATTGCGGTCTCAGCAGCGGATGAGCCGGCTCCATCTTCCCAGTATGGCGTGAAATCACCGCTAACCCTGGGTACCTTGCTTGCGTATCGGCGTTCGAATTTTTTGAACATTTCTGTAGTTGTGGCCACAACCAGCCTGGGCCAGGCGTACTTCTGGTTCCACTCCTTTACGAAATCGCTAAGGTCCGGGTCGGGCGGGCCGTTGTCACCTCCGATAGAGTAGCGAAGCTGGACCATATCGTAAGGGTACTCGGAGTCTCCCAGGCGTTGGAGATAATCGAAAAGCCTTCCGGCGTCGAGCCGCCCGCTGTGGAAGAATGAATAACCTTCGCCGGCCACCCAGCAGAGAATTTTCTCGGAGCCGGACGGTGACTTCCAGTAGAAAGGTTTGTCGCCCCAAGTCGAAAGTGTATAACCGATACGATGCCCGCGGTTGGGACCGACGGAGAAATATTTTACGCCGCTCTGTGCCAGGACCGGCACGATTCCCCACGTGTAGCCGGGGACATCGGTAATCATCGCCGAGTCAATTGTCACATCGAAACGCCGTCTGAGCACCCGGGCGTAATCCACCAGTCGGACAAGCTCTTCCGGGCGGCACAGGGCCGTCAGCTCGTTGCCGTACAAAGCATCCAGGCCGATCCAGCCCTTTTTCACGGCATCGATGAAGGCCTGGCTATCCGCCGGCGACGCCTGCTTCAGGAAACTGTCCACCGCCCAGAGCACCTCGACGTTCCATTTAAACGCCGAGCCGGCCGGGTAATCCGCCGTCTTGCGTGCCAGATCGATGACCTGCTTATAGTATTGCCAGTGTTTCTGTTCGACCTCGGTCTGGACGTGCGTGTAGCCGATATCCACGTGGGAGTGGTGCAGCAGATATACTTCCCATTTCCGGACGGGCTTGATGGTCAGCGTCTTTGTGCCGATGGATTTGCCCGCCACCTTTGCTTCGATCTGCACCGAAGTCGGCTCCCGGACCGCCGGCGCGAGTCCCTCAATAACTTTGTAGCCCGGTTTCAGCGGCTGTCTGGTCGATTCAACTCCATTGACCACGACAACAG
>CAZTDF010000127.1:5982-13383 GCA_964612465.1 uncultured Pirellulales bacterium
GGCAATTCACGAATAAAAGATATGTCATTGATTTTAATTTCCATCTTCGGCGGAACGGCGCTATGTGTATCGACCAAGTCCAGCACAATCTGACCTTTGCCTTCGGTTGACGTCATCTTGAGACCGAAAAGAATTGTAAAAGTGTGGCTCTTGCCGCCCGCCCAGACATCCGCCGGACCCGGCTGTATGTAAGGCCAGTCCTGTTTCGGATCGGATTGCCCGGCAACAAAAAGAGCATCGTTCGGGAAACTCGTCGAATACTGGTTGCTCCTGCCCGGCCCGAGAGCGAATTCCGACGTATCATTGTCGGCTTTACCAATCTGCCAAAGCAGCGTATTGTCCCCGGCGGCCAGCACGCTCCGGCACCAGAGCAGCAAAAACATTAACATCATAGTTTTAGTTAGAACAGCATGTTTCATTTCGTGCGCTCCATTTTATTACTAATATCTTTGCATCTTTTTGCTCGTAATTGTACCTGCTATGGCCAATCAATTCCACCAGAGTTTTACGAAAGTTTATGAGCTGGCCTTGAAAGCCTGTAAAGAATAAGTTATCATTCAACCTGCTGCGTGTTGTAGAGACTATCGCAGTGGGAATTCCCGGCCTGCATCGTAGCGGCCTGATTGTACGAAAGTTGGATAATAACGAATAGGACTATATTATGAAGCATTCAATCTCAAGAAAGCCTGTTCTGAGCGCAGTCGAATGGCTGGGAGTATTTGTTTGGATTTTAATTTGTTTTTCGGCACATTTTCCCTGCAGGGGTGGCAGCCTCAAAACCGAAGGCTTTGGGGATGGTGAAGGCGAAACAAGCCATCCCCAAGCTGCGCTTGAGGCTGCCACCCTCAAAAGACAATTTTCCGATCCGCCGCGAGAGTATCATTCGGCGCCCTTGTGGGTTTGGAATGACATGCTTACCGACCAGCAGATTGTTGGCACGCTGCGGGATCTTGCCGGCCAGCAGGTAAAGCAGGTCTTTATTCATCCCAGGCCGGGGCTGATGACGCCGTACCTTTCGCCGGAGTGGTTCAGGCTCTGGAAGGTCGCTCTCGAAGAAGCCGAGCGGCTCGATATGAACGTTTGGATTTACGATGAGAACTCGTATCCTTCGGGATTTGCCGGCGGTTTAGTGCCGGAAGCCATGCCCGAATCGCGCGGCAAGGGCCTTTCCCTCAACGAGGTCAAGACGGCCCCCAGACCTGATGACAACATCGTGGCCGTTTTTCAGATAACCGGCGATGCATACGAGAACATCACCGAGAAGATCCGAAAAGGTCAGACCTTCGATGACGGCCGCTATCTGGTGGCATCAATCCATCTGGCTCCAATCGGCGGCTGGTTTGGCGGCAAGTATTACGTCGACCTGCTCAAGCCGGGCGTCACAGAGAAGTTCATTGAGGTCACTATGGAAGAATATCGCCGCCACATCGGCGAGCACTTCGGCAAGCGCGTGCCCGGCTGGTTCACCGATGAGCCACACCTCGCCCCTGCCGGCGGTCTCCACTGGTCGGACCATCTGCCGGAGCTGTTTCAAGAGCGCTGGGGATACAGCCTGATCGACCATCTGCCTCAGCTTGCCCGACCCGTCGGTGACTTCAAACGCGTCCGCCACAACTACTACTGCCTCCTGATCGAGCAGTTTATCGAAAGGTGGGCCAAACCATGCTATGAGTACTGCGAAAAGCACAACCTGGAATTCACCGGCCACTACTGGGAACACGGCTGGCCCGGTGCCGGTCACGGCGGCGACAATATGGCAATGTACGCCTGGCACCAGAGGCCGGCGATCGACACACTGATGAACCAGTACAGCGAAAACGTCCACGCCCAGTTTGGCAATGTCCGGTCGGTCAAGGAGCTTTCGAGCGTGGCCAATCAATTCGGTAGAGAGCGGACATTGTGTGAGGCATACGGCGCCGGCGGCTGGGACCTGCGTTTTGAGGACATGAAACGAATCGGCGACTGGCTTTATGTGCTGGGAGTCAATACGCTCAATGAGCATCTTTCGTATATCACGATACGGGGTGCTCGCAAGCGCGACCATCCGCAGTCTTTCTCGTATCACGAGCCCTGGTGGAAAGCGTACCATGTGATGGCTGAGTACTTTGCAAGGCTGTCGCTGATAATGTCACAAGGCAAACAGATTAATAGAATTCTTGTTATTGAGCCGACAACGACCGCGTGGATGTATCAGGGCGATTCGATTCCGAAAGGCAGGCTCAACGAAATCGGCAGCAGGTTCCAACAAATGATAGTGTCATTGGCAAAGGCCCAGGTTGAGTACGATATCGGGTGCGAAGATATTATCGCCCGGCATGGCTCGACCGAAGGGCCTCTCTTTAGAGTTGGGCGGTGCGCTTACAGTACGGTCGTTCTGCCGCCCCTGACGGAGAATCTCAATCGGCGAACGATGGATCTGCTCGGTGAGTACGTGCAGGCCGGCGGGGACGTTATTTGCTGCGGGCAGCCACCTTCGTACGTTGACGGCCGGTCCTCGAAGCCCGGCGCCGAAGCGGCAAAAAATTCCGCATGGAAGCAGGTCGAGCCGGCCGATGTGCCGCAAATGCTGCTGGCCGCTTCGAAGGACGGATTTGCCGTCGAGCGGAACAGTGACGACAAAGGCATTCTGTTCCATCACAGGCGAACGCTTGAGGACGGCGAATTTCTGATGCTGGCTAATACGAGTATCGAAGCCCCTTCGGCGGGACTGGTAAAATCAGCAGCCGGGAGTATCGAGCAATGGGACCCGGCTACGGCGGAGATTTCCATTTATCCGTTTGAAAAAACGGCTGCCGGCGTAAGAGCCCGCTTCGAGCTTCCGCCGTGCGGGAGCCTCGTGCTGTTTTTGTCGAAAAAGTCTCTTCAGCCGGTGGCCGAACCGCAAACAACAACCAGAACTGTAGCCGCACAGGGCGGACTCGATATCCACCCGATAGGAGATAATGTGCTGACGCTGGATTATGTCGATATTACTGCCGGCGGTCAGACGAAGGAAAATATTTACTTTTACAAGGCCTCCCAGTTTGCATTCCAACAGAACGGAATGGAGCGGAATCCGTGGGACAGTGCCGTTCAGCTTCGCGATGAGCTTATCAGCCGATCGTTCGGTGCCGGCACCGGCTTCGAGGCGACGTACCGGTTCACTATCGAGCGGCAGATTCCAGGGCGGCTTTGCATTGTTATCGAAAGGCCGGACCTGTACGAAATCAAGTGCAACGGCAAAACGGTCGTGTCGCGGGCGTCCCGCCCGCGATCCGAAGGCGGGACGCCTTCGGTACAACGCGGCCAGGATGGCCGCGACACTGCGTGGTGGCTGGACAAGGTGTTCGGCAAAATCGATATCGCTGATGCTGCCGTGGTCGGTGAGAACACCGTGGCAATCACCGCTTCGCCTTTTACGATTTATCACGAAATTGAGCCGGCTTATGTGCTGGGGGAATTTACGCTTAAGCAAACCGATTCGGGCTTTGTGATTGCCGGCGGTTCGGGGCCTGCTCTGAAACTCGGCAGTTGGAAAGAGCAGGGCCGCCCGTTTTACGCCACGGGTGTCTGTTATAAACAGGCATTCAATGTCACGCGACCGGCCGGCCAGTATGTTGTCGAGCTGGAAAAGTGGTACGGAAGCGTCACGGAGATTATCGTCAACGGTAAGTCCGCAGGCCATATTGCGTATCAGCCCTGGCAATGCGATGTGACGGATTTGATTAAGCCGGGTGACAATACGATTGAGGTTGTCGTCATCGGCACGCTCAAAAATACCCTTGGGCCGCACCACGCAGGAACAGGGCTGGGTAGCGCCTGGCCCGGTATGTTCCAGCAGGGCCCCGAGACGGGCCCGCCTGCCGGCAAAGATTACCACACCGTGGATTATGGTCTTTATGAGCCGTTTGTTCTTAAACATGTCATAGAGAAATAGTGACAATCCGATTCATGATAATGTATAAGATTGATCTTCCCGGACGCTCTTGTGCTGATTTTGTGCGCGTGCTCTGCAAAAAGTGATTATTCAGGGGGTGCTTTATCCAGTTCCCACGCGGAAATATAAAGTTTCCACCCCGTACGATCAACAATACTTAAGAAGATGCCACAATTAACTCTCAATTCATGCCTCGGAACCTAAACCTTCGCAGGAATGGGGCAACGCGAGATTGAAGTGTTGATTTTTCGAGCCATGTATGTTAAGATAGATAAAATCATATTTGGAGCAATGTGAATGATGAAATTATGGTTGCTTTCATTAATTCTTTTTGTAATCGGGATCGGCCTTCCAGCCTTTGCCCAGGCCGATATTTCTCTTGTTATTAACGAGTTGGTGGCTTCCAACAGCAGCGATGGCGGATACGCCGATCCACAAGGCGACTACGACGACTGGATCGAAATCCATAACTTCGGCCAGACCGCCATCGATATGGGCGGGATGTATCTGACGGACGATTTGAGCGAACCGGCCAAGTGGCTGATTCCGGATAATTCACCAATCGAGACCACTGTTCCGGCGCATGGCTACCTGTTAATCTGGGCGGATAACGATATTGGCGATGGTCCTTTGCATATCGGATTTAGTCTATCCAAAGACGGCGAGCAGATTGGACTGGTTGCCTCCGACGCAAGTACCATGATCGATACGATTGTATTTGGTGAACAAGTTACCAACACTTCTTATGGCCGGTATCCGGATGCCGGTGATGATCTGCGTTTTTTTACGAGGCCGACACCGGCTGCGGAAAATCAACGGGCATACTTAGGTGTTGTTGAGGATCCTCAATTTAGTCACGAACATGGTTTTTACGATGGGAGTTTTAATCTTACAATCGCCGATGCAACTTATGGAGCAAGGATATATTTTACAACAGACGGCAGCGAACCTCTCGAAAATGAGCACCGCTCAGTAAACAGCTCTGAATATACCGGTGCTATACAGATCAGCTCAACCACCTGCCTGCGTTCAGCGGCAATAAAGAACGGCTGGATGCCCTCACGCACGATAACACATACATACATATTCAATGCCAGTGATGAAATCAAATCGATGCCGGTCGTGTCCCTTGTTGGTGACGAGCACACTTCCCTTTTCGAACCTGACGGCATCATGGCTATCGTCGGCGGATATTATGACAACGATGGAGTATGGCGCTCCAGCGGTCCGGGCACCTACAATAATCCGATACACCGGGGAAGAGAATACGAACGCCCGGTTTCGTTCGAAATCATCGATCCGCGAACCGGCATAAATCTCCAGATGGACTGCGGGATCCGTGTCCACGGCAGCGATTACACACGCCCCCGTTACACCCGCGGAGACGACTGGTTGACCTGCTGGAACGGCTGGCCCAGCATGAACAGCAATAAATTCAGCTTCAATCTCTTTTTCCGCAGCAGCTACGGTGACAACCGCTTCGAATACCCGTTTTTCCCATTCATCGATGTATACAGTTTCCAGAGCATCGTGCTGCGAGGCGGACACAACGACGCCTGCTCTCCCTTCGTCAAGGACGAATGGGCCCGGCGTCTTTTCAGAGAGATGGGGGCGGTCCAGGTGACAGGGACGTTCGCCAATCTCTACCTCAACGGCCACTACAAAGGCTTCTACAATCCCACCGCCCGAGCCGACGAGGAATTCTTCCAGGAATGGTATGGCACCGACAACGAGTTCGACGTGATTACCCAGTCCGGGCTCCGGGACGGCACGTCGCAGGCCTGGAACGACCTGCGCGACTACGCCGACAGCCATGACCTTGCAAATTCCGCCGAATACGAATATGTTGCCGGCAAGTTCGATATTCCGACGTTCGTGGACTTTTTGATTCTGGAAATCTATATCGCCAATTTTGACTGGCCCGGCAATAACTGGGACGTTCACCGCGAGAGGTCGGATACCGGCAAATTCAGATTCTCCGTCTGGGACGCCGAAGGTCTCGCCGAGACATGGGCAGTGGGTAATAATTTCGAGCTGACGGCGTTCGAGGATTTTCCCACCTGGTCATCTACCCCGGGACTAAATCATATATCCGATCCCGTCTCCCGGATGTACCGGGCGCTGAAGGCCAACGCCGGCTTCCGGCAACTCTTCGCCGACCGTGTCCACAAGCACTTTCGCAACGGCGGCATCCTCACCGAATCGCACCTGTTGGATCGATGGTGGGAAGTTTTCGCCGAGGTCTCAGACGTACTTCCGGAGACATCAAGGTATCCGGCGAGATTCGTCCCCGATCAGTTCATCCCGAACCGCGAGGCGAAAGTCCTGGAGGCCTTTGCTGACAATGGCTTGTTCAACCTTGATCTCATCGCGCCGATCTTCCATATCAACGGCTCTTATCAGCACGGCGGATATGTTTCAGCCAGTGACATTCTGACAATCGTTAATCCCAACAACTCAGGGATGGTTTATTACACCCTGGACGGTACAGAGCCCGGCGTCCCGGGTATCCCGCCACAGCAGGTTTTCGACGCAACCTTTGTGGCCGAAAACGCTCCCAAGCGGGTGCTCGTCCCAACCGAAGAGGTCGATGGTACATGGAAAGAATCCATTTACTTTAATGATTCGAGCTGGACACCTGTCACTGGTTCGCCCGGCGGCGTTGGATATGAAAGGAGTTCCGGCTACCAGAGCTATATCTCGCTCGACGTCGAAGCACAAATGTACAACCGATACCCCGGCTGCTATATCCGGATCCCCTTCCAGGTTAACGATGACCTTCAGGCCTACGATTTTTTAACGCTCAAAGTCAGGTATGACGACGGTTTTGTCGCCTATATCAACGGGGTGGAAGTCCAGAGGACGCTTGTCAGCGGCACGCCGAGATATAATTCGTATTCATCGGGAGGTCACGAGGCGGGCGGGCTGCAATCTTTCGATATATCCACACATGTCGGCACGCTCCACCACGGCAACAACATCCTTGCAATCCACGGACTGAATACGTCACTGGGCAGCTCCGATTTTATAATCTGTACAGAATTGGTCGCCGGTCACCTCGCTGGCGGGACTGATCCGAGCGTCTCAGAGACTGCAATTCGGTTCACAGGTCCGATCACACTCAACAGCAGTACATACGTCAAGGCCAGGGTGTTCTCCGGCGACGCCTTCTCCGCACTAAATGAGGCAATATTCGCCATCGGCCCATCTTTACAAAACACCCAGCCATTACCATAACCCGCCAATATCAACCAGTTTTCTGCCGAGACGCCCCAAAATTGGCTTTGAATTGGCTTTGTTTTCCGCCGCCTTCAAAACGCATAAATCTTCATAATACCCTTTCATATAAGAGCTTGCGCCAATTTCGCCCTACCGCAAATTGGGTTTGTTTTTTCAAATCGCCCTTCCGGAGAAACTCCGGACTTGATTTCATTTTTCCTTTTACCTTTTTACTTTTGCATTTCCCCAAGATTGGCTTTGTTTGG
>CAZTDF010000128.1:0-3679 GCA_964612465.1 uncultured Pirellulales bacterium
TAGCCGCGAAACAAACGCCTCGACCAATGAAGCGGCACGGGAACAAAAAGTTCAATTTCACTATAGAAACCGCTTCCCTGTAAAGCGGAATTTGCCAAGAAGCCCAGAACCGAATCAAGTTCCGTCCCGCCGTTCTTGAAAGCTAATATCATTTTTCGCAAGGTCTGGTCATAAACACCGGCCCGAGCGATGCTGTCAAATCGCACTTCTTTGCCCTGACAGTCGGGACATGTTCCCGCCAGCATAGCAAATCTGCCGACGTCTCGGCCGCAGCGCCGGCAGTAATCGGCGCCCGTGCAGGTCAGTAGCCTGTCCCAGCAATTTTGACACAGCTTGTTGTCCGTATCGCTAATATTTTGGCGACAATTCACGCAAACTGTGGGCCAAAGAAGCTGATTTAAGCTTTGCAGAGCGAACGTGATGGTCTGTTTTACAACAATATTTATCCCTTCTGATCTTTCTTCGTCCACAGCGGCAATTATATGATAGAAGTTAATATTAACCAGAAAGAAAGATGAATCTATCGTTGGTTAGTTCGAGCATAAATCACCACACTATAAGAAGAAATACTTATATATTCAGATATTCTAATGTATTTAACACTTATTAAAGATAATATAATAAAGAAACTATTATATAAGTACTTTATATACAATGCTTTGTGCTCTATTAGTTATTGATTGCCGATGTATTTTTCTGAATCTGGAATTGACTAATGTCCTGCTTATGGTTATAATAAACCTTTCATGGCAAAATCAGTGAAAACAACCGGAAAGAAACGGACGAGAAAATCCTCCTCCAAGGTTGCCAAAGTTAAGAGTAAGAAGGTTTTTAGAAGCTACCAAAAGGCTATTGGCTACCTGTATGAGAGGACTGACTACGAAAAGCAGCAGCGTCTGCGTTATAACGTAACTACGTTCAACCTGAAAAGGATGCACAACCTGTTGTCGTTAGTAGGTAATCCCCATAAAAAAATCCATACAGTTCATATAGGCGGTACAAAAGGCAAAGGCTCTACGGCCACAATGCTGGCCAAGATGCTCGAGGCGAACGGCTATAACATCGGACTTTATACATCGCCTCACGTGGTACACCTGCACGAGCGGATTACTGTCAATTCGGAAATGATCAGCGAGAAGCAAATGCGTGACTTGCTGAACCGTATTTATGCCCCGGTTGAGAAGCTGTCAAAGACCGATCCACCTACTTTCTTCGAGATCATGACTGCCATTGCTTTTATGCATTTTGTCGATATGTCCATTGATATTGCCATTGTTGAAACGGGCCTGGGCGGCAGACTTGACAGCACTAACGTCATTAAGCCGGATGTCGTCGGTATAACCAGTTTGAGTATCGACCACTCGCAACTGCTCGGAAATACCATTGACAGCATTGCCGAGGAGAAAGCGGGGATTTTTAAGCGCGGCGTGCCGGCTATTACCGTCCAGCAGGATCCTTTGGCTATGCAGGTCCTGAAATCACGAGCTATTGCTGTCGAAGCACCTTTGAGCATAACCGGCGGCGATATCGATTTTTCGCTTCGATTTGAGACATCGCGGGAGCACGGCCCGCATACAAGAATCTGCCTGACGACACCAACGAGTAAATTCGAGCATCTGCGAGTGCCCCTGCACGGCAAACATCAGGCAATAAACTGCGGTCTGGCGCTGGCTATGCTGGATAAGCTCAAATCGATGGGTTACGAGATAGACAATCAAAAAGCGGCTGATGGACTTCATAGCGTCTCGTTGGCAGGCCGAATGGAAATGATTTGGGATGACCCGAGAATTATGATCGACGCGGCCCACAACGCAGCGAGCATTAAGGCTTTGATTCACGCCATCGGGCAAAATGTTCCGTATGATTCGATGGTTGTCATCTTCGGCTGTAACAGTGACAAAGACGTCAGAGGAATGCTGGAAAAACTGCAATACGGTGCGGATAAAGTGATTTTCACCCGCAGCAACTCGCCTAAAGCAGTCTCTCCCGAAGATTTGGCTGAGATGTACACGGAGATCTGCGGCAAGATGTGCCAGACCGCCGCCAGTCTGGGCCAGGCACTACAGCTCGCCAAAAGTGCCGTCAGCAAGGAAGACCTCATCTGCATTACCGGCAGTTTCTACCTCATCGGTCAGGCCAAAACGCGTCTCCAGCCGATATAACCAACTCCTGCAGGTCAATAATAACCATCTGATAAAGCAAGCGAATACTTCTTGAATCCGCTTGCATTCTCACTATTCGCACACTTCGATTTTCAATTTGCAAAAGCTAAGAATCTGGAGTATAAATTCCTTTTCTTGTACTTACATGCTTGAAATAAGGAGTTAACGATGGCGGAAGTGAAAAAATATATCGCTGTTGATCTTGGAGCCGAGAGCGGCAGAGTGATGCTCGGTTCTGTTTCGGCCGAAAAAGTTGTCCTCGAAGAAATCCATCGCTTCGGCAACGGGCCGATCGAAGAGAACGGCACGCTGCGATGGGATTTTATGAAGCTGTTTTCCGAGATTAAAGCAGGTATAGGCAAGGCGGCAAGGGTGGCGGGCGCCCAGGTCTGGGGCATCGGCGTAGATAGCTGGGGCGTAGATTTCGGCCTGCTCGACGCCGACGGCGAGCTGATTGAAAATCCATATCACTACCGCGACAGCCAAACCAATGGAATGACGGAAAAAGCATTCAAGCTGATGAGCAAGCGCGAGATATACGAAAACACCGGCTTGCAGTTTTTGCAGTTTAACAGCGTCTATCAACTGCTCGCGATGCGACTGAACAATTCCATTGCCATGGCCAAAGCAACGAACCTGGTTTTCATCGCGGATATGTTCAGCTACCTTCTGTGCGGCAAGATTTTTGCCGAATACAGCTTAGCGAGCACCTCGCAATTTATGGATATGAGAACCGGCAAATGGTCGAAAGAAGTTCTGGACGGTCTGTCCCTGCCGGCTGAAATCATGCCGAAAATCATCAGGCCGGGGACCATTGTGAGCCAGTTGAGCGCCAAAATTGGAACGGAACTTCTCTGTGGGCCGGTTCCCGTAATCGCCATCGGCTCGCACGACACGGCCTCAGCCGTAGCCGCGGTGCCGGCCGCCGGGGATGCCAACTGGGCATATCTCTCATCAGGGACATGGTCGCTTATGGGCGTCGAAGTGCCGCAGGCAATAATCAACGATAAGACCTTCAAGTATGAGTTTACAAACGAAGGCGGAGTTGAAAATACGATTCGGCTTTTGAAAAATATCATGGGCCTCTGGCTCACACAGGAATGCAGAAGGCAGTGGCAGCGTGAAGGAACCGACCTTTCTTATGCTGAGCTGACGGCCATGGCCGAAAAAGCCAAACCTTTCGCCCGCCATATCGATGTCGATTACAGCGGATTCCTCGCTCCGGGCGATATGCCGAAAAGAATTAATAATTATCTAAAAGAGACAGGCCAAAAACCAATCGACGACAAGGGGCAAATAACAAGGACAATTCTGGAAAATCTTGCCCTGAAGTACCGTTCCACAATGGAGGCGGTTGAAGATGTCGCCGGGCACAAGATCGAAGTTTTGCATATCGTCGGCGGCGGCATCCAGAACGAGCTGCTCTGCCAGTTTACCGCCAACGCACTCGGCAGGAAAGTTATCACCGGCCCCATCGAGGCCACAGCCAGCGGCAATATCCTGATGCAGGCCATAGC
>CAZTDF010000128.1:3779-8633 GCA_964612465.1 uncultured Pirellulales bacterium
TACGGCTATTCGCCGAGCAAATTCGCATGGCTTGCTCGCAAGGCCGGATTGGCCGTCGCGGGTGTCGTCGATTTCGACGTTCTGGACGCCCTCGATGAGTTTCTGGATGCCTGTAAGCTTCTGGGTCTTAAGGGCTGCGCAGGGCTTGAAACGCGGGTATTTGTGCCGGAATTCGAAGACAGGGTAATCAATTCTCCCGGCGAGCCGGGCATTTCGTATCACATGGGCGTGGGATTTCCCTCTGCGAACGTCCCGCTGCAGCAGAAAAATTTCCTCGCGGGACTTCGAGATACCGCCCAGCGAAGAAATCGGGACCTGATGGGCCGGGTAAACAAACATCTTCATCCGGTCGAACTCGACTATGAACGGGACATACTTACGCTGACGCCATCGGGCAATGCGACCGAGCGCCACATGTGCTCGGCCTATGCCCGCAAGGCTCTGGAAATCTTTGCCCAGCCCCAAGAGCTGGCCGATTTCTGGTCTGAGAAATTAGGAATGGAGATCACAACCTCGCAGCTTCCCGAGAGCAGGGATTTACTCAATGCGATTCGTGCCAGGACTATGAAACGCGGCGGTGTTGGCTACGTTCAGCCCGGCAAAGGTTCGTTCCCGAGGATGGCCGATACAAACAGCTTCATCCTCGCGGCCGGCGGTATCCCGGTACACACGTGGCTGGACGGAACAAGCGACGGCGAGAAAGCAATCGCCGAATTGCTCGAAGTGGCGATGAGCACCGGAGCGGCAGCAATCAACGTCATTCCTGACCGAAATTACACGCCTGGGGCAAGCAGCGTAAAATTGGAGAATCTCTACCATGTGGTCCAATTGGCCGAGAAGCTGCATCTGCCCGTTGTGGAGGGCACCGAGATGAACAGCCCCGGGCAGAAATTTGTCGACGATTTCGCCAGCAAGGAGCTTGAGCCTTTGGCGCCCGTGTTCCTGAAAGGCGCGAACATCATTTACGCCCATTCGGTGCTACAAAGGAAATGCGGCCTGGGATATACCAGCAAGTGGGCAAATAAGAATTTCGAAAACGTCGCCGGCAAAAATAAGTTTTTCGAACAGCTCGGAAACTCGCTGCAACCGGAGCATGAAGACAGCCTTGACGGCTTGAGCGAAGATTTAGCTCCTAAGGACATATTAGCTCGAATAAAAAATTGACTATACATGTCATTGCGAGGCCTGCGGAGCAGGCCGCGGCAATCTCATTCGTTGCGATTTGAGATTGCTTCGCTACGCTCGCAATGACAGATAGAAAAGAATTATTATGACAGATATACCACAAACACAATATGCGGTGCAATTAGTCGGCCCGGATAAACTAATTTTGAACAAATCCAAGCAAGTCCCCAGGCCGGGAAAGCACCAGCTTCTCTGCCGGGTCGAAGCGGTCGGGCTATGCTTTTCCGATCTCAAGCTGCTCAAGCAGTTTTCATCACACGTTCGTAAAAGCGAAGTGGTCTCCGGAGTCGACCTGAATATTCTCAAAGAGATACCCAGCTACGTCCCCGGTGACGCAGCGACAGTGCCGGGTCACGAGGCCGTGGTTCGAATCGAAGCAGTCGGTCCCGGAGAGGAAGATTTAAGGCCCGGCCAGAGATTCCTCGTGCAGACGGATTATCGCTGGGTGCGCACGGCAACTTCCAACGGCGCGTTCGGTTACAATTTCGAAGGGGCTCTTGCTGAATACGTCCTGATGGACAAAAGAATAATCACGTCGCCGGAAGGCGATTCAATGCTTCTGCCCGTCAGCGAGGAGCTTTCAGGCTCTGCCGTGGCGCTTGTGGAGCCCTGGGCGTGTGTCGAGGACGCTTACGCCTCCACTGAGCGAACAAGCTTGAAAACGGGCGGGCATATGCTCGTTGTCGCGGATGCCGAAGTGCCCGAAAACACATTCGGAGATTTGTTCGGCCGCTATGGCAAGCCGGCTGAAATCACCTGGCTTTCAAAGTCACCACCACCGGCGGGATTATCCGTCCCGATTAAGAAAGCCGATAATGCAGCGGAACTAACCGACGCCGGCTATGATGATGTGATTTATTTCGGCTCCGTGCCGGAGGTTGTTGAAAAATTATTTGCAAAAGTCGCCCTGAAAGGTCTTCTGAATATCGTACTCTGCGGCGGCAAATTCGGCAGGGACGTTGTCACCATGGTCGGCAGAGTTCACTATGGCGGCATCAGAATCATCGGCACGACGGGCTCGAACCCGGCCGAATCGATAGAAATCATCCCCAAAACGGATGAAATCCGCCCCGGCGACAAAATCAACATCATCGGCGCAGGCGGCCCCATGGGGATGATGCACGTAATTCGCAATATCTGCCAGGGCGTCGAAGGCGTCAGTGTTTTCGGAAGTGACGTGGATGACGGCAGATTGGCAGCATTGACTAAAATCGCCGCCCCTCTGGCCGAAAAGAACGGTGTTCAGTACAAGACGTGTAATCCGACCAGGCAAGAAACGCCCGGTCCGTTCGATTACACTGCTTTGATGGCTCCGATTCCCGCTTTGGTCGCCGCCGCTGTGCACAATTCCGATGAGCGGGGCCTGATAAACATCTTCGCCGGTATCCCGGCAACGGTCACCGGCCAAATCGACCTGGATTCTTACATCGAAAAGCGGCTGTACTTCATCGGAACAAGCGGCTCGACTTTGGATGATATGAAGCTCATGCTATCCAAAGTAGAATCCGGCCGGCTCGATACCAACCTCAGCGTCGCCGCGATCAGCGGGCTCGAAGGCGCAACCGACGGAATCCGTGCAGTCGAGAATCGCTCTATCGCCGGCAAGATTATTGTCTATCCGGCATGCCGGGATCTGGGACTGGTGAGACTGAAAGAGCTGGCCGAAAAAATGCCGGACGTCGCCGAGTGCCTGAAGCACGGACTCTGGACCAGGCGGGCGGAGAAAAAACTTCTGGAAAATTATGTCTCTTGAGTGTCAAATTATAAACAAAATATACCTTAAGGATTCATTATGAGCAGTTTGAAGAATATCGAAAAAGCGTATGAGGCGGCACAGCAGCGTTACGCCGAATTAGACATCGACACAGATAAGGCGACCGAACGGCTGAGCAAAATAGCCATCTCGCTGCACTGCTGGCAGGGAGACGACGTCGGCGGATTCGAAAGCGACGAAGGGCTCAGCGGGGGCGGCATAATGGCCACCGGCGCGTATCCCGGCAAGGCGCGGACACCCGATGAATTGCGTGCCGACATTGACAAAGCACTGAGCTTGATACCGGGAAAGCACAGGCTGAACCTGCACGCAATGTACGCCGAAGCCAGCGGCAAGGTAGAGCGCAACGAGCTGGAGCCCGAGCACTTCACGGCATGGATCGACTGGGCCAAAGCAAACGGTATGGGAATGGATTTCAACGGGACATTTTTTTCGCATCCGAAAGCCGACAGCGGATTCACGCTGTCCAGCGCGGACGAAAACATACGCAAATTCTGGGTCGAGCACGGAATCGTGTGCCGGAATATCGGAGCTGCAATTGGAAAGGCGCTGGGCACGCCCTGTGTCACGAACCTGTGGATACCGGACGGCTCCAAGGACATTCCCGCCGACCGCAAAGGACCGCGAGAACGGCTGAAAAAATCGCTCGATGAAATCTTCGCCAAGAAGATAGGCCGCAGCAGGCTGCTCGACGCCGTCGAATGCAAGCTGTTCGGCATCGGCTCTGAAAGTTACGTCGTCGGCTCGCACGAGTTCTATCTGGCCTACGCTATCGAAAATAAAACGCTGCTCTGCTTAGACACGGGACACTTTCACCCGACGGAGGTCGTCTCCGACAAGATATCATCGGTAATGACCTTTATCGATGAAATCCTGCTACACGTCAGCAGGGGCGTGCGGTGGGACAGCGACCACGTAGTGATTCTCTCGGACGAGCTGCGCGCCATCGCGCAGGAGATCGTTCGCGGCGATTATCTCGAACGCGTGCACATCGGCCTGGACTTTTTCGACGCCAGCATAAACCGCATCGCGGCATGGGTGATAGGGACACGGTGCATGATAAAAGCCCTCTTGATCGCCCTGCTGGAGCCTTCGGAAATGTTACGCCAAATGGAGCTTCACGGCGATTACACCGGACGCCTGGCGATGCAGGAAGAGCTTAAGACACTGCCCTTCGGAGCGGTATGGGATTACTATTGCACAAAAATGGAGACCCCGGCCGGCGAATCATGGCTGGATGAGACCAGAGCCTACGAAAAGGATGTTCTCAGCAAACGCGGTTAGAACCGATACTTATCACTGTTAAAAAGTAAGGGAGACGGCATGGATACGGATCAGCAGTCGCAGCAAACGCAAACAGGAAGTGAGTTCGAGCGAGAGCCGGTGCCGAAGAGCGCGCTGCTCGGTTTCAAGAGCTTCATTGGAATGTACGCCGGCGAACATTGTGCCGGGACCGAGTTAATGCTCGGGCCGCTATTTGTCGCCGCGGGAGTCAGTGCTTACGATCTTATCATGGGGCTTCTGCTGGGTAACGCCCTTGCGGTCCTTAGCTGGATGTTTATGTGTGCACCGATAGCCACGCGAAGCCGCCTGACGCTCTACTATCAACTGGAAAAAATCTGCGGCCGAAAGCTCGTGACGCTTTACAACCTCGCCAACGGCGTGATGTTCTGCTTCCTCGCCGGGGCGATGGTAACCGTCTCGGCAACGGCAATCGGCGTCTGGTTCAATTTCAAAATGCCCGGCCTTAACGACCTGTATCCCAACAGTGTCGGCTGGGTTTTGGCTGTCGCCGTAGCCGGCGGGCTTATCGCCATCGTCGCCGCCTACGGCTACCAAACCGTCTCAAAGTTCGCTAACGTGGCCGCCCCGTGGATGGTCCTGGTCTTCCTCGC
>CAZTDF010000128.1:8733-10004 GCA_964612465.1 uncultured Pirellulales bacterium
GTGATATTCGTGGACTTCTGGCTTATCCGCAAGTTCGGGCTGCAAAGTTACTACGCCGAGCTGAGCGGCAAAACCTTCAACTGGGCGGCCGGTCTGGCCTGGTTCGTGACATTAGCCACAGCATGGATATTGGTAAAATACGCAGGCTTGCAGATTTTCTTTGTCTCCCTGCCCGGCTGGTTCGTCACGGCCATTTTGTATATCGTCCTGAGCAAATTTTATCAGAAAAAGATCCGCCCCGTATAGCGGTATAAAAGGAGAAATTATTATGCGTTCTATTTTACAAATAGTCTCACTGCTGGCACTAATCGGTTTGACGCTACCGTCGATTATTTTCCTCGCGGGCCGAATAGAGCTAAACACGGTCAAATGGCTCATGCTGCTCGCCACGATAGTCTGGTTCGTCGCCGCGACTCCCTGGATGTGGAAAGATAACGGGGCCGAAAAGCAAGACGCCGCTTAAGCGAAGGAAAGGACAGAATCATGGCTGATACTGATGCAGTAAAAGAAGCGAAAAAGTTTTACGAAGACACTCCCATGAAGACACCGGGTTTTTTCCTCAAAGGGTCGGGCTCTCTTGACTGGGGAATGAAGAATCGGCTCTCAAGGATATTCAATCCCGATTCGGGTCGAACGGTAATGTTTGCGATCGACCACGGCTATTTCCAGGGCCCAACGACGGGGCTTGAGCGAATCGACCTGACGATCGTGCCGCTCATGTACTATGCCGATGCTATAATGCTCACTCGTGGAATTCTGCGAACCACCGTGCCACCTTCGCTGACCAAACCCGTTGTTATGCGCTGCAGCGGCGGCCCGAGCATCCTCAAGGAATTGTCGAACGAAGAATTAGCTGTCGATATCGAGGATGCGATTCGGATGAACGTCGCGGCGATTACTTTGCAGGTCTTTATTGGCGGAGAGTTCGAGACCCGCTCGGTGCATAATATGACTCGGCTGGTGGATATGGGACTTCGGTACGGCATTCCCACGATGGCTGTCACGGCAGTGGGTAAAGACATGGTGCGGGACGCAAGATATTTTCGCCTGGCCTGCCGAATGTGTGCCGAGCTTGGCGCCCAGATTATCAAAACTTATTACGTGCCGGATGGCTTTGAAACGATAACAGCTTCCTGTCCGGTTCCGATTGTGATGGCCGGCGGCAAGAAAATCCCCGTGCTCGATGCTCTGACAATGGCATACAATGCCATACAGGGAGGAGCATCGGGCGTGGATATGGGCCGCAATATTTTCCAGGCAGATGCGCCCAA
>CAZTDF010000128.1:10020-13248 GCA_964612465.1 uncultured Pirellulales bacterium
GAAAATTTGAAACCGGCCGACGCCCTTGAGATGTACGAAACTCTTAAAAACCAGGAATAGAAATGCCGGATAAACCTCTCTTAGAACAGATTCGCCAAGCATCCCCGCTAATCAGCGTGGGAATCCTTACTGCGGATTTAATGTCGCTCGGCTCAGAGTTAAAACTCATGGAAACGGCTGGAGTCAAGCTCCTGCACGTTGACGTTATGGACGGCTGCTTTTGCCCGATGATGACCGTCGGGCCCGGCTTCATCAAGGCCGTCAAAACTCCCCTGCTAAAAGACGTGCACCTGATGATAGAAGAGCCTCTCGATAAGCTTGAAAGCTACGTCGCCGCCGGCGCCGATATGATTACAATCCACGTTGAATCATGCCGGCATATACATCGAGTCTTACAGAAGCTGGGAAAAATGACCAATACCAACGATCCGAACAGAGGAATCCTGCGCGGCATCGCTTTGAATCCCGGCACGCCGCTCGAAACTATTACGCCGCTTATTGACGAGTTGGAAATGGTTTTTCTCTTAGCGGTCAATCCCGGCTGGGGCGGGCAGAAGCTCATCCCTTCTACTCAGGGACGGCTCAGTCGAATAAGAACTATGCTAAGCGACGCAAAGAAAGATGTTCTTGTAGGTGTTGACGGTGGAATCACCCGCGATAACATAGCAGACGTCGCTCGAATGGACGTTGATATCATAGTAACAGGAAGCGCGGTCTTCGATGGCAAAACACCGCTGGAAAATGCCCGCTTTATGATAGATGCCGTAAATGATGCCGCCAGGAAATAATGATGACTAATTTAGCTAAAATAGCGCCGATTGTTCGTGGGCTTCTGGCAGAGCGGACAGGTGAGCAGGATATACCGTATAAGCCCGTCATTTTAAAATCTCTGACGAGCAAAGAAGCTGTTGATTTCGCCAAAACAGAAAAAAATGCCGAAGCTCAGCGATATCCTGAACCTTTAACGAAGGGCAAGAATCCGCCGTTGTTCATAAGTGATGTGGACTATAACGCCGAGCCGGAGAATCTCAGCAAACAATTAAGTGACATGATTTCAGATTATTCACAGCGGCACGGCTGTAAACCGGAAATCGTATGCCTTCGTGAACTTGGGATACTTTACGTCGATAAGAGGGACAATGACCCTGACTTGCCCCTTCGAAATAAAGTTGCTTTGGTAACAGGTGCCGCAGGTGCCATAGGTTACGGCATTTGCTGTGGATTGCTGGAAAATGGCTGCCATCTCGTAGCAAGTGATCTTCCGGGCAAAAAACTTGATGATTTCACGGCTGATCTTAAGCAAACGGCCGGCGACCGCGTGATAGGAATTCCAATCGATGTCACTGATGAAGAATCTGTTGCCGGCGGCCTTGAAAGTGTTTCTCTGGCCTGGGGCGGAATTGATATTGTGGTTGTAAATGCCGGCATCCCTCTGGTTTCATTTTTGAAAGATATAAACCTCGATGACTTCCGCAGAGTCGAAAAAGTCAACATCGAAGGCACTTTTCTGACGCTTCGTGAAATCGCCCGGCACTTTATCCTTCAGGGCACCGGTGGTGACGTTATTATCGTATCGACGAAGAACGTTCCCAGTCCCGGCGCCGGCTTCGGCGCTTACAGCGCCACAAAAGCGGCCTCCCACCAGTTGGGGCGTATTGCCAGTCTTGAATTAGCACAATACGGCGTTCGCGTAAATATGGTTGCGCCGGACGGAGTGTTCTCCGAAGGCAAGTACAAATCAGGGCTATGGGCCGAAGTTGGGCCGGACCGTATGCGGGCGCGGGGACTCGATGAAAAGGGTTTGCAGGAGTATTACCAAAACAGGAATTTGCTGAAAGCTAAAATTACAGGCCGGCATGTTTCCAATGCCGTGCTGTTCTTTGCAACACGTCAGGCACCGACGACGGGTATTACGATTCCTGTAGACGGCGGCTTGCCGGACGCCACACCAAGATGATGAGAAGTGAACTAAAGTTGTAAGTGCCTAAAGTGAGCTAAAGTGGGGCAGCACCGCTCTTAACTTTAGGCACTTTAGTCACTTTGCATTTTTGACTGTCAAATGAACGATAAAGGAGTATGCGATAATGAATAAGGCATTGGCGGATTTGATAAGAATATCGAATGAAACCGGAGGGGATCCGACGCTCGTTCAGGGCGGAGGGGGCAACACATCCGTAAAAACCGAAGACGGCAAATATATGTATATCAAGGCAAGCGGCACGGCTTTAAAAGACATGAACGCAAAGCAGGGCTGGCGCCGGCTCCGGCTCGATTTGGCCCGCTCAGTCGTATTAGATAAAAGCCTGGCAAAAATGGACCCACAACGCAGGGAGCCGGAAGTAGTAAACCGGCTTTTGCTTGCGTGTGACGATAAAATAAAAACCGTAGCCCGGCCGTCTGTGGAAGCACATCTGCACGCCTGGCTGGATAAATGTATAATTCATCTGCATCCGAGTGCGGCGGGAGCTTACCACAACGCGAAAAACGGGTGGGCCAGGCTCCAAAAGCTGTTCAAGGATGAAAAACTGCCACCGCTTTGGGTGCCTTACACCGATCCGGGTTTCATGCTGGCCAGGAAAATCGCCAAGTTGGTCGAGGATTACCAACAGCGGTTCGGCAAAAGCCCCGCGATCCTTTTCCTGCACAAGCACGGTCTTTTTATTACGGCAAAAACCGCCGACGGCGCCCTTCGACTCGTCCGCAGGGTCATAAAACGCTGCAATGATCCTCTAAGACAACCAAAAACAGGAAGCATAAAATCCATCGAGCAGCAGAAAATCAGCGACTATAAGCTCTGCATCGAGCGGGCATGTTCGAAGGCTACCCGTAAGCGCACAACGATATGGTATTACTACAATGATGCTATCGCCGATTTCTTAAACCAAAAAGATGCAAAGAAAATGCTTTCCGGCTCATTGACGCCGGATGAGCTGGTTTACGCCAACGGTGCTGCGATGTGGGTAGATAAATGCGATTGGCAAAGTATTGCCGGGAAGTTGAAACAACAGATACAAAAGGGCAAAAAACCTGCCGCGGCGTTTCTTGTCAAAGACGCCGGCCTTTTTGTAGCCGGGACTGAAAAGATTGCCCCGACCGTTCGGGACATCGTCCTGTACTCAATCTTCATTAGAACAAATGCACACAGAATGGGCGGAATTGTAACCTTAAACAAGCGCCAGGAGGATTTCATAAACAACTGGGAATCAGAAGCCTTCCGCAAAAAATTAG
>CAZTDF010000129.1:0-5280 GCA_964612465.1 uncultured Pirellulales bacterium
CGCCCGCGATGGAGATGTCCGGCATAATCGCCCTGGCCCGTTCGAGCAGTTCCAGATACCCGGCCGCAGTATAGTTGCGATTCATCGCGCGCAGGATTTTGTCCGAGCCGCTCTGGGCAGGCATGTGCAGATACTCGCAGACCTTGGGTGAGCCGGCCATGATCTGCATAATCTCTTCGAAGAACTCTTCGGAAGGATAACTGGTCACGAACCGGAGCCATTCGACTCCTTCGATATTGCCTGCCGCATCGAGCAAATCCGCCAAGGACCATGTCTTTTCGCCTTGTTTGTATTTGTACGAATTAACCGTCTGGCCCAGGAGGGTGACTTGTTTGACACCATGGTCCGCCAATTTCTTTATCTGCTCGATTATTGCTTCGGGTGGCCGGGACACTTCCGGCCCGCGAACATAGGGCACGACACAGTAAGAGCAGAAATTGTTGCAACCGCGCATAACCCGGACGAATGCCTGGGCAGGGATCGATTCGTCCTCGATCCCGTAAGTCGATTCGAATTCTTCGAGCGCCCGACTCTGCAGTTCGGAAGCCTTCCGGCGGATATTTTCCGTGACCGCCAGGCTTTTCGTTTTTTCTTTCAGGGCCTCCGTAATAAGCCGCATTATCTGGGGGATTTCCGCCGGGCCGCAGACGAGATTGACCGCCTCATTTTCGAGTAGTTTCTCGCCGAGCCGCTGGGCCATACAGCCTATGACGCCGACCACCAGATCCGGGCGGGATTCCTTGATGTGCTTTAGATGTCCCAGGTGCGAAAACACCCGCTGCTCAGCATGTTCCCGCACCGAGCAGGTATTTATCAGAACAACATCAGCATCTTTAACACTGTCTGTAAATCCAAATCCGGCATATTCGAGCGCAGAAGTCACCAGGGCCGTATCCAGCTTGTTCATCTGGCAGCCGAAGCTTTTAATATGTACGCACAGATTATTCATAAGCTATCGAATATACAGCATTTGGAGCAGAAAATCAAATCGTGTATTATGCATGATTCGTACAGGCTGTCAGCCCTGCATGATCAAGAATACGAGATAGCCAATGTATGAAGCGACGAAGAGGAAGCCTTCCCACCTGTCAAGAACGCCTTTTTTGCCCGTGAACATTACAATAAACAAAGCAAAGCTGGCGAAGACGGCAACACCGATATCGATATTGCTTTTCGGCTGCAATGGAATCGGTCTAATTAAGGCGCTTATACCGAGAATCAAAAAGATATTGAAAATGTTGGATCCGACGATGTTGCCCACGGCGATATCGCTGTTCTTTTTATAAGCCGCAACAACAGACGTCGCCAGTTCCGGCAGGCTTGTTCCCGCCGCGACGATTGTCAACGCTATCAGAGACTGACTGACGCCCAACGCCGACGCGAGAGCTACCGCACCATCAACAACAAATTTGGCGCCCACAAGCAAACCTGCAAACCCCAGGACGATCATCAGAATTGTTTTTTTGACGCCGTGCTGTTTTGTCTCAGCGGATGCGTCGGTACTTTCTTCTCTCTTGCCTGCGATGTGGAGCACGTAATATAAGAAGAACGCAAAACAGGCCAGCAGAATCAGGGCATCTGTTCTCGACAATCCCTGAAAGCCGTTTTGTGTGAGCAAATGGTCGTTCGCCAGCAAGCCGAGCAGCACAGCAGCCGCAAGGGTTATCGGTATCTCAATCCATACGGTGCCATGAGTGACTATCAGTGGAAAAATCAGCGATGAGAAACCGAGTATGATCAGGATGTTGAAAATATTGCTGCCTAAGACATTACCGATAGCGATATCGGCGTTTGCTTTGACGCCTGCGAATATATTAACAACCAGCTCAGGCGTGGATGTTCCGAAGGCAACAATGGTCAGGCCGATGAACAGGTCACTGACTTTGAGGGTTCTTGCAATGGAAGATGCTCCATCGACAAGCAGGTCGGCCCCTTTGATCAGCAGTATAAAGCCAACAATCAGTAACACATAAGTCAGCATGAGAAATACCAGTCACGACGAGCTGCCCCTTTAATCTCCAAAGCACGTCCCTACCGAACGTGCTGATTGTATGAGCGGGTAGGCCGGCGGGACAGTCTTTGGGCCGACTGCAACTTTGTTTAAAGGAAACTTTATCAGCTTGCTTCCTTTTATGGCAGACATATATCCGAATTCGCCATCCCGCATTAGTTCCATAGCCTTCGTTCCAAGGCTGGTAGCCAGCACCCTGTCAAACGGCGTGGGCGAGCCGCCTCGCTGCAGATATCCCATCACAACGGTTCGCGTCTCAATACCCGTTTCGTTTTCTATTTGCTTTGCGAGCACGAAACCGATGCCGCCCAGCCGGACCGGGTCCGCGCTTTCCTTGACGATTCTCTGAATGACGACTTCGCCGCCTATGGGTTTAGCTCCCTCTGCAACCACGACGATACTGAATTTCTTGCCCTTTCTGGCTCTCTGTTTGACCGTCTTTACAACTATTTTTACATCGTACGGAATTTCCGGAATCAGAATAATGTCACCACCGCCGGCGATGCCGGAGTGAAGGGCAAGCCAGCCACTGTGATGGCCCATGACCTCGACAATCATGACTCGATGGTGCGACTGAGCCGTAGTATGGACCCTGTCAATCCCTTCGGTGGCCACGGCGACGGCAGAATCGAATCCGAAAGTAATATCAGTCCCTCGGATATCGTTGTCGATGGTCTTTGGAACTCCGATGACGTTTAATCCGTCCCGGTGCAGTTTGTGAGCGATTCCCAAAGTGCCGTCACCTCCGATGCAAACAAGGCAGACCACGCCGAGCTTCTTTATGTTTTTAATTGCAGCCCTTGACAGGTCGCGGAACTCCAGAGTTTTGTCTTTGCCGACCGGATACCTGTAGGGATTTGCTATTTTGGACGTGCCGAGGATTGTGCCGCCGAGGGTCAAAATCCCCGATACATCATTGTATGCAAGCCTTCTGTACTTGTTATTGACCAGCCCATGGTAGCCGTCTTCTATTCCGAGAACTTCCAAATCATGCTCGATAATGGCTTTTTTAGCAACCGCACGTATGACGGCGTTAATTCCGGGACAGTCACCTCCGCCTGTAAGAATTGCTATTCGTTTCCGAGCTTTCATTTAATAATCTCCTTAAACTATTCGCTGTGGATTTAGAGTATACGCAACCGGCATGCAAAATCAAGATTGCATTTTCCTACCTGCCTGATGGGATTGGTATCATGAAAATGATCTTCCGGGTAGTTCTCTATTAAATCTACGCTGGAGGTCTTTGAGGTGGTTGCTCTCGTCGAAACCTATGAGAATGATTGGAAAGGCGGTTTTGTTGTGCATTAAGGGTTCGTCCAGATCGATCCACTTACGGCAATATTCGCCGTCGGGGGTGCCGGGTATCGGCGAAAAATCAGCCAACATTCCACGTATGCCGAGGCTGCTAACAAAACGCATCGAGGCTTCAAGCTCCTGAATATCAATATGCGGATGGCCGAGGATTTGATACGCTGTGATGTTTTCAGGTTCGGCACCAGCAGCGAGAAGGTGTCGAGTTGCTTCTGCAAGTTCATCGGAAAACACCTTAGAGCCGGTTTGTTTCTGCCATTGCTTAGAAGCACTCTCGAAACCGAGATAGAAAGTCTTAAAGCCGGCACGAATCATAAGCTCGGCCAATTTGCTCGTGACAAAGCGCGCATTAAGAGCATTCGGGCTGTGGAAGTTCACTCTAAGATTGCGTTTCAGGACCTCGCTTAGAAACGGAATCAGGACCTTATCTGCTTCGAACAGCAGGGCATCATCGTAGAAAGCGACGTTGCCGGCGCCAAGCCGGCAGAGCAATTCCAGCTCACCTAAAGAATGTTCCAGCGATCGAGGCTTGAATGTGCCGTACACCATCGGCACCGAGCAATAGGTGCAATTGAAGGGGCAACCTTCGGTCAGCTTCAGCACGCCGACATTCAGCTTATCATATACTTCCCACAAGGCCGGCTGCCGCATGTCCGGGGGAATTGCCAAATATTCCCAGAGCGGCTCAAGATTTGTGCCCTTTACAATAAAATCAGCCCCCAACGTCTGCGCATGATCGCTGCAAAGCGTGACGTAGTTGCCGCCTAAAATAATTTTCGCCTGAGGTTGAAGCTTGTGGACATCCTCAATAACTTCCCGAAGGCCTTCGTACCAGTAGGTCATTGTCGTCTGGACCATAACAAAATCGAACGGCCCTTCTTTGGCCAGGAAGCTGGCGAACAGTCTTCGAGGCAGGCCGAACCGCCGAAAGTAGCGGGGGATTGCTTCTAAGGCTTGCGGAACTGGGGAGTGTTCGCAGTAGAACCGGCCTCGACCCCACCGGTCGGATTCACACTTCTTTTGCCCGGTCATAAAAGGGGCCAGCCGGTCGAGGTAGTCGAACAGCTTGAAATCGGCCTTGCCGCGCAGAAAACCGGCCACGCTGAGCATGCCGGAGGGCTTGAGCCAGAAATCATACGCCGCAAAGTCATAGATCGGCGGATTCACAAGCAGAATCTTCGGCTTCATCGTTCCTTGCCGTAACGTTAACCTTCTTCGACGACGTTAAATCCCATCAGGACTCCGAGATTTTTCATGTCTTCCATGTGGTCGCCGTAGAAGACCGCACGGTGCAGCAGCGCCATTGTGCCGCCTTTTAGGATGCCTGCGCCCCAGTTATGGTACATCTTGCGGGCATCGGCAACCTTGGTCCAGAACTGTGTTCGGCAGCCCAATTCATCGTGGGTAATCTTATAGATTTTTCCCGTTGAGATTAGCATGGAGTCGAGATTGATGAACTTGGCACAGGTGACATTCTGCCCGAGGCGGTTCTCCACATCCAGTGAGACGCCTCTTTCGCTGTCAGACTGGGTCCGGATGCTGAAGGGCAGACGCTTGCCGGCGGGGCCGTCCATCTTCGTCGCCGAGGTACAGTGGAAATGTATCAGCGCATCCTCGGATGCATCGAAGACCGGGTCGCTGATAACACCCGGGATGCCATACGCATAATTGAACATGAGCATCGTCAGTGTCGAGTCCATATCCCCCTCGCAGGCCCCGACCAGGCCGAGGTCGTTGAGCTTGCTGAACGTAAGACAAGCCTTTGCCGGCCTGCCCATACAGCCCGAACTCGTGATGGCCTGCGCCCCATTCTTAATCATCATATCTTTCATCGCCAGGTAGAAACGTGCCGAGTTGATGATCTCTTCTCTGGAGGGTTCGACGATTTTCTTTGCTTTGCTGATCCAGTATTTTTCCGCCTCTTCCTCGGCAGCCTTAATATCGATTGCCTGATGGGC
>CAZTDF010000129.1:5380-13198 GCA_964612465.1 uncultured Pirellulales bacterium
TAAATCCCGCCGGTCCTGCCGATAAAGACTTTGTAGATTTTAACAGCGGGCAATCTTGGCGGCCATTCTCCGGCCCCGCCGGCCGCTGCGGCTCGATTGGCCAATTGTGTACCTAGTATGACTGCTCCCGCTCCTGCTGCACTTGCACCCAGGAATTCTCTTCGATTGATTAAATCACTCATAATCTGGCTCCTTATTCTTATATTTCAGAGATTTTCACAAAACCGCCCATTCGGAGTATCCTTTTAGAAGTCACTTTCATTGAACAGGCCAACCGATAATACAAATCATCAAACCACAAATCAAGTACGAAATTATCCGAGAGCTATTGTCCCCTGTCAGCGATGATGGTGTGCAGTACACACTCTACGTATCTGCATTTTCTAATCTCAATTGAAAGGCATTGACTCGGCTACCCCCTATATGCTACAATAAATGTAGCTTAAAGATAAAAAATGACTATAGTTAATATCTCAAACAACCGCTGAGGAAGGGTTCATAAGATGCTCAGGTACGTAAGAATCTCGTTAATAACCATTATGATAACCTTTTTATTGATAGGCTCAATAGAAGAGAGCTGTCAGGCGGGCGATTTAAGCAGGGACCTCTGGGCCGATACGACAGAGCCGGTTCTGATGGCTGAAAACTCGTCCAATGTGGTCTCCGGCGTTGTTATTAATGAGATTCACTACGATCCCGATATCAAAACCGAACTTTTAGAGTTTATTGAGCTCCACAACACGACAGCGGCAGATATTGATCTCACAGGCTGGTATTTTACTAACGCTATATCATATCAATTCCCGGACGGCTCGATCCTGCCGGCGAGCGGTTATATTATAGTGGCCCAGAATCCAACCCATATCAGCAGCAGATTCATCGTACCGGTCTTCGGCCCATTTGAGGGCAAACTCGGTAATAACGGAGACATGGTCATACTTTATAACGCTGACGGCGAGGAAATCGACAGGGTGGATTATCAGCTTGGATTCCCATGGCCGACTGTGGGCGACGCGGTAGCGAACGGTCAGCCAGGCACAGGATATTCCATCCAATTGATAAATCCGTTTCTCGACAATGACCTGGCAGGCAGTTGGCGATCGGCTTCTCCCACACGGGCGGCATTCAATGCCTCGGTTTACCTCGATAATACACCGCCTCATATCCGCCAGGTAAGACATTCCCCCAAACAACCGAAATCAGGCCAGCCAGTAACTATTACTGCTAAAGTAACCGACTCCGACGGCGTGGCCAATGTTACTCTAAGCTACCAGGTCGTAGAACCCGGCAGCTATATAAACATCACAGATTCGCGGTACTATACGAACTGGACAAATCCCATAATGCACGACGACGGGCTCAACGGAGATGCAATCGCCGGCGATGATGTTTACAGCGTACAGCTTCCGGGCTCGATTCAGGTCCACCGCCGACTGGTACGCTATCGTATCACGGTTACCGACAGCGGCGGTCGCGGCCTCATGGTGCCGTACATGGACGACCCGCAGCCGAATTTCGCTTACTTTGTCTACGACGGGGTTCCCGCCTGGTACGGAGCAGTCCGACCCGGCGCAACTGCCGTGGTTAAGTACGACACAGACGTGATGAACAGCCTGCCCGTTTATCATCTCATCAGCAAAAAATCCGATATCGAGAATTCCACCTGGTACGAAAAATACGGGGGCGACGAATATAAATGGATCGGCACACTGGTTTATGACGGAAAAGTATACGACCACATTACCTACCGTCCCCGCGGCGGCTGCTGGCGATTCGCCATGGGTAAGAACATGTGGAAATTCAACTTCAACCGCGGGCACCGTTTCCAGGCTCGCGACGATTACGGCAAAAAATATAAGACCGAATGGGACAAGCTCAATCTCTCCGCCTGTATCCAGCAGGGCAGCTTCGGGCAGCGCGGCGAGCAGGGAATGTTCGAAGCACTTTCGTTCAAGCTTTTCAACATGGTCGGCGTTCCTACTGCAAAAACGAATTGGCTGCATTTTAGAATCATTGACGAGCGTAATGAAGATGGGAATCTCAATGCATCACATCCACCACTAACCAGCGGCGGAACCCAGTATGACGGCGACTTCTGGGGGCTATATATGACCATCGAGCAGATGGACGGCCGTTTCCTGGATGAACACGATCTGCCGGATGGAAACCTTTATAAAATGGATGGAGCCTATCCGAACGGTTTGAAACTTAACAACCAGGGCCCTACAGCCGTCACGGACAATTCCGATGTCATAAGCTTCAGAAGCAGCTACCAGTCAGCCTCTTCAGCCGATTGGTGGGGTTCAAATGTCAATCTCGAAGCATACTATGGCCTGTACGCTATTTATAATGCCGTCCACCACGGCGATATCACCAGCAAGAACCATTTCTTTTATCAGAATCCTGAGCCGACCACCAACGAGTGGGGCACAAATAACTTATGGTGGCAACTTGTCTGGGATGTTGACCTTACCTGGACCTGCTATTACGGCAGCATGTCGGATCCATTCAACCGAAGCGGAATCTTAAACCGTCCCGAGATCGATACAGCCTGCAGGAACCGGGTACGCGAAATTAGCGATTTGTTATTTAACTCCGACCAGACGAACCAATTGATTGACGATTTTGCAGCCATAATTGACGATCCTGACGGTGGACTTTCCATCGTGGACGCCGACCAGGCCATGTGGGACTATCACTGGGCCGTGGGCGACGGCGCCTATCCCCGTTATCTTGACCAACAACCTTCTTTCAAGGCCGGTCAGGGTCGATTCTACGAAGAGGCCGCCGATCGCGGCTATGAGCGGGACTTCGCCGGCATGGTTCAGGTTATGAAAGATTTTGTTGTCGAGCGGCAAAGCCGTATGAATTCTATATCAAACGATTCGGCTATCCCACGCACTCCGACTGTGACATCAACCTGTCCACCAAATTTCCCGATCAACTGCCTGACATTTGAGACAAGTCCCTTCAGTGATCCTCAGGGCAGCGGCACATTCGCCGCGACCAAATGGCGTATCGCCGAGGTGGCCCCGGGCTCTCAAGTTGCAGTTCAAAACGACAGAATTATTCTTATCGATCAAGGTGACCAATGGAAATATTTTAAAGGTACTCGAGAACCGTCTTCGACGCAAGGTTCGCCGTGGCGTCAGATCAATTTTAATGACTCAAGCTGGCTCAGTGGCATTACCCCTATCGGTTACGGCGAGACATTCATTGTGACAAATTTAAGTGATATGAGGGGCGGATACTCGACGGTGTATTTTCGCAAAACATTCGAAGTGACGGACCTGGATACCATCGACAGCGTTGTACTCGAAGCCATGTACGACGACGGTATCAATATTTGGATTAACGGCGTCCATGTCGCGTCCGGCAACACCCCCTCGGTGGAACTGCCTTTTGACGCTATCGTCGACAACCGCTCGGAGAATCACGGCTTTAGCGCTTTTACTTTAGGCAAGCCGAACAATTATCTTGTATCCGGCACAAACGTCATCTCTGCACAGGTAATCAATTCTTACCTGTCCAACAGCAGCGATTGTTTCTTTGATATTCGGTTGTTTGGTCAGTTAGCTGAAGAAAACGAGCCTCCCGCTACCCCTTCCGGCTACAGTAGAGAGGCGGGGAAATACGAGATCGATTCGGTGTGGGAAAGTGATGAGATAACAAACACTTCCAACAGGACCATACAAATTCCCGCCAGCGCGGTTAAGGTGGGGCACACCTATCGGGTTCGCAGCCGGTTCAAGGATAACAGCAGCCGATGGAGTCACTGGTCTGTCCCGGTTCAGTTCGTAACGAGTGAACCGATGGCGGCCGGTATCCTGGAGGACTTGCGTATTACCGAAGTAATGTACAATCCCCCGGCTCCGCCCGCGGGTGATTCCACTGACAATGAAGAATTCGAATTCATCGAGTTAATGAATATCGGCGACGAAAACCTGGACTTGAGTTCTGTATCTTTCGTCAACGGCATTACATTCGACTTCGGTAACGGCAATATTACCAGTCTCGGGCCCGGCGAGTTCGTCCTCGTGGTCAAAGATCGTGCCGCTTTCATTTCACGCTACGGCACGGATTTGTCTAACAGAATCGCAGGCGAATACTCCGGCAAATTATCAAACAACGGCGAAAATATAACCCTGGAAGATTTCTGGAATTCAACAATTGTGCAGTTCGAGTACAACGACGGCCGGGGCTGGCCTTTATCGCCCGATGGAGGCGGCCATTC
This sequence comes from uncultured Pirellulales bacterium, assembly GCA_964612465.1. GTDB lineage: Bacteria > Planctomycetota > Phycisphaerae > Sedimentisphaerales > Anaerobacaceae > JAFGPJ01. Next base: position 9,615 of record CAZTDF010000129.1, read on the forward strand.
TTTGGTGCCCCTGGATTCGGCACTAATAGATGAACCTGCCGGTTCACTGAACTATGGCGGCAATTGGCGCGCGAGCACTTACATAGGCGGCTCTCCCGGCACCGATGACCCAGAGCTGCGAACCTCCGTTGTCCTGAACGAAATCATGGCACATACAGACTATAGCAATCCGCAACTTCCCCAGTACGATTCTGACGACTGGATAGAACTCTACAATACGACATCGGCAAGCATCAATCTGAATCACTGGTATCTCAGCGACGATATCGGAGAGCTAAAGAAATGGCCCGTCCCGGCAGTTGAGATTGCCGGCAACTCTTACATCAGTTTCGACGAGGTGACAGGCTTCCATAATCCAATCAACAGTGGATTCGGCCTGAACAAGGCCGGAGAAGACGTAATTCTCTCTTACCTTCCCGGCACATCCGAGGACCGCATCGTCGACAGCGTCAGATTCAAAGGCCAGCTCATAGATAAATCTCTGGGCCGTTACCCTGATGGCAATGCGTACTGGTTCCAGATGGCACCCTCGCGTGACTCGGCCAATAGCGAACCTGTTCCAAATATCATAATCAACGAACTGATGTATCATCCTGCAAATGAAACCGATGCCGAGTATATTGAGTTATGCAATCCCACTGCAAGCCGGATTTATCTGGAAAATTCCGAAGGCTCCTGGCGTCTGGATGGTGCCGTCGATTTCACATTCGAAGGCAATACTTCAATTCCAGTCGGTGGCAGATTGATAGTGGTGGCTTTCGATCCTTACGTAGAGACCAACTTGTTGGCCGCCTTTATCGCTGCATATAATACCAGGCCGTTAACCGCCGGAGTGGATATAACAGGTCCCTGGGCGGGCAGTCTTTCCAATGCGGGTGAAAGGCTCGCTCTCGAAATGCCCGAGGCGGCGGACCTGCCGGGTGACCCGGTTTCCTGGGTGATTGCCGACGAAGTGATTTACGCGGATGTATCGCCCTGGCCGGAAACCGCAGATGGCACCGGCGACGTCCTGCAAAGAATCTTCACCGATCAATATCATTCAGGCAATGACCCGGACAACTGGCAGGCGGCTTCACCCACGCCAGGTTACAACCCGTAGATTCCCGGCAGAATCAGGACAAGAAACAAATACAATATATTAGGAAACAAACAGGAAATGCTGAGAAATACGAAAATCCGCCTGCCAATTTTAGCCTTAATGTGGATCATATATTTGATCGGCTCGGCAAATGCAGCAGAAACTACGCTGGTCATCAACGAATTAATGGCGTCCAACAACACTACGATCCAGGACTCGCAGGGACAGTATGACGATTGGATCGAAATCCACAATTACGGTTCCAGTCACATCAATATAGGCGGCATGTATTTGACAGATGACTTGTCTTTTCCAACTAAGTGGCAAATCCCCAATAATAATCCGTCTGCAACCATTATTACCCGTGGACAATACCTGCTGATTTGGGCCGACAATGACACCAGTGATACGGGCCTGCATGCGAATTTCAAGCTCGATGCCGACGGCGAGGAAATCGGCCTGTTTGACAAAGATGGGCAAACTCTCATTGACAGCATAATATTCCCCGGCCATACCACCGATATGTCCTATGGCCGCTGCCCCGATGGCAGCGACGACTGGCGTTTCTTCGGCCTTCCCAGTCCGGAAGCGGAAAACAGCGGTGCGTATTTAGGTGTGGTCGCAGACACGAAATTCAGCCATAATCGTGGTTTTTACGATACGCCTTTCTCGGTAACAATCGCCACGGAAACCGAGGGGGCTGACATTTACTACACCCTCGACGGATCTGAGCCGTACAAAGTTACGGCACGTGGATCCTCCAGTGGCAGTGTTTACTCAGGCCCGATCCCAATCAGCACCACAACGTGTCTGCGGGCCAGAGCAGTAAAACCAGGCTGGAAATTCACCAATGAGGATACTCATACTTACATTTTCCTTGCTGATGTAATAAGACGAAGTCATCAGCAGGTACTTAGCGAAGGTTATCCAAGCACCTGGTTCAGCCCATATTCTGCAGATTATGGGATGGACTCGGAAGTTTATAATGACCCTGACTATGCTAATCTCATGGACGACGCTTTGCTGTCAATCCCAACCGTCTCAGTAGTGACGGATAAAGATAACCTTTTCAGCCATGATAACGATCCCGAGACAGGCGGTATCTATATCTACACCGGTCACTCGATTACAGGAGGCCAGGATTGGGAACGTCCCGTTTCAGCAGAGTTCATCACTCAGGACGGTTCCGAAGAATTCCAGGTCAACTGCGGCCTTCGCATTCAGGGCGGCGAAAGCCGAAGACCCAACAAATGTCCCAAGCATTCATTCAGCCTTCGATTCAGGGACGAGTATGGTCCGACCAGACTTGATTTCGATTTGTTTGACGATCGGCCTGTGAATTCTTTCGATACGATTCAGCTTCGTGGATTCTTTAACAATGCCTGGACGCACTGGGCACCTGACCAGAGGCAGCGTGCTCAATATATCCGCGACCAGTGGATGCGCGATTCGCTCATTGATATGGGCCAAATTGATGCAGGACAGGGCTTTTTAGTCCATCTGTACCTGAACGGTATATATTGGGGCGTGTACAACCTTCATGAGCGGCCGGTTGCCTCACATTACGCTGCTTATAACGGCGGTGATGAAGATAGCATCGATGCCGTAAATGGCGGTCATGCGACAGACGGCAACACTTCCGCCTGGAACCGCATGAAAAACATTGCTGCCAGCCGTAATTGGGATGAGATATTGAAAGTCATTGATATAGATAACTTCATCGACTGGTCACTCCTGTGTTTTTCGGCCGGGAATGTAGATTTACATGATGACGGTAACTGGAGGGCGGCCGGTGGTGGACCGGAGAACAGGCCCTGGCATTTTTATAGCTGGGACAGCGAGCACGTCCTTGAAGATGTTCGTACGACCGGCACAAGTCCGTCAACCAATCCTGCGGGTATTTTCAACTATCTCGATGATATCGAGGAATTCCGTGTACGCTTTGGTGACCGCGTTCATAAACACCATTTCAACGACGGCGCCCTGACGCCGGGAAATAATATCCAACGCTGGATCTACCGCACCGACGAGCTTGACTTAGCTGTGATAGCAGAGTCAGCTCGCTGGGGAGACTACCGCAGAGACGTACACCGGTACAGTTCCGGCCCGTACTACTTGTATACGAAAAATGAATTCTGGATTCCTGAGAAAGACCGATTGATCAACGAATATTTCCCCACCCGAACAGACATAGCGCTCGACTACTTTCGCTCTCGCGGCCTGTACCCGCACATAGATGCACCGGTTTTTCGCATCAATGGTTTCTATAAGCATGGCGGCCTGATTTTGAAAAATAACATGTTCTCAATGACTGCCACAACCGGCACGATATTGTACACGCTCGACGGCTCCGATCCGCGCTCGCCGGGCACATCACAGCAGGCAACCGTTCTGGTGCCTGAGAATGCTGAAAAGCGTGTGCTCGTTCCAGTCAGCCCGGTCGGCGACGAATGGCAAGGCGGCAGTGATTTCGATGATTCGGCATGGCTGCCCTGCACCGGCTCAC
>CAZTDF010000130.1:0-2576 GCA_964612465.1 uncultured Pirellulales bacterium
ATAATTAGCAAAGTCCGGGGAGCTATTTTGATGATTCGCTGGATGTAATTTTCAGGAACCGTGCCGGCATCGATCAGACCGGCGGAAATTTTTGCTGCTGTGAGCTGCTCGCAAACAAGCGGCCCGGCACCATCGTCACCTTTAAGGATATTTCCAATGCCGAGGATAATTGTCGCCGAGTCGCACAGTTTGTTTAGTTGTTCGAAAAGTGATTGGTCGGAACCCATAGCAATCTCGCCGTGCGTGACGCTTACGGAATTTTACAGCCGGATGTTCAGCTCGCACTTGCACTTGGGGCACATAATTCGCATAAAGTCGCTTGTCTGCGGATTTTTGTCCTCGCTCTTTTGAACATCCTGCGGCGTTTTGGTCAGTTCGCCGCTCTTGGCAATTAATAGGGAAGGATTGGTATATGCCAGCGGGCCGAGTTTCTCGTAGAGCCAGACAAGATGCTTTTTGGTGCCGATTACTGCGCCACATTTTTCGCAAAGCTGAAGTTCGAATTCGTGCGTCTCGGTCATCGCGCCGCGGTCCATGCCGGCCAGGTCCCACTCGTTCGAGAGGCTGATGCCCGTTTCGGTGGTGCAGTACTCACTGCAGTTGCCGCAGAAGATGCACGTGTAGTAATTCAGAGTGATTCGCCTGACGGGCGGATCGGCATCGAGGTCGTCGGTCATCGTCAGGCAGACTCCTGAAGGGCAAACATTTACACAGGCGCCGCAGCCGATGCAGGTGTCGAGATCGAATTCGGGCTTACCTCGATACTTCTTCGGCACGATGCATGGCTTAGCGGGAAACCGGGTTGTAAACCGCGGCGAAACAACCGCGGTGACAGCTTCTTTTAATTCTCTTAACTTCGGCAAACGCAATTTTCTTTACTCCCATTATTTATCGGTTGTCGTCCCTGTGACAACATCAGGATTTCTTGTTACTTTTCGACTTCCTCTGCGTATTTGTCGACGACGCTCTTTTCCCACAGTTCCACGCCGCCGGCATACGCTCCCTTGGCGATGGCATGGGCGGCGGTCGGCGAAGTAATCAAAATGAACACAGCGCAGATGACCGCCTTGGCGCTCATGGGGCTCCAGCCGCTGGTTAAGGCGACACCCACCAAAAGAGCAACAGTACCCAGAGTCACGCATTTCGTTGCGGCCTGCAGACGGTTGTACACATCGGGAAAACGTACCAGTCCGATACAACCGAATATGTCGAACAGAACTCCAATCACCATCAATATATAGCCTATGATATCAATCATCGAAACTTCTGCCCTCCAAAAACTTCGCCAGCGCGATCGTTCCTATAAAGCTCAGCAGCGCCCAGGCCAGAGCAACATTAAGATAGAAATCTTTCCCCGTCACCAGCCCCAGGACGGCACAGAAACCCACGATGACGGTGCCTAATATGTCGATCGCAACGGTCCTGTCAGGAGCGCTTGGGCCCCGGCCTATGCGATACAGGCACAGGAAACAGCAGGCTAATAAGCCGATGTAAATTAACAGTGCGAATGTTTCCATAGCTACCTCTCGGTCAACACGGCGCCGCACGGCGCGTTTCTATTCGAATATCCTTTTCAAAAACCATTCAAACCTCTGGCCAATGAATTTTGTCGCCTCTTCGATGTCGTCGGATTTGACATTGATCCAATGTACGTACAAGAAGCCGTCATCGGTTAAATCCACGGTCAGAGTGCCCGGCGTCAAAGTGATGGAATTGGCCAGTGCCGTTATGCCGGACGCTGTTTTCAGATTCGTTTTGATTTTGACGATCCCGGGATTAATCGGCATTTTGGGATGCAGCGCGCGATAGACGACATCAAGATTCGCCTTGATGACATAATAAAAGAAGACCGGCACGTACAGCAGAAGCCAGAATATGCGGACCGGCGAAATAAATATGTGGTGCTCTTTCGGCAGAATTTCGTGGAACAATACTGAAACAATGACCGAAGCGACCAGACCCGCGGCCACAACCTGAACGTCGATTTTCCCGTCCACTACCGGCCAGGTCAGCAGAATCCAGATCACAAATGCCAGTATAAAATAAATCAGTCGTCTCATACGATTAAATCCTTATTATCACATTCCCGCAACAACATCAGAATATTTAAGCCCGTCCGTCAAGACCCTGACAGCCGGCTCCAGAATACTGTCCCTCAAGTCGGGCACCAGCACGAGCAATCCCATGAGGACACACAAACAAGCTAAAAATACCATGGCAACAAGCATCGAACCTCCATTTTCCTGCGCTTCCCGGAGGTTATCTGGCAGCTCGCCAAAGAAAACATATCTCTGCACCTTCAGATACATAATCAGGGTACACAGACTTACGAAAACAATGATTGCCGCGATCCAGTAATATTGGGCCTGGATTGCCGCCATAACCAGAATCAGCTTGCTCCAGAATCCGCTGAAGGGCGGTATGCCGACAATTGATGCCGAGGCGATGGTGCAGGTTGTACGCGTGAAAGGCAGTCTCTGTGCGAGTCCTCCCATTTCCCTTAGCTGCCTTGTGCCGGTCGCTTTTTCGAGCGAGCCGCTGGTCAGGAATAACAAAGACTTGTAGACGGCATGGTT
>CAZTDF010000130.1:2676-6018 GCA_964612465.1 uncultured Pirellulales bacterium
ACAAGACCAATCGCAAAAAGAACGAATATCGAAGCAATTGTCCCCAGTACCGTATACTTGAATGACGCTTCAAGCTCTTCGTGTCCGCAGCCGAATCCAACAAGTGCATAAGACGCCAGCGAGGCAATTTCCAGGAATACGAATAAGTTAAAGATATCTCCTGAAAGCACGACGCCGTTCATGCCGGCGACCATAAGCAAAAACAGGCTGAGGTATTTTGACTTTGCCGTGTATTGCTCCATATATCCGGCACTAAATAGCATCACGGCGGCAGATACGACACCAATGGCTAAAAGCAACAGGGAGCTCAAGCCGTCAAGAACAAGATTAATTCCAAGAGGAATGGGCCACTTACCTATTTCATAAACTCCGGACTCGCCGATGCATGAAATGGCGAAGACCAGCAATAAAATGGTCGCCACGTTGGCGACAACCGTCGCGGCATCCTTTCCTCGCTTGCCGAACATCGGGAGCAAAAATGCCGTTGCCAGAGGGATCGCAATAAAAGCAGGCAGGGGTATGCTCATCCTCTTAACCTCCTAATTTCTGTAATATCGAAGGTGCCGTATTTCTCATAAGTCCTGATGCATAATGAAATCATAAGCGCCAACGAGCCCAGGCTGATTACGATTGCAGTAAGCACGAGCGCCTGGGGCAGCGGGTCAACGGAGCTGCTCACAAAATTGCTCAGGGCGGCCTGCGATTCCAGGTGGCTTTTGTCTATAATCGGCGCCACACCGCCATGTCTATACCCGAGCATCACCAGGAAAAGATTGACGGCGTATTCCATAATCAGAATACCGACTACAATCTTGACCATATTCTTTTTAACGACTGCACAATACAGCCCGATCATAAACAATAAAAAGCACAACGCATAAAGCATCGTTCTGACTCCTTTTTCAGTGGCTATGCAATTCTCCGCCCTTACAACAGATCGAAAGGCTGAAGATGACTAAAAACAGAGAAGCGCCGACTTTAAGACCAATCGCGATGTTCGAAAACGGTATCGTGCCGGCACTTAAAAGATGTAAAGGCTGGCCATATTTCTCAACCAGGAAATTAATAAAGAAGGTCCCGCCAAAGACAAGTCCTAAAATTGCGATCATGATAAACATGAACGCCCCCAGGCAGTCGAGTTTCGAGACAAGGGACAGGGGCAGATCTTTCTTTACGAACTCCCCGCCGAACGCCAGCATCAGCAGGACGTAGGAAGAAGCCAGAATCACTCCTCCGGCAAACCCGCCTCCCGGCGTCAGGTGGCCAAACAGAATAATATAGATACCGAACAGTACGATCAGCACCTTGACCCAACTACTGATCGTTTTAACTATTATTGTCATTCCCTGCATTTGTTTAATACCTCCGGGAAAATCTTAAGATTTCAAAACCGGTTCTAATATCTCAGGTGTATTTTTCGCCTTTCTTCGCAGCAGAACCGTGGCCCCGAGAATCGAGGTGAACAGTACGGTTGCCTCGCCGAGCGTATCGTAGGCACGATAATCCAGAATCACCGAGGCGACCAGATTTGCCGCTCCTGTTTTCTCCAGACCCCGGCTGATATATGTCTGGGAGGCGGCATTGGGAGCCTGGGTGAAAATAGCGGTTCCGAATTCGGGCAGCGTCTCGAAAACTCTCAGGCCGGCAAGGAAAATCACGAAGATAATCGCAACCGAAACTATCGTTCCGAAAAACTCCTTATCGCCGCTAATGAAAGTCAGGTCGCGCGAAATCGTGGCGCGAATCAGGATAATCAGACCCAGGACTTCGACAACAATCTGAGTGATTGCGATATCCGGCGCCCGCAGAAACAGGAACACCAACGAAACACCGAATCCCATTGCCCCGATGCATATCACGGAACTAAGCAGATCTGTGGTTTCCACCGCGATCAGGCTCGCGATGACGATAAATATCATCAAAATATAAAATATAGTCATGTCGACCTCACCAAATTCCGCAAACCACGAACAGTACAACCAGTAATCCAATAGTGACCCATGTCAGGTACATCGGCAGCACGCCGGAATGGAGCCATCGCAGGAACGCCGTCAGCGTTAATCCGCACCTGCCGCCCTGGTCATACACATCGAAATATCCTTTTTCCTGGCCCTTATATAGCTGTTTCAAACCGCCCATTTCCGAGACGGTTTTGTAGAAGTGCGTCCCTGGTATTATCATATCGTCGTTCTTCTGCACCTCACCGCACGTCCACGTTGGGACGATTCTGATATTCTTCGAGAATTTCCCGATCACCCAGATGAGCAGGCCGATTCCAATGCCGGCGATGATTAAAATAGTCGCAAGGCCAGACTGCCATGTGCCGAAAATTGTGCCTTCCGCCACTATGTTCAGGGAATTCAATGCCGGGTAAATGAAAAGCTTTAGCGGGACTTTATAGAAAATTCCGAAGAACACGCACAGCAGGGCGAGCAGGCCCATCGGAACCGTCTGGACGGGGGAAACTTCCTTTACCCCTTGCAGTTTGTCGGGCAGCCGCGATAGGAACACCGAATGGATGAGCTTGACGAACGAAGCGAGGGTCAGCGCGCTTCCGAACATCGCGCAGGTCAGCCAGATGGGCCATAGCCCGGCTGTGGCTCCGCTTCCTGTTGTCCCCATTTCAATTACACCCTGGTAGATCATCCATTTGGAAACGAATCCGTTGAGCGGCGGGATACCCGAAATACTCAGTGCAGCAATCAGACATGCAGCAAAGGTAAACGGCATTTTCCTGCCCAAACCTCCGAGCCTGTCCAGTTCAGCAGTATCCGCCGCCTGCTCGACGGCACCGCCGCACAGAAACAGGCAGCATTTGTAAATCGCGTTGTTTAGCATGTGGAACAACCCGCCTGCAATGCCCACGGGCGTCCCGGTCGCGATGCCGAGGATCATATATCCGACCTGGCTGATGGCGTGATATGAGAGCAGCTTTTTGAGATTGTGCTGAACCATGGCAACCATCACGGCAACAATAATCGTCGCCGCACCGATTATTGCCAGGATAGTAGTCAGGAAGCCTTGTTTTATTATGAATAATTCCCAGACGATAATGGCCAGCAGATAAATCCCTAAAAGTTTATCGATCGCGGCCGGCAGCAGGGCCATCACGGATGCCGGTGCGCATTCGCCGCTCGTGGGCATCCATGTGTGCATGGGCAGTGCCCCCGCCTTGGTCATGGAGGCGGTTAGAAGCAGCAAAAAGGCGATAACCGGTAAAGCCGTCGTCGCCGTCAGGCTTATTTCCGAGATGACAAACGTCCCGGAAATCGCCCAGACTATAAAGACGCCGAGCATGAAAGCGGCGTCGGATGCGCCGATCATGGCATAACTTTTCGTAGC
>CAZTDF010000130.1:6118-13184 GCA_964612465.1 uncultured Pirellulales bacterium
TGGCGCTGAGCATCAACACTAATTCGTGGCCGCCGAATCGCTCGCTGAGATGCAGAATTGACCATGCGCACTGAGCCTTGCCGCCGGTAAATATCGTAATGCCCAGTATGAATGTGATGATCGATATTACCAGCGTCAGCACACTCGATATGGACCTTAGTCTGTTCGGCAAAAACAGCAGAACAAAGCCTGCTATCAGCGGCAGAAAAACAGGAACAAGCAGAATCTTATCCAATTTATAAATCCTCCAACTTCAGTTCCGGTGCGCCAATTTCCTTCTGAATCCGTGCCGTCTTCTCGCGACTCATTCGCAGCAGCGTTTCGTAATCGTGGATGACGTTGTTGTGACTGTCAACGACGGCGAGCCTCTCAGTGCAGCTATAGCATGGATCGACCGACGCGAGCGTAAGTGTTACGTCGGCGATATGCTGACCGATGCATGAAGCCCTAAATGAGGGCACATTGACAAAACTGGGCGCTCTGATCTTGTGGCGAATGGGCCTGTTACCGCCATCGCTGCGGACATAATGAAATGTTTCGCCCCTCGGAGCCTCTGCACGACCGCATCCTTCGCCGGGCGGGATTTCCTTTACCTCTACAGCGACAGGGCCCTTCGGAAGCTTGTTGAGCGCTTCTTTAATCATTTTAACAGCTTCCAGGACTTCGAGCAGGCGAACAACAGCCTTTGCGAACACATCTCCTTCAGGCTGACTGATGACGTTCCAGTCCAAATCACTGTAAGCGGCATAGGGGTCGTCATGCCGCACGTCGATATCAATGCCGCTGCCCCTGGCCGTCGGGCCGGTTACCGCGTATGCTACGGCATCTTCCTTGCTCAAAATGCCAACACCTTTAAGCCGGGCGTGCAGAACAGGATCGTCAAGTACGGCTTTCGTGAGCATTTCGACCTTCCGCTCAAGAAAGTCGATATCTTTTAATATCTTGGGTATAATTTCATCCGGGATATCTTCCCGGCAGCCCCCGACCCGAACATTGCCGTAATTGTTTCTGTTGCCTGTTATCTCCTCAAGTAAATCGAGCACCGGCTCGCGATACTTCCACGCCCACATAAAGACAGTATCGTAACCTATGAAATGCCCACCGAGGCCGACCCATAGCAGGTGACTGTGGATACGTTCCAGCTCGTTGATGATTGTACGCACATAAAGGGCCCTCTCAGGCGGCTGGACACCAACAATGTCCTCGACCGCCTGTACATAAGCTAAAGGGTGTGAGGCTGAGCAGATTCCACAAACGCGACTGACCAGAAAAGGCACCTGGTCAAACTGTAATGTCTCACTGATTCCCTCAATACCCCTATGGTTGTAAGATATCCTCATATCAATATCGGTTACTATTTCACCATCTAAGGTGAGTTGGAAGAACTCCATTTCTTCCTGTAACGGGTGAAACGGCCCGACCGCAAGAATCGGCTTTTGCATTGTTTTTTTCATTTCTTAGTTCCTTCGCTCCGCTTAGGGCAAGCTTTCCTCAACGGATAAACACCTTCCGGCCAATCATCTGCCAGAATCAGTCGTCTTAAATTAGGATGGTTCTCAAAATTGATCCCCAACAGGTCATGTATTTCCCTTTCTATCCACTCGGCACCAGGCACAACCGATGTAATCGACTCGATCGCCGGCTTCTCGCGGTCGCGGATGAAGGCTTTTACAGTGATAACACAACCTGTTTCGTCATTTGAAAAATGATACAGAATTTCAAAACAATCGTCGGAATCAATACCGGTTGCAATCACAAATCTCAAAGACAAATCTTCAAACAGAAACTTGTTGACGGCATACGCGTTCCCGGCTTCACATAACAGGTATATTCTTCTCTCTGTCGTTTCTTCGATGCCAATGAGCTTGTCCTTTACTTCGGACAACCTGTTCTTCAATTTTTCCTGCTGCATATTTATATCCTGTCTATAAAGCCGATAACACCTTAACCACGCCGGATATCATTGCTTCCGGCTTCGGCGGGCAGCCCGGCACATAAGCGATAATCGCGTTGGGATCGACCTGCCTGATAATTTCGTCCACCGGTCCTGCCACGTGGTAGCCGCTTTTGAATATCCCCGTCCCGCAGGCACAGGCTCCGATGAGAAAAACGGCACAGGGCTTGGCGGCCTGGCGATACACTTCCCGCAGGCGAATGACCGCCTGTTGGGTTCCCACCCCGGTGACCAGCAGGGCGTCTGCGTGCCGGGGAGAACCGACCAGCTTGATACCAAACCGCTCAACGTCATACTTCGGCGTCAGCATATTCACAACCTCAATGTCGCAATTGTTACACGCGCCGACGTTGACGTGAAATACCCATACCGATTTTTTCAACGACCACATTTTCAAGCTCATAAATTCACCTTACAGCCAGTGGATGTCATAATAATAGCCTATGGATGCAAGTATGATCGCGGCCACCAGAGCAATACCGCAATACACCCAGAAAAATTTCATCGCCTGGTCTATCCGCAAACGCGGGTTCGTATTTTTTATGAGAATCAGCAAGACCAATATCAACACATACTTGCCCAGTCCCAGCCAGATGCATAATCCAATGAAGATCACCAGGGACAATACATCCATCAGCTTGCTTCGAGCCGCCAGCAATCTGGTGCCGGCAAAAACCAGCAAGGCTACGAAGATCACAAGTACGACGATTCCCGCCGACGGCAGATTAGGATGGAAGCCGCCCAGAAATACCATCGCCAGGAAGAAGGGCAGGGCTACGAGCATCAATGCATGCATGAGTTTCCAGGCTGCCAGCAGGGCTCCGGAATATTCCATCAGGACACCGCTTCCAAGCTCGGTCTCGGCTTCTGCGATATCGAACGGAACAAATCCGAGTTTAGCCTGGACACATAACAGTGCGGTTAAAAATGCCAGCATACCGGATATGCTCAAAGCAGGTGCCTGCTGGGCGATGGCTGCCAGACTGAGCTGCTCGCCCGGTCCTGCTGAGCCGGCCGTCTTAATCAATACTACAATAAAGGCCAGAACAAGCGGCAGCTCATAACCCATCACGAGCTTCATTTCTCTGCCGGTGCCGATTGATGCGTGCGGACTGGCGCTTGCGCTGCTGCCGAGTATCAATGCCAGCGAAGGGATTACCATCAAATAAATAGCGACAATAATATCGCCGACAAAAGCCGTCTGAGCGAACGTGATACGCAGTAGTATGATCGAAAGCAGAAGCGTGCCGGCCAGCCCCACAAGGGGCGCCATTAGAAACACGGTTCGCTGAGCGTCTTGTGGAAGCAGGATTTCCTTGCCCATCAGCTTCATCACATCGTACGCCGGCTGTAAAAGCGGCGGGCCCACGCGCCACTGAACCAGAGCACCGACCTTGCGGACGATCCAGGAGGCGATCAGACCGAGCACGACGATCACGGGAACAACAATGATCCAGAATAGGATGTTCGTCAATTGATTAGTCATTTCTTTGCCTTTTCTCTCAAAAATGGCTCCCACAAGCCGCCGCCGGAGACCTTAACAACGATTCCATCGAAGACCTCGACAAAATCTCCTTCCACAGTCAGGTCCTGGTAATCGATGCTCCCATCCGTGCAGGTCTCGACGCACAGCGGTTTTTCGCCCGGCTCCAACCTGTCCCTGCATACGTCGCATACGCTGCTCGGAAAGGGTATCAGATCGGTGTAAATCGTTCCGAACGGACAGGCGATCGCGCAGGAGCCGCAGCCGGTGCACAACATGTTTGCGCGTTTCAGCACGCCGGCATCGTTCCGTTCGCTCGGTACCTTCTCCAGGGCATTCCGGGGACAGGCGGCTATGCACGGCGCCGATTCGCACCGGCGGCATATCAGGGCGAAACGAATCATCTCAAGCAGCGAGTCGATTCCTTTGTTCCCCGGATGATGCTTGTACGAGCACTGAACCTCGGATTCATCCTGAAGCCTGCATTTTGCCAAATCGATTATTAACTTCGCACCCATAATTTCGTATCTCGTATTTCGCTTCACATGCGTTCGATTTTTAGTCCCAAATATTCGGGTACTTACCTATCTTGTCATACGTAAATACAGGGCCGTCCTTGCATACGTAATATTTGCCGAGCATGCAGTGGCCGCACTTGCCGACGCCACAGCTCATATTCTTTTCCATCGAAAGGTAAATTTGGCTGCCCTTAAAGCCGAACTCCAGCATCTTCATCGTCGCGAATTTCATCATAATCGGCGGCCCGCATATCACCGCTACGGCGTTTTTCACATTCACATCATCCTTCGAGCAAATATTAGTGACAACGCCGACGTTGCCATTCCACTGGCCGTTTGCCTTATCAACAGTCAGCTTCATATCCACACCCACAATTTTTTGCCAGGAGTCAAAGAGCGTGTTTTTATATATAAAATCTTCGGGTGATTTGGCGCCGTACCGGCAAACCACGGATGCGAAATCCTTGATTCTGTCGACGAGAGTCAAAAACAAAGACCGTATCGGCGCCAAACCCACGCCCCCGCCGATGATATAGACTTCCTTGCCGACGAAATCTTCAATCGGATAGCCCGTGCCGTAGGGCCCGCGAATGCCGACCTTCTGTCCTTTTTTGCATTCGTGCAGCAGGGCCGTGATTCGCCCGGCTTTCATAATGCTGATTTCCATTTTATCCGTAATGGCGGGCGAAGAGGATGGCGTAAACGGCGCTTCGCCCTCGCCCGGTAAAGTCAGCTCCACGAACTGGCCGGTTGCGAAATGAAATTCCCCTTCCGGCACAACGACAAAACTTTTGATCGTCGGAGATTCGTCGATAATGTCAGCTATTTTGCCGCTTATCGGTTGGTAGAGATTCTTGTTCATTTTCCAACTTTCGCTTTTTTCTTACCTTCGCCTTTGAGTTCTTCGTTGAGTTTTTTCAGGACCTGGCGGATATCCACGTCGCCGGCCTCGGCATCGACACATCGCCCGCAGCCGACACACATATCGACGCCGTACCGCTCCAGAAAATAGGAGAACTTGTGCATGAAACGGTGCCTGAGCCTGTCACCGAGGACTTTGCGGGGATTGGCGCCGCCGGCCACTTCGGCATACGCGATTCTCATGCAACTGTCCCACATCTTCATCTTGCTGAAGTAATCTTCTTTTTTCGTATCGTAGAGGTAGAAACAGTGGCAGGTTGGGCAGACCCTTGTGCAGGCCTGGCACTCGACACAGGTTTTCGCTTCTTCGTCAAATACATCGGAATCCTGACCGTTTTCCACAATCTCGTTGACGGACACATCGAACTTGAGGTCTGCGTTGTTTTGTTCGAGCTGGTTTTGTGTCTCGGCCCTTTTTGTATCCCGCATAGCCAGTACTTCATCACCGGCCTGGATGAAAAGCTCCGAATTTGCCTTTAGAAAATCATCGCCCTTCGGCGAACCGGCTTCGACAACAAAGCCTCCTTTTACTTTCGAAATATTCAAATCGAAGCCGCTTTGAGCAAACGGCCGGCCGCTCAGGACGTTACAAAAACAACTGTCCGCCGGGTCAGAGCAATCCGATGAGATAATGAACATTTTCTCACGACGCTTCACATAGAACGGATCCTCGAATTCCTTCTCATTAAATACCTTGTCGAGAATCTCGATCGAGCGCAAATCGCAGTCTTTCAATCCGAAGACGGCAAATGGCTCAATCTCCTTCGGCTCCAGCGGCTCGGGAAAAACCGCCGCAAGCTCTCGAAGCGGAAACAGGAATTCCTTCGCAGGTGTACAAACACGTATGTTATTGACCTCAACCGGGACGCTGGCCGAAGGATCGTATCTGTTATATACGTAGTGCGAGCCGGCATTCTTCGGGACATAAAGGTCCATCCGCTCGGCAACAGCATCCAATAAAGGCTTTAACTCACTTAAAAAAACAGTACGCATTTTTGCTCACCTGTAAATTGCCTATAAAATTTTATACGCCCTGTACTCGAACCGATTTACTATCTTATTAACTTTTTAGCAACTAAAATAAATTACCCAATTTAAATATTTCAGCTTGCCGACATATAATAGGGCAAGCGTGCCAGATGCATTGCAATATCAATGGTTATGACCTTGACTTTTTTAGGCACCGTTATGTGACACGGAGAAAAATTCAGAATGCCTTTAATACCTGCTTTGACTAATTTATCAGCCGTATCCTGTGCCGTCTGGCGGGGGACGGCTATAATCCCAAGCATGATTTTTTGTTTCTTCAGTCTCCACAAATTTGAAATATCCTGAACGACAATATTATCTATCTTCCGACCGACCTTTTTAGAGTCAACGTCGAAAGCAGCCGCTATATTAAGACCGTACTTTGCTAAGCCGTTATACGCCAGAACCGCAGAGCCGATATTTCCGACGCCAACCAAAGCGGCTTTCTGTACGATAGCTATTTTTAGGATTTTCTTGATCTGCGCTGCAAGCTTTTCAACACTATAGCCCACTCCACGCGTACCGAATTCTCCAAAGTACGAAAAATCTTTCCTGATTTGCCATGCATTAACGCCAACTAAATCCGCCAGATTCTGGCTCGATATGTTTTCCAGGCCCTGTTCCGACGTAAAAAGCAGACCTCGCAAATAAACAGGCAATCGCCGGACCGTTTCGTCTGGAATTCTACGGTACCTCATGAGCTTTTTGCAGCCTAATTTATTTAGTGCTTGTGTTCACATTCACAAACTACAAAACGCAATTTATCAAAAAGTCACCATAGATGTCAAGGAATATTATATTTTTTTTCAATCGTTTCGAAAAAAATAAATGTCACCTAACCACTTCTTATATAATCAGTTAGTCTCCATAGAAATAAAACGGCATAAAAAAAATAGAAAAAAAGGTTCGAATAATATTATACGAACACACAAAACAGCAACAAACGGCAAAGTATGTCATTGGGCCATGGTAACCAGCCGATTTGAGACGGTGTGAAGATATCTGTCATAACACTTCCAACTGATACGCACGAAAGGTTATGAGTCAATATCAAGTCGTGAAAAGTGAGCGGTCGATTCGATGCCGGATGCTCGATTCAGGTATCCTGAATTTCCCTGCTGTTGCAACCGCTGCTGATTTGAAAATTATCTCCCGCTGCTA
>CAZTDF010000131.1:0-13044 GCA_964612465.1 uncultured Pirellulales bacterium
TCACAATATTCTGTCATGTGCCGGCGTACAATAGTTTTGTATTGAGTGCTTTTCGAAGCAGTTCCACCAACCCATCAATCGCACAAAAGGCACCTTCTTCATGAATTGAAAAACACTTCAATTTTCGAGGGACATCATGTCGCCAAAATGTCTCCACAGACACGTATTTTGCCCGAATCAAGCCCGAATAAATGTTATTTTTTCGTGGAAGGACGCAATTTCCCAAAAAAATATCGGGCCGCAACGGATTCTGTGGACAGGCTTTAATTGTCAGGAGATACAACCAAGTCGAGAAAATTTGTTATCTTTTCCTTTAGGGCTCAATTTTCCCGTATAAAAGGGGGTTTTAAATCCGGGGCGGGTAATCTTAACCGGAAATTGTCCTTGACGAGAACAGGGGGGTTTTGTATAAGTAATGTAATATTGATATGTTTAAGGTAGTGTAAATTTTGAGTTTTTTCACCTCGTTTAAGTGAAATTTTTATACTACTGTCGATAATATATCAAAAAAACACAGGAAGACGGGTGAAACACAAAATTCATAAAGCGATTGTTTAAATTGCGGCGTGATTTATTTTACCCTTCAAGGTGGAGAATATTTGAAAAAAGGAGGTCAATTCGAACTAAAACAATATTCCGATTAGGTATATATTGGTAATATTGGCAAGAAAACAAATATTATCGATTACTTTATAATCTTAACATTTCAAGTAAGGGAAGGTGGAATATCATGAGTAGAAAACTAATTTGTTTGACTATTCTTGTTCTGGCTCCGGTTGCTGGTGCACAGACGATCGTAAAGTATTTCAGCGACGATTTCGAGACGCCCCATGACTACATCGCTGACGGTGCCGATGGGACCGGCTGGGATGACTATTTCGGTCGGTTGGCCGGCGAGAGCGTTGATGCTCTTAATACAAATATGGATCGCGATGGTCAGTTGTACATTCAATCATCTGACGGCACCTGGGATGCCCCTTGGAATCCGCTGGCCCCGTTTTTATACAAATATGTTGAAGGTGATTTCGTCGCCACGGTCCAGATTGCTGATTATGCCGGTACTGCAGATGAGTGGGTCCTTCATAACGATGGAGGTCTGATGGCCAGGGCATCCAAAGCCGATCCCTATGACGAGGCCGGCACCGGCGAAGACTGGATTTCCATAGACTATTTTCCCATCTGGACCTGCGGAAACTTTCACTGGAACACCGACGACGACGTACGGTACGAGCTTGGTCACAATGGAAAAGCATTTGACGCGGATCCGTGGCTGCAACTTGAACGTAGCGGCAATGTTTTCCATGTAAGGACCAGTCCAGATGGTGTGATTTGGACGGAAATGGCTACATCGCCGGTAACGCGGGATGATTTCGATGGTATACCACTGCAGGTCGGACTTCGCCAGGCTATTTATCTTTCCGGTGAGACAGGTTATGTAGCGTTTGATAATTTCAGTATTGTGCTTGTAAGGAGATTCAAAGCATATACCCCAGCACCGACTGACGAAGCGGTTAATGTTGACCCGAATCAGGATCTTAGCTGGAGTTCTGGTATAAAGGCGGAATTTCACGATGTATATTTCGGCACCAGTTTCGAGGACGTAAACAGTGCCGATACCTCTGCGATGGAGATTTATAAAGGCCGCCAGAGCGGAACAAGTTATGAACCCGGATCCCTGGAACTTGGTGAAACTTATTACTGGCGTATCGATGAGGTAAACGAATCTGAGAATGATAGTCCCTGGAGAGGCCCGGTCTGGAGTTTTAGAGTTATGGCTTGGGCCGCTACCGATCCTTACCCTGCGAATGGTGCCGAATGTGTTACTCTTGATACTGTTCTGAGTTGGACGGGTGGCGCTCAAGCGAAGACTCACTGGGTGTACTTCGGCACGACGGATACTCCGCCATTCAAGGCCCTTAGGTCTCCTACAAGCTACAAACCTCCCAAACTCTTACCCGATACTCTATATTATTGGCGTATTGATGAGAAAAAAGGCACACAAGCATGGCCGGGCGAACTGTGGACTTTCAGAACGGTGCCTTCTGTGCCTGTTACAGATCCAAATCTTGTCGGATGGTGGAAGCTTGACGAGATCTGTGGTGACAGCACTACCGTTCTGGATTCATCCGGTAACGACAATCATGGCACATTTATAGGGGACGTACAGTATGTGGATGGATCTGACGGCGATGCACTCGGATTCGACGGCCGCAACGATTATGCGGAGTTACCGATTGGTTCGGTTATTGGTTCGCTGACCAGTTCCACCTTTGCCATCTGGCTTGACTCACAGCCCGGCGGCCAATGGGCGAGGGCATTCGATTTCGGTACCGACGACCTGAATATTTATATGTGTCTGGGGCCGCGATGGTGGTTTATGGACGATATGTATTTTGCCATCACTACGGAAGGTGCGGACAACCAGAGTTTGGTACAGCCCACAGGCTTCGATATAGAGACAGGATGGCACCACGTGGCTGTAACGATTGATGCAGAGAAGACAACCATGATTTTATATTACGACGGTGAGGAACTCGCGCGTAACAACTCTGCCCTTCTATCCCCGAGTGATCTGGGCGAAACAACCAACAACTGGCTGGGCAGATCCCATAATGAGGACGATTCGAATTATCTGGGCTCGATGGATGATTTCCGTATCTATAATTATGCGCTTACACAGGCAGAGATTAAGAAGGTAATGATGGGCGATCCGCTGCTTGCCTGGAATCCGAAACCGGCTGATGGTTCCACGCTGGATGTTAAACATGTATCACCTATGAGTTGGTCGCCGGGAGATAATGCTGCCCAACATGATATATACTTTGGCACTGATGAAAATGCTGTAAAAAATGCTGATGCATCCGATACAACGAATATTTATCGAGGCCGACAGGATCCCAATACCTATACTCCAACCGAAACTCTCGAATGGGAACAGACTTATTACTGGCGAATTGACGAGATAAATAACGACCAGACAATCAGCAAAGGCAGGATTTGGAGCATTACAATAGCCGATTTTATTCTCGTGGATGATTTCGAGTCCTACGACACCGGGGACAATCAGGTATGGTATTCATGGCACGATGGACTTGGCTATGGCACTGCGGGAACTGATCCATATTATGCTGGAAACGGTACAGGTTCGATGGTCGGCGACGAAACCTCCGCTTCTTATATGGAAGAAACTATTGTTCATAGCGGCGGTCGTTCACTGCCGTTCGACTACGACAACAATAAACAGGGTTACACTAATTATTCTGAAATAGAACTGACCTTGACGAGTCCACGTGACTGGACTATAGAAGATGTGGCTGAATTGTCGCTGTGGTTCAGAGGTTACCCGGCATACGTCGGAAGTTTCGTGGAAGGTCCTGCCGGTACCTTCACGATGACCGGCTCCGGCGCCGATATATGGAACCAATCCGATGAATTCCATTACGCTTTCAAAACACTAACAGGCATCGGCTCAATCGTAGCTAAAGTTGAGAGCCTGACCAATACCGATCCCTATGCCAAAGCTGGAGTGATGATTCGTGAAACGCTGGATCCGGATTCCAAGTACTCAATTGTATCTTTGACGCCTGACAACGGAGTGCTTGCCGAGTATCGAGCGGATACGGGAGCAAATTCTGAGCTAACGGCTTCACTAACCGGTATCGTCGCTCCGTACTGGGTGATGATAGAGCGTGACTTGGCCGGTAATTTAACGGCGTACAGTTCGGCCAATGGTTCTGCGTGGCAGATTCTGGGCCAGCCAATACCATTCCAGATGGCCTCGAATGCATATGTCGGATTGGCTGTGACAGCTCACAATACAATAGCAACGTGTGAGGCTAAGTTCTCCAATGTTACAATTACCGGTAACGCCGGCACATTATGGTCAAATCAGGATATCGGTATAGAAAGCAATGATGCCGAGCCGATGTATGTAGCTGTAGCAAATAGTGCCGACAATCCTGTTGTAGTAGTTTATGATAATCCTGATGCGGCATTGATTGACACCTGGACAGAGTGGGTAATCCCACTGCAAACATTCGCGGATCAGGGAATTAATCTTAGCGACATTGACAGAATTGCGATAGGCGTGGGGACCAAAGGCAACACGACGACACCGGGTGGTGCAGGTAAGATGTTCATTGACGACATCAGGCTTTACCGATCGAGATCTTCTGCTGAATAGCAGAATGGTTATTTGTTAAAATGATACTTGAGTTAAAATATTGGCTTAAAAATCAACATTTGATAAACAACCGTGAAAAAGCAGTTTAGTTTTCAGACAGAGCATGAAAGACATCTGTCTGATATTGAAAGATATCGAGTACAGATATTAAGGAAAAATAAGATAAGACTGTTGGAGTCGTATGCTCCGCCGTCTTTGATTTTTACCTTTAAATGATTTATTATTAGTTTTTGAAAGAAGGAGGTATTGCCGGTTCAAGAAACATTATCCTGGGCAGATATATGTTGAAATTGTAAGGAGGTAAGAATCTCTATCGTCTGTTCCAACTATTTTTTAACTATTTTAGAGGAGGTTTATTATGTTTAAGAAATTGTTTTATTTAATTTCTATTGTTTCACTCATGGCTGTCAGCACCCAGGTACAAGCTGACGTAATATTTAGCGACAACTTCGACCACGCCATGATGGACGACTGGTCAAGAATCAATTATCAGGGCTGGTACGAACAGGAAGTATTAGGATGGCCTTCTCCCGGCGGTCCCTGGGCCATTGGCGACTGGGATGGCTATCAGTCACTACCCGATGATAGCGGCGCAAGCCCGACATTGATCGCCCACCCCGTCATTAATGCCGTCGGCAATGTTATGTGGGGCGATCTAAATGATCCGAATGCTCCCCAGACATACAGACCTGGTTACGAAGGACCGGAACTCAACGGTGTACTCAGGATTTCGAGCACGAATGGCGCCTGGGAAAACGATCGGAATTCAGGCGCATTTCTATACAAGATGGTTGAGGGTGACTTTGTAGCTACGGTGGAAGTTGTGGCGTATGACGTTTTCTGGCATCACCTTGGCAGCCTCATGGCCCGCGTTCCAAATCCGGGTGAAGCAGGTGCAGATGAGCTTTGGACTCAGCTCAATTGCTTCCCGCTCTACGGCATCGGTAATCGAGTGATGGACAAGACCGGGCCCGGTAACAGCTCTGCTACTGGCGTTAAAGGTTATCCCCCTGATCGATTTCTGAAGCTACAGCGCGAAGGTAATACCTTCTCCTACTATACAAGCCCAGATGGCGTTACTTATTCCAGCCTGATGACGTTGTCGGATCCGGACGACCCGAATTCACCAATGATTCCTCTCACTATCATCCGTGATGATTTCCCCGCAGAGATTCAAGTTGGTATCGCACACTGTAACTTCACCGGAGACTGGGTCGTAAATATGGACTTTGATAATTTCAGTATTGAGACCGTACCTGAATCAGTCGATCAAGAAATCATCATAGAGGATGACTTTGAAGCAGAGGCTATAGACCTCGGTAAGTGGCAGCTTCTTAATGGTCCTGACGTGAATATCACTCAAGCCGGCGGCCAGGTATTTTTTGATCGGCCGCAAACTCAGTTAAACTATCTTATTACCGCCGACCAGTACGATCCGGCAGTAACTCCGCTGACCATCACAGGCTCTGCCGTGACGGGCCCTGAGGGGCTGAGCATTTGGACACGGGCAAGTAATATTGGCAATACAGCAGACAGCGCGCAGCACGTCCTTGACAGCGGTATTCGGATTCCACTTTGGCCTGAGGGCGAAGCTAACGCGTGGTATGATGGAGAAATAATTGAGAAAACTGCCGGAACCTGGCCATGGTCCGGCATTACAGTCGGCAATATTCCCGGCGCGAAAGTTTATGAGTGGGATTTTGTGGTTACGGACGACGGTACAACGATTACCGCCACCTGGACGCAAAGTGATGATCCGACGAACACCTTTACGTTAGCCGCGGAATGCACAACAGATTTCGCCACTGATTACATCGCATTCACTGTAGTTAACGGCTATCTCAATGATGTGACCATCTCTACGGAAATCCCGTAGTCGGTGGCAATAGAAGTTGAGAACTTCAGCTTTGAATTGCCTGGTACAGAGAAGATCAAGGGTTGGAACGCTGAAGGTTCCGGTGGCTGGTTGGAGTTTTCAGTGAGTTTTGCTGATGATGATGTGCCTGACTCGGTCGGAAAGCTGCTTGGCATTGAAATCGACAATGTTTCGGCGACAAGCTGGGTTGGCATGGGTAATGTCCTGCTCAGTCTTATCAACTAAGCAGGACATTTGGCCATGAACGATTGTACCCGTCGCAGCTTTATGAAAACCTCGCTGGCTACTATCGGCAGCCTCGCTATGACGTCCAGTGCCTGGTCTCAGATCAGGGGCTCCAGCGACGACATCCGTGTAGGAATTGTAGGTGTGCGAAAGAAGGGCAAGGAACATATCCAGGACTTTCGCAGACTTACCGGCGTGCGCGTGGTCGCGATATGCGATGCCGATACCCAATGGCTGGATGCCGAGGTTAAAAAATTCAAGGACCGCAACATCGAGGTCGACACATATGTCGATTACCGAAAGTTGCTGGAGAATAAAAACATCGACGCGGTTGTGCTCTCCGTGCCGGACCATTTGCACGCCCTGATGACGGTCTGGGCGTGCCAGGCGGGCAAGGACGTTTATGTCGAAAAGCCGGCTTCGCACAATATTTGGGAAGGCCGAAAAATGGTCGAGGCCGCCCGCAAGTACAATCGTATTGTGGAAGTCGGCTCGCAGGACCGCTCGGATGTCGGGTTGCTACCCCTTGCGGAGCACATAAAACAAGGCGGCCTGGGCAGGATTCAGCGAGTCCACGCCATAACTTACAACGCCCGCCAGAGCATTGGCAAGGTCAGTGGTCCCCAGCCGATCCCGGCGACGTGCGACTACAATCTTTTCCAGGGGCCGGCTCCGCTGACGCCGCTAATGCGTACGAACCTGCATTATGACTGGCACTGGTGCTGGCCTACGGGTACCGGGGAAATGGGCAATCTCGGCGGCCACGTGCTGGACGACTGCCGCTGGACAACGGGCGTTGCTTCTATGGCACCGCGTATAGTGAGCCTCGGAGGGCGTTTCGGCTACGATGATGACGGCCAGACGCCGAATACGATCATATCGCTGTTTGACTACGATGCCTTTCCCATCATCTATGAAATCCGTGCCCTGCCCCGCGCCAAAAGTGAAAAGGTCGATACATATCAAGGGATTACCTCACGAGGGATGGACCGCTATCGGGGCATCAACTTCGGTATGATAATTCAATGCGAGCACGGCTACTTTTCAGGCGGTCGCGGCGGAGGCTGGACCTACGACAATGACGGCAAGAAGATCAAGCAGTTCGCCGGTGACGGCGGCGGCGGACACATGACGAATTTCCTGAATACTATGCGCAGCCGCCGGGTCAGTGATCTGAAAGCCGATGTGCTCGAGGGACATATCACGGCCAGCATGATTCATTCAGCCGATATTTCCTATCGCCTTGCTCAAAGAGAACCTGTCGAGCAGGTAAAGAAGAAAGTTCAAGGCAATGACCTGCTGGCGGAGTCTTTTGACCGTCTCTTGAAGCATCTGCAGGCGAATGAAATCGATCTAAGCAAGAATCCCTTAGCCATCGGCCCGATGCTAAACTTCGACATCGAGAGCGAGAAATTCGTGGGCAAGGACAGTTATGATGCGAATATGTTTTTGAGCCGGAATTACCGTCCGCCGTTCGTAGTACCTGAGGCTGTGTAACGGTTTTATGGAGTTAGAGATTCATGTGCTCTGCTGCATAGCGCAGGCACTTTCTAACGTTTTGGTCTTCCAGTTTCACCTGCTCATCGACCGACAGATTGTCGATATTCGGCAAGGTATCTTTATCGCTTGCGTGGGCCCGCACATATCGCATGGCGCGCGCCAGATTAACGCCGGGGACATCGCCTAAGGTGGCCCAGTATTTCTCGCTTAGACAAGGCACCTTGAGAGGGCTGCGCGTGGACATTTCCACGCTGAACTTCATCCCGGGCCTGGCCTTTCGTATGATCTCGACTATCCTGGGCAAATCGAGCGTACCTTCACCAAATACCACATCAGCCAAAAGAAACCCATCCTCGTATTCACAGACCGCCATGTCTTTCAGATGCACCGAGTGCGCCCACGGGGCATAGGCTTCCACTAAATCCATCGGGTCTTCCAGAAGGGAGAAACTGTTGCCTGTATCAATGCAAACACCCACATACTCGCTGTCAATGCGTTTGAGCATCTTCAGCATGTGAGGAATGAGCCAGTCCTTGTGGTTCTCAATCGCCAGGGGGATTCGGTATTTTTCGACTATGGGCACAACTGATTCAATCGCTTTCCACGAGCGATCGGCGAACTCGTCGAACTGCTGCCGTTTGTCGAACTGCTCATACCTTCGGCCGCCGCAAAAACCTCGGATCGCTCTGGCGCCTGCGGCCTGACTGCAAGCAACGCCTGCCTCGAAGCGTTCCAGGTCCACCTTGCCGCCCATCCATACCGAATCTTCTATGAACAGATCATTTTCTTCCACGTAGGCGCGTAGCTCTTTGACATACTCTTCGTCTCGTCTTCCGATGACGCATTGGAGGCCGCCTGCCCCGATTGTATGGCAGTACTTGAGGAAAGTCAGCGGATCATGCGTCACCCTGGGTGTGTATCCGGCCTTTTCTGCACGACTGCGAATGTTATAGGAAAAGTCGTCAATGCCCAGTCTTGTCTTCTTAGGTATTGCAGATTCGGTCGCCCACGCTGGGGCACGAAGCATCGATGCGGCTATGCCGCCTCCGATCGAAAAAAGCATTTCTCTTCTGTTCATCATCATTTTCCTGAATTTATCATTTTAATTGCTATTGTAGTCGGCACTTGATTAAACGCAAATTTTTTCCTCTATTCAGGCTCCCATAGATATAAAAATTACCTTGCCCGACAGAACTTAACCTTATATCCTCTATAAAAATTTTTGGGAGTAAGTAATGAAGCAAACCAGCTATTTGCAATGGGCGATTGAAAAGACCAAGACGGTATGGTGGCATGATTCGGCGGAACCGGGCGAGCTTGAGCGAGGAATCCAGAGAGGCGCCATCGGTGCCACTACTAATCCATATCTTTCGCATCTTGCATTGAGCCTAAATAAACAAGCATGGGCCAAAGAGATAAACAATGTACTGTCGGAACACCCGGAGCCGGAAAGAAAAGCTGAAGAGCTTATGAGCGTGGCGATAACACACGCAGCCCAACAGCTTGAGCCGCAATACGAAAAAAGTGCCCGCCGGATGGGCTATGTTTGCGCACAGGTAAATCCCGCCCGAGCGGCAGACAGGGAGTGCATGCTTTCGATGGCAAGGCGTTTTCACGCATGGGCACCCAACATTGCGGTCAAGCTGCCGGCCACCGCGGCGGGACTGGATGTGCTTGAGGACTGTACCGCAGAAGGAATCACGGCCACGCTGACAATAAGCTATACCGTACCGCAGGTAATTGCCATTGCCGAAAGACATCGCCAGGGCTTACGCAGGGCGGAACAAAATGGTATCGAGCCGGGAAAGTGCTTCGCTGTTATTATGATCGGACGGCTGGACGACTATCTTAGAGATGTCGCGCACGACAGCAAAGCAGACATCAGCGAATCCGATATTCGCCAGTCGGGATTGGCTGTCTCCAAACGTGCTTATTCGATTTATAAACAGCGTAACTACGAAGCAACGTTAATTGTCGCCGCCTTGAGGGGGACTTACCACATGACCGAGTTAACGGGCGCAGAAATCATCATGTCCATTGCCGTGCCATACCAGGAGATGTTGCTGTCCGACGAATTAGCTCGTGAGGAACGGATCGACCGGCCGATACCCGGCGATGTAATTGAGCGGCTCTCGGCATTACCTGAGTTCGTTCGGGCTTATGAGCCGGACGGGATGAAACCGGAAGAATTTATTGGGTATGGCGTGACGCAAAAAACGCTTGCACAGTTTTATGAAGGCGGCTGGAAATTATTGGAGAATTTCCAGGTCGAATAATGGTTTGCTGCCGGCTGATAACAAAATATGGAAGTCGGTTTTGTAGTCAGAATCACAGACAATAATATACGGAAAGGTTTAACGATGAAGAATATAGGCTTTATTGGATTGGGAATTATGGGCTGCCCCATGGCCAAAAATCTGCTCAAAAAAGACTACTCACTCACAGTTTACGACATCGTACCTGAGAAGGTCGATGAATTGGTAGCTGCCGGAGCAAAGGCGGGTTCGTCGAATAAGGATGTCGCTGAAAATAGCGAGATAATAATAACGATGCTGCCCAATTCGCCGGAAGTCAAGGAAGCGGTGCTGGGTAAGGACGGTGTGCTGGATGGGGTCAGGCCCGGTACTATTCTTATCGATATGAGTTCTATTGCGCCTTTGGCAAGCAAGGAGGTTGCAGAAAGAGCGAAGGAAAAGAAGGTTATTATGCTCGACGCCCCGGTGAGCGGTGGCGAGCCCAAGGCTGTTGAGGGGACACTGGCCATTATGGTAGGCGGTCCGGTCGAGACATTCGAAGAAGTCAAAGACATCCTTAGTGTCATGGGGGCTTCTGTCACACGGGTCGGCGAAATCGGCAGCGGAAATACCACCAAGCTGGCCAATCAAATCATCGTAGCGTTGAATATTGCCGCAATGTCCGAGGCGATGGTATTGGCTACGAAGGCGGGCGTGGACCCGGAAAATGTCTTTGAGGCAATTCGAGGGGGATTAGCGGGAAGTACCGTTCTGGACGCGAAAATGCCGCTTGCCTTGAAGGGTAACTTCAAGCCGGGATTTCGTATCGAACTGCACATCAAGGATCTGGCCAACGCATTGGATACGGCCCATGAGCTGGGGATTCCTGTTCCCCTATCCAGCGTTGTGATGGAGGTTATGCAGGCATTGAAAGTTGACGGCAAGGCCACAGACGACCACGGCGGGATTATCCAGTTCTACGAGAAACTGGCCCACGTCGAGGTAAGACGACAATAACCTGCAGGGGCAGGCCTGTGTGCCTGCCCGGGGCAACCACATAGGGTTGCCCCTACACCGCGGGCACCATGGGCAGCAGATACGCGAAGAGCATTGTGAATCCGAGCCCTATCAGTCCGAGTGCGGCCGTGACAATAGTCCACGATTTGAGCGTCTCTACTTCTGTAAAACCGCCCATCCGCGAGAATATCCAGAAGCCGCTATTGTTCATCCAGTCACCAACCAGCGAACCGCTCCCTATCGCCATCGCGAGGTATACAAGATTGCAGCCGAGCATTTCGGGCGATATGCCCATTGCTGCGAATATGGAGACGGTTGTAATCATCGAAACGGTTCCGGAGCCCTGTGCGAATTTCATAACGACGGCAACGGCAAATGCAATCAGCAACACCACTAATCCTACTGTTTGACCTTGACCACCAAACATATCCTCGAGCAAAGTCTTAATGCCGGCCTGTCGCAACATGGCGCCGAATGCTCCGCCCCCGGCGGTGATAAGGATTATGATTCCGCCGCTCATAAGGGCGGTTTCGGCTCTTGTGGCCAAATCTTTGAGCGATATTTTGCGATAGTGGACCAATATAAACATGGCAACAGCCGCCGCGAGCAGCAGCGCCATGTCCCGGCTTCCCAAAACAGCGGCGATTTGGCTCATTGGTTTACCAACACCCAGTGCTTTGGTCACTGTATTCAGGGAAATCAGAATCACCGGCAGTGCGATGGGAGCGAAAGAAATCCAGAACGGAGGCAGTTGATTTTCATCGAGCGGGTCCGGCTCGGCCTGGCCGGCGTAAGGCCGCATGGGGATATCTACTAACCGGTTAATCAACTTGCATACCAGCACCCCGACTATAGAAGTGGGCAGGCCGATGAGCAGGCCGATGAGCATCATCAGGCCGATATCAATTTTGAGCTCGCTTGCCATAAACAACGGGCCCGGCGTCGGCGGAATAAGTGTGTGTGCAATTCCCGCACCGGCTACAATGGCTGTGACATACAGCATATAGTTTTTGTGTGTCCGACTCCACAACGAGCGGGCCAGCGGGACCAGCAGGTAGAAAACGGTGTCAAAAAAGACCGGAATCGAGAGTACGAATCCGCTCAGCATTAGTGCTGTAGGCGCCCTTTTTTCGCCAAGTAATTTAAGAAAAGACCTCACAATCCGGTCGGCTGCTCCGCTGTCCATCATGCACTTACCAATAATTGCCGCCAGGGCGATTACAATGCCGATACTCCCGGCGACCGAGCCGAATGCCTGCCCCACGCGGGTCACCTTATCGGCGAACTCGCCGGGCGAGAGCAGACTCACGACTATCGCCGAAGAAATCAGCGCGACGAAGGCGTTTAGCCGCAATACGAGAATCATCGCAATGAGCAAGACGACGCCAATAACCAAAATAGCGATTGGATTCATAAAAGAATACCTCCCAAAATTATCTCCGTATTGTCGCTTATAAATCCAGGTGTTCCGTAGCGAAAGCAAGGCATTGCTTAATATTAGCTTCTTCAATCCTGACCAGCTCATTCATGGGCAGATGATTGACCTTCGGCAGAATCTGCTTCGGCGAAGCATTATCGCGTACATATTTTAATGTACGAGCTAAGTCGGAGCCCGGCACGTCCTCAAAAGTCGCCCAGTACTTCTCCGTCAGGCAGGGAACTTGAAGCGGATCTCGTGTCGCCATCTCCAGACTGAAGTTGATGCCGGGATTCGCCTTTCGTAATATTCCGATCATCTTGGCTAAATTGAGCAGGCCCCGCCCCAGCGGGACATCGGCAAGCAGAAAGCCGTCTTCGTATTCGGCCAGGGCCATATCTTTGAGATGTACGGAGAATGCGTAAGGTGCGTACGCTTCGACAACGGCCATCGGGTCTTCCAGAAGAGCGAAGCTGTTGCCTGTGTCGACGCACACGCCGAGGTATTCGCTGCTGATGTATTTGAGCATATCAAGCATTTGGTCGATACGCCAGTCTTTGTGATTTTCAATTGCCAGTCGTATACGGTGCTC
>CAZTDF010000132.1:0-13027 GCA_964612465.1 uncultured Pirellulales bacterium
AATCTCCTGCTCCTGTATCGACCGAAGGAGCGGAGAAAAACGAAAAATCGCTCGCAGCAGCGACCGGTTAGCCGGATAGAGCAAAATAATCCCGGCAAAATCTCCTGTAAGTGAGTGCAGCGGTAGGTGGTTTATGGCTAAGAAACAATAGCAAAAGCCGCCCGGCGCTGATAGTATACGCTGGAAAATATTCATTGAGAGGTGTAAATATGATTATTCAAAATAACACCAAAGGGATGCCATTTATACTTTGCATGCTGCTTTTATCTTCAGCGGCCGTACAAGCGCGGGAGTATCATGTTTCGGTTAAAGGTGATGATACGAACAAAGGGACAGCAAAAGCCCCTTTTCAAACAATTTCCAGGGCAGCGGAAGTTGCACAGCCCGGCGACTTTATAACGGTGCATGAGGGAACCTATCGCGAGCGGATTAATCCGCCTCGTGGCGGCGATTCCGACCGGAAGCGCATCGTTTACCAGGCCACGCCCGGCGATAAAGTCGTCATCAAGGGCTCCGAAGTTATCAAGGGCTGGCAAAAGGTACAAAACGATACATGGAAGGTCGCCATCCCCAACAGCTTTTTCGGGGATTTCAATCCGTACAGTGACTTGATTCACGGCGACTGGTTCAATCCCAAAGGACGCCAGCATCACACGGGAGCGGTTTATCTGAATGGTCACTGGCTCACGGAAGCAGCCAATCCGGATGATGTGCTCAAACCCATTAGGGCGGCAAGCTCATCATATACACCGGGAGGCGCCGGAACGCTGCTGAATGTGGCATGGTTACAGCCCGGTGAAGGCCCGGACAAGCCCGAACGCGTCAATGCAAACAATTTTGCGGTGCAACACGGTATTCAAAAGGCCCCTTGTTCTGAAGGAGGCCAATGTATCGGCTGGATCGAGCAGGGTGACTGGGTGCGCTATGAGAAGATAGACTTGCGACAGCGTTGCAGTCAAATCGAGTTTCGGGCGGCGTCGGCAACGCGGGGCGGAATCATAGAAATTCGTTTGGACGCACCGGATGGGGAGCTTCTGGGCACCTGTGCGGTCCCAAATACAGGTGGTTGGCAGGCGTGGTCTTCGTTTAAGGCAAAAATCAAGCCGACCAGCGGTATCAAGACACTCTGTCTAGTTTTCAGAGGACCTCACTCGCAGGATACACGGGATCTCCGACTGTGGTTTGCTCAGGTGGACGAAAAGATTACCACGATTTGGGCGCAGTTCGATAACGTCAATCCCAACGAGGCCGAGGTCGAGATCAACATCCGCCAAACGGTGTTCTACCCGGACAAGCCGGGCGTTAATTTCATCACCGTGCGCGGCTTTACCATGATGCACGCGGCAACGCCCTGGGCGCCGCCCACGGCAGAGCAGATCGGTTTGATCGGCACCCACTGGAGCAAGGGATGGATCATCGAGAATAACGATATCCGCTATTCGACGTGCGTGGGGATCGCGCTCGGCAAACACGGCGATCAATGGGACAACACGTCGGCGGATACGGCTGAGGGCTACGTTAAGACCATCGAGCGCGCAACCGAAAGAGGCTGGTCGAAAGAAAACATCGGTCACCACGTGGTGCGGAACAACCATATCTCGCATTGCGAGCAGTCGGGCATCGTCGGGAGCATGGGCGCGGTGTTCAGCACCATCACGGGCAACGTCATCCACGACATTCATATCCGGCAACTGTTCACGGGCGCCGAGATGGCCGGCATCAAGATTCATGCTGCGATTGACACCGAGATCGCCTGCAATCATATCTATCGCACGTGCCGGGGTATCTGGCTGGACTGGATGGCACAGGGCGCGCGTGTGAGCAGGAACCTATTGCACGATAACAACACTTGCGAGGACCTTTTTGTGGAGGTCAACCACGGGCCGTTCCTAATCGACAATAATATCTTTCTTTCAGGCCGTGCGCTGTTTGACATGTCACAGGGCGGGGCATACGTGCATAATTTGTTCGCCGGTAGCATCTTGCATCGGCCTGAGTTAAGTCGCGAGACCCCGTTCCACCCGCCGCACAGCACGAAGGTTGCGGGGCTGCGGAACATCCCGGGCGGCGATGACCGGTTTTACAACAACCTGGTTATCCAGCCGGGCGGTTTGGACGGATATGACAAGGCGACGCTGCCCGTGCGGATAGAAGGCAATGTTTACTATAACGGTGCCAGGCCCTGCCAAAAGGAGACAAATTGCCTTGTGAAAGCGGAGTTTAATCCGGAGCTCAAGATTGTCGAAGAAGGTGACAGTGTGTTTCTTCATATTACGCTGGATGATTTTTTATATGCTTTAGATAACCCATTGGTGACAACGTCGCTTTTAGGCCGGGCCAAAATACCGAACGCGGCCTATGAGAATCCCGACGGTACGCCCTTGAAAATCGATACCGATTATTTCGGCAAAAAGCGGAGCCAAGCGGATCCTACCGCCGGCCCCTTTGAGAATCCGGGAGAGGGGAAACTTACGCTGAAAGTATGGTAAATTTTATAAACACAGGAGTGGACACCCGGAACATGCGGAAGTTCGACACCACGCTTGAGCAGGTCAGGCTATGAAAGAGTCACGATGTCTGTTATGATTGCATCATGAAGCCGAAAAGCCGTGCCAGCAAAGAAAAAGGGCTGCATGTCTGAGACACACAGCCCTTCGGTATTGCATCTAACCGGGCATCGATTTTGTAGCTAAGGCTCTTATACAATCTCGATGCTGTCCACATCAATCGTGCCCTGAGCGTCACTCTGGCCCTGGGAGCTGCTGATGACTGCTATTATAGATACGGATATCGTCGTACAGCATTCGGCCGGTACCTTCCGGATCGGCATCGGTCTCCGGGCCCACGCCCAGCGTCAGACGCGTGATCTTGGTCAGATCAAGAGCCGTATTCTGAGCCGTGAGTTCAGACAGCGGAATAAGCCATTCGGTCCACTCCGGAATGTTCGTGGGCGAAACGGCCGGATCCTCCGGAACATACTCCACACTGGCCTGGTTACCCGCTTCGTCTTTGACTGTAGTATACAGAGGCGCCGGGGTGTTGAACGGTACGCCGATCTCCTTGTATTCTACGTTCGCCAAAGTCAGCGGAGCCCCGTCGATCGTCACGTTGGAAAATACCGTGGTGTTGACTTCGCTGCCGGTGTGAGAAGTCATGGCCAGGCCCATATAGGCCGAAGCATCCAAGAAAAACGCCGTCCTATACAACTCCTGCCATTGACTGCCATCTTCACTATGCGAGCATGTGATGGAACTAGCACCTGTACGCTGGATGCGCACCCAGTGCGGGGCATTTACATCCAGTATCTGAGTCACAGTACCGCTATAATTACCACCGTCAGTTCCTCGCATTTCTACTACAACACCGTTCTGCGGTGTGACAAAGCAGAAGATGTAGGCCGAGTCGTCGTCCAGGCCCGAGCGGACCATCACGCCCGCCTTGGCCCAATCATCGGTGGCCTCCTGCTCATCAACCCGGGCAATCAAGTCAGCATTTCCGACACTCTGGTATGCGAATATAAATTCGTCATGCGTGCCGGCGATATCAGTGCCCGCTACTTCCAGCGTAAACTTGCCATCTGCGTAAGTCACGTTAGACGTAGGCAGTTGACGACCCTTGAACCACACACCCAGGGTTGCTCCGTCATCGGCCGTGAAGTCCTTAGACGGATCGAACCAGCGAGTAACCTCGGAGAAGTCAACCCCGGCATCGTGATTATACGCCAGCGGTAAGGACTGACCTGATACTCCGTGGAAATCCACGGTCTCTACATACGGGGCGTACACTGTATCAATCTCACCGCCTGAACCGTTGCCCTCGGCCAATTCGACCCACTCGTTGTTGATCAGGTCCTGCATACCCCACTTGTCCTGCCACTTTGAGTAAACCACATTCTCGACACTATAGCTCTCGAAGTTATCCAGTACCACAAACGGTGCGGTGGTAAAGCTCCAGATGTCTCCAGCCCACGGGCTCTCCGGATGAAGGTCGTTCACCTCGTCGATACGCCAGTAGTACGTCTGGCCCCGTTCGACCTGTGGTGTGAGTGCCGGCTCGTCAACCAGACCCATGTCAACACTGGATTCACCGGCTGCTACGGCATCGCGATCCGGACCGAAGTACCCTTGGTGCTTAACGGCATAATAGCCAGCAGACCATGTTAGGGTCAGGTCCTCCACGGCTACGTCAACCGCACCGTCCGCAGGGCGCGGACTACTGGCTTTCGGCGGCGCCGACAGCGCTTGGATGGGAATGGTCTGCAGAGGTATACCTGAGGTGCTCCAGAGCAGTTCGATCTGGGCATTGTCCCCTACATCGAAATACTCCAGCACAATCTCGTGCTTGCCGGCCTCAAGCTCGACAAATCCCTTGACCTCGGAGAGACCCCACGAAGCCAGCATGTCGTAGAAGACCACTTCGCCGTCAATCCAGCAGGCTGCCCCATCGTCCTTACGGGCCATAATCAAGTAGGTATCCGTAATCGGTATGTCAAGGAGGCCTTCCCACCGTGCGGAGAAGTCGTCTGCGGCTACTACATCGGTCTCAGGTGATGCAGTTGCCCAACTAAAAGCAATCGGACCCTCGATCCGGATCAGGACCGGATTGCCCTGCAGGTTCTGGTTATTGAAGTAACTGCCCAGCAGACCGCCGACATCGGGTCCCTTGGTGGTGAAGCTCCATATATCGCCCTGAACGAGTTTCTCCGAAGTCATGGAATCCACACGCCAGTAGTAGGTGGTCTGTGGATCCAGTTGACCGGGATCGTACTCGTTGGTCATAGCCATCTCGCCTACCATACCAGCAACCACGTCGTCCTTATTCTTGCTGAAGTAAACCATGGTCATCGTGACGTCCGCGCCGGGTTCCCAGCTCAACGTAGTGTTGGGATCCACCCATTTCATGCTGTCCGGCGGATTGGGTGCCGAGGCTTTGCTTATCTTGAGCACAAAGTTCCATACATCGCCGGCTATGGTATCATCCGCAGTCACGGTTTCCACTCGCCAATAGTACACCTTGCCGGATTCCAGCGACTGGTTCAGGGGCAAGGCGTTCTCATTCGTGGAACCGAGCAGGGTTCCTGCAGCGCCGGCAGTCACGTCCTCCAGGTTTTCGCCGAAGTACACGTTGTGCGAAATGGCCCCTTCATCAGGCACCCAGGATAGAATCAGCGGGGCCTCTTCAAGCACGCTCTCGTGGCGCGGATCCGGCTGGGTAGCCTTGGATAAACCCACTGTGAATATATAGAGCATCTCGTCGGCGGTAAGCAGGCGATTGTATATACGCACATCGCTCAGCAAACCGTCCATGGCGGTCCCCACATAGGGTTGTCCTGCGGGCACCGGGCAGCCGCACTTCTTAAACAGGCGGTTGTCCTCGTCACCGGTCGTGCCCCAGTCCTCGTTTACGCGCGCACCCAGTGTTACTTCACAGTCGCTGTCAATGCGCCGGCCGGGGGCAGCGGGATCGTAGCTGGTATCCGACGGATTCGTCACGACATCGACCCAGTCGGTCCTCGTGCCCGCCAGCTCACCATTGACCCAGATGCTGGCGTATTCCTGGTCGTTGTCCCACATACCCGCTATGTGGTTCCACACATTGTCAGCCGCATCGCCCGCCGCGTAGCCGCCCGCGGGGGAGCGGGGGTAGGCCCAGTGCACCAGTTGCCGGGCGAAGAGCATCTGTAGCTTGTAAGCCCGCTCGCCCTTTGCCACGTACGTGGCCCAGTTATTGGAATTGATCTCCTTAATCCACGTGGCGATAGTAAAGGATTCTCCTTCGAAGTCGGCCCAGGTGGGAGGATCCGTGCAAGAACTCAAATCGTTCGGGTCCTCATGCGACCCCAGATTCTTGCCCCCTCCACATCTTATATAGTCCGTCCCATCGAAACGCAGAGACATGCCGCCCTCATGGTCAACGACCCATTTCGGATCAGCGGACGCGGGATGGCCCGTTGCCGAAGGGAACTGACCGTGACGGCCATTGCCGCTGGAATCGGCGACAGTGGTGCTGCCCGGACCGTCGTCGAGTTTCCACCAGGCCACCAGGTTGTCCATTCCCGGATCCGTGCCCTCAGCAGCGGCCGCCGGGGTTGCGGTCAGATACAGGCACAGAAGGGATAAACATAAAAGAACACATCTTCTACACATAATTTTACCTCCTTTTAAGCTTTATTTGTTATACCTCAACCACAGATTTTGGGATAGTTACACTAAAGATTGAAATTAGCCATACGCACAGATCCTCCAAACACGCCAATTCTGTTGCGGGGGCCGGGTTGCTCCAAACCCGAAATCAGGCACCCTGCGAATAATTATACACCTTTACTTCCGATAAAACAAGTGTTTTTTCCCGCGTCCGAGGAACTGCCTTCTCCAGCGGAGTTGGCCCCAAAGAGTCCCAGGCTGATATCCTGGTTCTTTTCCGGGTAGTATCAGTCCATGTCAAGTCGCTGTACCCAACAGGAACGCGTTGCGACTACAACGCGGTCTTCGGGACCTTCGGTAGGCGGCGATCCGGTAACGGGCAATGGAATACGCACCTCCAGGTGCTCAAAGTAGCCCTCGATCCTTCCCGCATCTATGTTGAATTCTCCGCCCCCGACGTATGAACACGACAGAAACGGGACATCCGCCGGGCGGCCATTCTGAGTCCTCCTGGGTATGGGTGAACCCTCGAAAACTACCTCAACCACGGTGCCCGCGGGCCGCTGCTCCACGTTCTGAAGCCGGTAGATTTTGTCAAACCTGTGTGTTCCCAGCCGATCCATTTTCGTGCCGGGTGCTCTGAGGGTGACCTGCTGAACACCCCGCCATCGGCCGCCTATGGCCAGGGATCCGACGTCCGGCCCGGGCAGGCTGAAGTATCCGTGACGCGGGAAGATAGTCGGCGGGCTTACCAGGTCAAGGGCGGCGGCATGGGCTGGAGTAGGGCCTCGTACGGCCAGACGCGCCGGGCGGAGATTGAATACCCCGGGCACGTAACCCAGGGGACTGATTTCGATAGTGTAGGTCTGGCTGATCAGCTTGGCAAAGGGACTGTTCTGGTCCGCGGGTTCCTGGCTGTCGAATCCCAGATCGGGCTGCCCGGGGGACGTGCGCATATACCTGACCTGATCGATCGTTATCAGAGCTACAACCATGTTTGAGTCTTCAGGCAGCGGCCCCAGGATCTCCTGCGTGAAAACTACTTCGCTCGACTCGGACACCTTCGGAATGAGGACTGTCAAGGAGTTGCCCCGGGCCGCGGTCTCAGGGCTTTCCATTGCCGTAACGGTCTCGGTAGTCACCCGGTAACGGGTCTTTGTTCCGGCGTCGAACTCCAGAGAAAGGGTTATCTTCTCCGACTGGGCGGCAGCTTCGTTCGGTTCGGCCGGGACCGTCGGTGGCTCGGGACCCGCGCCTTGCCTGGGCGGCGGTGAACACCCGAACAGCCCAATTGCCAGAATAATTGCGACCAGTACGTGCCACTGGTTCCGGTGATATCTGAGATATGTCATGTTTGCACCTCCGATAATGCCAACACACCATGCGGTACCATGTGCCAAGTCACAAGGCCTTACAGCATAAGACGGTAAGGCATATGCTACCAGAGTGTATAACTTATCGTCAAGTGATATTACATTGCTTGATTTCAAGCCGTACATACAACCTCCATTTTTAGCCACTGTTTTCAAAGAGTTCCATCTCGTCTATTCATCTGTGACGAATGCAAAGCTTGCCTGATTCTTGGCCGGTTGTAGTGAATGGTTGATTTTTCTTGATAAACGCTTTGAGCAGAGAGATAAGCCCCTCGCTTTGCGGCATTGAAATAGCCCAGGGATGGAGAAAACACCTGCTGTTCTTGAGAAAATTATGATTTGACGAATAGCGGCAGGACACATTATGCTAAGGAAGCTGCTATGGGGTACTTTGCTCCCGGTTGTATGGTCCGGCCAGGTAAAGTGTTCCGGCTCAC
Source organism: uncultured Pirellulales bacterium (assembly GCA_964612465.1). Lineage (GTDB taxonomy): Bacteria > Planctomycetota > Phycisphaerae > Sedimentisphaerales > Anaerobacaceae > JAFGPJ01. The sequence continues at coordinate 7,954 of CAZTDF010000132.1, forward strand.
ACAGGTCCGAACGATTATAACGAAAGGAGATGATATTATGTGTCGCTATGTTGTGACGATGATAATTCCGCTGTATGCCCTAATGGTTTGTTCCGTTTCTGCCGCCGTTCCACGTGGCGTGAACCTGGCCAACCTCACCAATTGGGACATCATAATAGCAGAAGATGCCCCGCCGAGTGAGATTTACGCCGCTGAAGAATTCCAGAGCCACTTTGCTCAGGCAAGCAGTATTCGCCTGCCGATTGTCCGGAAGGCGGACTCCACAACCAGCGGACAGCACCATATTTTCATTGGTTCAAGCCCGCTTTTGCGCGCCAGCAAGGTCGGTTTTAGCACAGATGAGTTTGAAGAGGAGGACTTTCGTATTATTGTGCGTGATGATAATATTGCCATAGCAGGCCTGCCACAGGCCCGAGCACGGGGAACACTCTATGGCGTTTACACTTTCCTCGAAGATTACCTCGGCGTGCGATTTCTCACTGTTGACCACACATACGTGCCAACAATAGGAACTTGGCGTGTCATTGGACCTCTGGACCGTTTCTATCATCCACCTTTGCGTTTCCGCTGGAGCTATTATGGCGAGACCAATAGAAATCCCGCTTTCGCCACACGCATTCGGGTCAATACCGTTGCTACCGAACCAAAGCTGGGCGGCAAGACAGGACTGAACCTCATAAACCACAGCTTTTTCCATTATCTCCCATCGCAGAAATACGGCAAGGAACATCCGGAATATTTCGCATTGATCGACGGCGAGCGCAAATTGGAAATGGGAGGCGGAGGGCCTGAACTCTGCCTGACTAATCCCGATGTCCTCCGTATTGTTACTGATACGATTTTAGATGCTCTCAAGAAACATCCGGGTATGGAGAACATATCGGTCAGCCAGAACGACAACAACAAATACTGTCGATGTCCCCAATGTGCCGCCATTGATGAGCGGGAAGGCACACCGATGGGTTCGCTGCTGACTTTCGTTAATGCGGTGGCCGATGGGGTGGCAAAGGAATATCCGGATGTTATGATCGGTACATTGTCTTACTGGTATTCACGCAAGCCGCCCAAGACAATCAAGCCCAGGCCAAATGTTCAAATCCAGTTGTGCAGTATTGAATGCTGTGTCCTGCATCCTATCAACGATCCAAACTGCGAGAAAAATGTACAGTTCTGTCAGGATCTGGCTAACTGGGGCAACATGTGCAAGAATATTTCCATCTGGAACTACAACACGAACTTCAGCAATTATCTGCTCCCCTGCCCAAATCTGCGGGTGATAGAACCGAACATCAGGTACTTTGTAGCCAACAATGCGATGGGAATTTTCATGCAGGCAGCAGGCAATGCCCTCGGTGCCGAGCTGTCCGATTTACGCAACTACTTAATGGCGAATCTGCTATGGGACCCGACCAGGAGCGGCCAAAAGTTGATAGATGAATTCCTTGATTTACACTATGGCCGTGCGGCCGGCCCTATACGGCGATTCATCAACCTGACTCATGAGAATGCATTAGCCAGCGGGCTGCACCCGAACTGTTTTGGCAGGGCGAAAGATTATGCAGTCGATGAGACCATTGTACAGGCCGGTCTCGATGCTTTTGCCGAGGCGATGGACCTGGCCGAAAATGATGCTGTCCGCGCTCGTGTGGAAAAGGCCTCGATCTGCGCTTACCGAGCTGCCATCGAACCAATCTGGTACATGAAGGACAAATCAAATGTTGATCCCGCCCTGGCCGAGCGAATGCAACCACTGGTCAAACGCTTCGTGGATTTATGCGAGAAATACGGTGTCACGAACGCCAGCGAACGTAGCGGAATCGAGGCCGAGAGTGAACGAATCAAACGCATCGTTGGGCTGTAAGGCCCTCCAGGTTGTGACGGCCTCGGGTTCCTCGTTGGTTCTTGCATTGTCGATGGTCCGTAGCAACCGCTTTTGACACTTCTCTGAAGTTGGAGTATTATGTTTGAGGAAAGTGCACAAATGCCAAATGTATGAATGCCCTTTGGAGAACATAATGAGAATTATTATTCGACTGGGCATTATTTTAATAAGCATCTTGTTAGTCACTCAACCGGCTTTGGCGAATTCATCGGAAAAGAACCGTATCGGGCCGGCAGAAGTTGCTTCCGATAAGCCTCAAAACAGTTTTAATCATAACGGTCTTGCCAAAAGATTCAAAAATCCACCAGGCTCAGCCCGGCCCGGCGTATACTGGTATTTCATGGACGGCAATCTAAACCGGGAAGAAATGACGGCCGATCTGGAAGCTATGAAAAAGGCCGGTATTGGTAATCTGGTTTTTCTGGAGGTCAATGTCGGCGTGCCGCGCGGTCCTGTAGATTTCATGAGCGAGCAGTGGCAACATCTTTTCGCCCATGCAGTTCGCCAGGCCGAAAGGCTGGGTATTGAGATTACTTTGGGAAGCGGCCCCGGTTGGGCCGGCAGCGGGGGCCCCTGGGTCAAGGCGGAACAGTCGATGCAGCATTTAGTGGCCGGTTCCGTCGAGGTTCATGGACCTGTCCGTTTCAATGAAAAACTTCCTGTTCCTGAGCCTCGCAAACCCTATTTTCCAACCATCACGAAAGAATTGCAGGAAAAAAGAGAAGCTTACTTCGCAGATGTTGCAGTACTGGCATATCCAACTCCTAAAGCAGATGTGAAAGTCGAGTTTGCCGATGAGAAGGCTATATATTATCGTGCGCCTTTCTCCTCGGTAGATGGTGTGAAGCCTTATTTACCGGCTCCGGCTGAGCATCCTTCAATACCTGAATCAGCGTGTATAAATATGGACAAAATGGTCGATTTGACCGACCGGCTCGAATCCGATGGAATGCTGGATTGGGAAGTGCCCGCAGGTGATTGGACGATTATGCGATTTGTCAGCCGGAATAATGGAGCGAATACTCGCCCGGCACCGCAACCCGGTTATGGATTCGAATGTGACAAATTCTCCGGCACCGCTTTTGACGATCATTTCGATAATTACATTGGCAAATTGTTGAAAAAAATCGGTCGCAGGAAAACCGCCGCCGGATGGACGATGCTCCATATCGATAGCTGGGAAATGGGAGCACAGAATTGGACACAAAATTTTCGCGAGGAGTTTCGCAGACGCCGCCGGTACGATCCGCAACCGTTTTATCCTGCTTACGCCGGGCTTATTGTTGGAAACCTCGAACAGACCGAACGTTTTTTGTGGGACTTGCGACTGACCGGGCAGGAGCTGGTTCTTGAAAACCACGCGCAACGCTTGAAGTGGCTTGGACGAGAGCATGGCTTGGGGTTGTCTATCGAGCCTTACGATATGAATCCCACTGCGGATTTGGATCTGGGTGCCGTTGCCGATGTGCCAATGTGCGAATTCTGGAGCCCGGGTTATTTTAATGCTATATATAGCTGCATCGAGGGCGCATCAATTGCGCATACGATGGGACGTCCTGTTTTGGCGGCGGAGGCCTTTACGGCAGGATCTCAGGAAAACTGGCAACAATATCCCGGTTCGATGAAAAACCAGGGAGATTGGGCATTTTGTATGGGCATCAACCGTTTTGTCTATCATACTTTTGCCCATAAGCCGCTCGGTGAAAAACATCGTCCCGGCATGACTATGGGCCCTTACGGTGTGCATTGGGACAGAGGCCAGACGTGGTGGTCTATGGTTCCTGATTATCATCGCTACATCACCCGTTGTTCTTACATGCTGCGACAAGGGGTCACGGTGGCGGATGTTCTTTATCTGACTCCCGGCGGGGCACCGCATGTCTTCCAGCCTCCGTCGAGCGCATTAGAAGGCGAAGGTATATTAGCCGATAAGCGAGGCTATTCTTTTGACGGCTGTTCGCCGAATATCCTGATAGAGCGGGCGCAGGTGCGCAACGGACATATTTCATTCCCCGGGGGAACTACATATAGCCTGCTCGTTCTTCCCGATTGCAAAACCATGCTCCCGGCCGTCCTGCAGAAAATCGAGCAGCTCGTTAACGCCGGCGCTACGATCGTCGGGACTCCACCGGTTAAGTCACCAAGTCTTGTGGATTATCCAATGTGTGACCGGCAATTGCAGGAAATCGCAAGTCGTCTCTGGGGTTCGCTGGACACACCTGAAACGCTAATGCATCGCAAATACGGCAAGGGCCGGATTTGTTGGGGCGGTTCGTTTTCGAGGTCTGAAAATGGTTTATATCCAGGCTATGAGGCTACCGCCGAACTGCTTGCCGATATGGGCGTTCAGGAAGATTTCACCGCTACCGGATCGGTCCGCTACACACATCGCCGCACAAAAAATCACGATATTTATTTCGTTGCCAATAAGAGCGATCAGGCAATCCAGGCGGATTGCACATTCAGGACCGGCGGCGAGAAGCCCGAACTCTGGATACCGGTGACAGGTGAAATGCGATCTTTGGCGAAATACCATTATCACGAAAGCGGCCGGACTACGATTCCAATGCGTTTTGAGCCTTACGAGAGCTTTTTTGTTATCTTTTCACGCACGCAGGCGGGGCGGCCCGCGAATATCCTGCCGGAGATAAACTTCATGGAACCGAAACCAATAGCCGTAGTGGATGGACCGTGGGATGTTTCCTTTGATACCAAATGGGGCGGCCCGAAAAAAATTGTGTTCGATAAACTTATTGACTGGACCCAACATAGCGAACGCGGCATCAAGTATTACTCCGGCGTCGCGACCTACCGGAAATCTTTCGACCTGCCTGATTTTCAGCCCTCAGACGGTGACCTCTACCTTGACCTGGGCGAGGTTCGTCATCTGGCCGGGCTGCGCCTTAACGGAAAAGACCTTGGCGTAATATGGACCGCACCTTGGCGTGTGAAAATTACCGATACAGTACGGGCAAAGGACAATCACCTTCAAATCGAGGTTGCTAATCTCTGGACGAACCGTTTGCTCGGTGACCGGCAGGAACCGGACGCTAATATTCGAACCGTGCAGTGGCCTTCGGGATTACTGGAGGCCAGGCAGTGGCCCGCCGGCCGTTACACCTTCACAACAAAACATGTTGGTAAAATGGAACTACCTCTTTTGAAATCCGGCCTGCTCGGTCCCGTAACAGT
>CAZTDF010000133.1:0-11095 GCA_964612465.1 uncultured Pirellulales bacterium
GAACGAATGCAAGTAAAATCACGATGTATCGTTTCATTATTATGCTCCTTTTGTAGGGTGTGCACAGCACACCATTTTCAAAGTTGGTGGGCGATGCCCACCCTCAATATCACTCACAGAATCCACGGCTCCCGATAGGACCTGCCGAGCAGCGCGCTTGCTTCCGGGTCACCGATGATCTTTTCTTTTTCAGGATCCCATTTGATTTTACGCCCTGTGAGCATGGCGATTTCGCCGAGCAGGCCCACGCTGATTGAGCGATGGCCGACCTCCACGGGGCAAATCGTCAGTTCCCGGCTCTTTACACAATCGAGGAAGTTCTGCTTATGGTCCCTGCTCTCGTAGAGCCTGATTTCGTTGGGGCCGATTTCTTCTCTCAAAATCTTTTCGTCGGATGCGGTTAATCCGCCTCGGTTGACGTGGATCCAGCCGGTTTCGCCATACCACTTGGCGCCCTGGGTAATCTGCTGATTGTTCGCGACAGTCATGACCGTCCCGTCGGCGTATGTGCAGGCGAACTTGTACTGGGTGGCCACGTTATAGAGCCCCTCGGTCGGATAATTGCCTTTGCCCTCGATTTCCACGGGCCCGGTATAATCCCAGCCCATGCCCCAGTGGGCGATGTCGATATGATGCCCGGCCCAGTCTGTTAGCTGGCCGCCCGAGTAATCCATGATCCAGCGCCAGTCCCAGTGCGAGACCCCGCGGTACGGAACATAAGGTGCCGGCCCGAGCCAGAAATCCCAGTCGAGCCCTTCTGGTACAGGCATTACAGGTTTGACATCCGTGCCGCCACCGGTTGGCAGGCCGACTTCAATTTTCATGATTCTGCCGATCCTGCCGTTACGCACAAGCTCGCACGCCCGGCGAAATTTATAATCGGATCGCTGCTGACTGCCCGTCTGCCACACCCGGCCATAGCGATGAACCGCGTCGCACATGGCGCGTCCCTCGCGAATGGAGCGGGCCAGCGGTTTTTGCCCGTGAATGTCCAGGCCCGCCCTGGCCGCGGCGATAGCGGGAATCGCATGCCAGTGGTCGGGAACGGCTAACTGCACGGCATCGAGATCGCCGCGTCCGATCAGCTCGCGAAAGTCATGATAGGCTGTGCAGTCCTTGTTGCCGTACCTGTCGTCCACGATTTTTTTGGCATTGTCGCGATGGCCCTTGTCGATATCGCAGATGGCCACCATCTGCACTTCCGGCTTGCCCAAAAAGCCCTGCATATCGCCTGTTCCCTGCGATCCGACGCCGATCGCTCCCATGACGATTCGGCTGCTCGGCGCGTTTGCGCCGAAAACCGAAGATGGGACAATTGCCGGCAATCCTATGGCTGAGCCTCCAATAGCGGCAGTGCCCTTCAGGAAGCTCCTTCGAGTGATTAGACCTGTATTTTTCATGATGCTCTCCTAAATAGTATTCGCCGGGATCACGGATAAAAACTAAACATAATCCGCTGCCCGGCATTATCGCAATATAGTAGCAAATTTCTCAGATTTTGCAATACCCTATAAATCAGGGGTGGCTTAAAACCATCAGCTCGTAGAACGTTCCTACGATTTCGAAACCTAATTTTTCGTACAGTGCAATTGCTGGAACATTATCCGCTTTTACATTCAAGCCAATGTTGTCAACACGCTCGGCGAGCGATTGGCATAATCCTGCCGTGACTGCTTTTCCGAAACCTTTGCCCCGATAGTGCGGGTGTGTGACGATATTTCCCAACGCCGCAACCTTGTATTTCTCGGAATAAACGTGAATACCCGCGACGCTGAGAAGGCGATTCTTTAGCTTCAGGCCAAAATATTGCTTCGTCTGGAGCATCCTTGCGTTGAACCAGTTCCGCCGATAGCCTTCTTCGTAAAGGCCGAGCATATCTTCGAGGTCGTTTTCCGTCAGACGAACGACCTGCGAACAGTCGATATCATGCAGGAGCGATGCATTTTTCAGTCCCATCTTATAGTGCTTGCCATAGGATTCGATTTGACAGTACTGTTTGACAACCTCGGCGACTCCGGGGCTTAAATGGGCATAGAACCGTTCCGGCAGGATATGAAATATCGACCGGACAAGCTCCACCATAATATCCTGCTGCTCGGAGAGTGCCAACAAAGTAGGGTCGGCAGATGCCGTGTATAACAAAGCGACAGCCTGAATTTCGCTCCCTTGTTCCCAGCCGTACCAAGCGGTATCCGGCCAGAAGAAATCATCCAGATCCCCTATGCTGTAAATATGGAGATACACGTTCTTTCGCAAAAACGCTTCTATACGACTTTTATCATGCAGGTAAATAACGCTCATACCTGTACCTGGTCGATTCTACAGAATCCTCAATCCGAAATTTTTATACCGAGTTCTTTAAATTGAGCACCGGCGTTCAGAAAATGAGCAGTAATCCAGAACACGGTCCATTCTTCCACGTAGTTTCCGCGCAGGCCTGTCAGGTCGTTCGATTTGAGACGCTGGGTGTATTTTGCGTGCTGTCCGTAATTGGTATGATAGGGCTGCTCACCCTGACTTCCGTATGGGTCGATGAGCTGGCCGCAACTGCGATACATAAGGATTGCAATTTTTTTCAACTCGTCGGAGTTCAAGTACTGTCCCAATCGATAGATATCCGGCGTGATCAGCACACCGAAGACGTCTATATGCTGGTTTTGGACGGAGACGGCCGTCCAGCCACGAGTCTTGAAGCCGTGGTCGCGAAGCCGGCCGGGCGGCATGTCGATATCCCAGACAACCATATACGTCAGGACAACGTCGCAGGCATGCTCGGCCCATTTGAGATATTTGGGTTTATGCGTCAATTCATAGAGCGCCATAAATCCCTGAAGAGCGGCAAAAGCGCCTTCTTTGTCTTCGCAACTGGCGTCTAACGTGCCGCCCCAGTAGGGCTCATCCATGCTCAGATGTCTCGACGCGTAAACGCTCCCCGCTTTTACCGCGGCCCGGCGATAAATCTCCGTGCCGAAAAGCTTATAAGCACTGCACAGCGGAGCAATGAAAAAGGCCTGATTGGTGGACAGCGGTTTCCAATCGTCCTTTAAGATTCTTTTAGCATGAAAATCACACGCCCGGCGAAGAAATCTTTCCCAGCGGGAAACGTCTAATCCTTTTGCCCTGCCGGTGCGAATTGCATTAGCGAAATTCAGCATGGCCTGGCCCTGGGAAAGCAGTTCAGGCAGCCTGCCGCCCTGCTGCCATTTTTTTTGCTTGAAATCGTACCATGTGTAGAAACCCTCATCGTAGAATTCCGCCGTTGAAAGGAAATCGAGGGACATCGTGGCCATCTTCAAGGCATTCGGGTCATGCAGGTCATCCGTCAGGACTTGTAATGCGTAGCCCAACGCGGCGGTTTGCCCGCACCAGCCGAATACGAAATAATTGCGGTCGGGATATTTCTTGAAACCCGCAATGTCACCATCTTGATACCACCGCGTCTTCGCGAAGTGATATTTGTCCTCAATTATCCGGCCAAACGCAGGCATCTCTTCGACGGACCAGGGGCGGAAAATTTCCAAAGACGTACGCGTCGGCTGCTGGAATCCCGTTCCTTGGCCGGAGACTTTGTAAGCCTCCAGGTAAAACGTCTTTTCGATAATCGCGCCCGGCGTGACATTGATATAAACGTTATCGTACGTTACAAAACTGCGCTGGAGGGCCTTGACAACGCTTCGCTTGCCATTTGAGGCACATGGGCCTGACAGAAGCACCAGCTCGGTGCCCTGCTCTTTAGCTATCAATCCCAGCGACCACCATTGATCAAGCCTGTTGCCGAACGGAACCGGCGAGGGTAGCGAATGTAAAGCCGCGCCTCGCAGATTGCCGCTGGCCGACCATTCCAGGCTGGCGTACGGCATCGGAAAGCGGTGCTCCTCATAGATTGCTTCGGCGCCCGGCTCGCCTGAGTAAACCGGCACCCTGCCGCTCCTTGCGCCGGACGGGTTGCCATGATAGAGTATGCCGGGAAGTACGGCCTTCGAGCCCCGGCCCGGGCATTGAAAACGGATCGAGAGTGTCACGTACTCGGCCGAGTCAGCTCCATCCCAGAGGAACCGCCTGATACACTTTATAACGCTACCCTCGGGCCGATACGAATCGGACAGCCGCCAAGTGCCTGCCGGAGTTTCAAGTTTACCCCGCAGAATCGTCCAGTCTCCCACGTGCTCAATTTCCGTCGGGCCGGCATGAATCCAGCCGGCCGGCCAGCTATTTTCCCACTCAGTAGCTATCGACCAGAGACCTTCCGGCGGCGAAGTCAGAATATCTTCACCATCCAGCACGATTTTCACCCGATAGTCCGTGCCATCGCGTTCCGTGCGAAGATCAAGGGATCGGCCGTATGAACGTAAGCAAAATATGCCGGACGTTACGAGAATGATGGCCGTTAGGCTCATCACAAAATGGTGTTTCATGCTACAACTCCTGTCAGAAGAAATGGTATCGGTTATCTTTTGGTTATGGCATGCTCGTTTCGGAAGATTCTGCTTCCCGCTGTTTGCGTGCCTGCTCCAATGCCGCCGCTATCTCCGGTATATTCTGCAGTGTCGAGAACTCACCGTTGAGAATGGTCCCGTTAACATAATCGGCAAGGTCCTGATCGCTCATGTTTTGCATAACGCCGCCAAAAGCCTGCACCATAATATCAATCGTTTCGGACCGCTCCTTAACGGCCTGCAATTGAGAATCAACTTCGGCAGTTTTTGTAATGTCACCCAAAGCCTCGTATAACTGTTTTGCCCTTTCGAGAGCAGATATCTGCAAAGCCATACCGACACGATCGCTAACGATAAATCGGCCGGACGAAGAGAGAGTCCCACCAAGCTTCGAGACATCAGTTACAATCTGCAGGGCATCTTCGTATTGGGCGGTCCCATAAAGCGTATCGGCCTGCACCATCGAATATTCCCCTATCTCCCTGAGCATGCCCATATGCGATAAGGGTAAATCGAACGCCGAAAGGCCAAGTGCGACCGAACTCGAACAGCCTTCGCTGAGAAAATAATCATTTCGCGACATCAACAAGTCTATGCTGTCGTCGGAAAATCTGTCTTTTACACTTGCCTGTGACAGGGATTGAAGCGCCCCTTCAATGTCCCCATTGTTAAACTGACAATACGCGGAGTAACAATCGGCGAGGGCATTTGTCGGATCGACCTTTTTCATCTGATCGATATATGCCATAGTCGATTCATCAATCCGCTGGCTTCTAATGTAGGCCCCAACCAATGATGTAAGAGCCATCGATGAATCCGGGTACAATTCGGCGGCCTGCTCAAGATATTCCAGGGCAGCCTCCGGGTTCTGTGCCAGAGATGCAGCGGCAACCCAATGGGCCGGATTCTCGCTGTGCTGCTGCAAAGTCGAATCGATACCCGCCGAGGTGACAATCTGACGAATAGCTTCTTCAAGACCACCGGTTGACGATATCATCTCCCGCACCATATCAGCATCATATTTGACAATTTCTTCTTCGGCGTCTTCGACGCTCTGTTGCTGTTTCTGTTCGATGGGCTTCTGGTCCCTGGCGTCCTGCCTAACCTGGGCGGGTTTATTCTGCTTCAGCGATTCCCGCAGATTTTCAATCTCTTGCAGCTCTGCTTTTCGCTGTTCGAGTAGAGATGAAATCTCCTGCTCCAGCCGGCCGACCTTCTGATTCGCCAGGTCCCTTTCTGAATTTGCCTTTTTGTTTTGCCCATCGAGGTCGGCAAGCATCTTTTTATACTGCTCCAATTCAATTGTGGCAGACGATAATCTTCTGACAGACCTTATATTAAGAGTAATAAAACAAACGCATATTACAGTGATAAGCGATATAAAAATGATGTACGCCCATTGCTTCATGGCCTATCCCCTAACTTAAGAAGTTTTAAGTTTTAAGCTTTAAGCTTCCAGTCCGCTATTTATACCGAATCCTACGCCGGAATAATTAAAATATCAAGTACTTTAGAGCCGTAAACTTTTTTCAGCGCTGCTTCACGTCATAACAGAACAGCGTATCGTGATATCGAAGGTAAAGCCTGCCGTCGAGCAGTACCGGATGCGTCCAGGCATCGCGAACATTACCGGTTACTAGGGCAAAGCGTCCGGCGATCTCAAGGCCGTCGGGGCCCGGTTTCAGCAGGCCCGCGGAGCCTTTCTCGTCGAGGCAATAAAGCCGGCCGTCGGCGTAAATCGCTGCCCCGGTTGTGAAGTCTTTAAGCTCGTACTTCGTTTCGCCGGTTAGCCAGTCAACTGCGAACCACCATTTCGACTCCCGGTAGCCGGCCGAATATAGCACACCGTCAACGAGCACGGCCGCGCCTGTCACCGTATCGAGCCCTGACGTCCAGATGTGCTCGGCGGTTACGGTTTCGGAGTCGATAACGAGCCGGTAGGCTCTGCCCATCTCGGCATAGGGCGTCACGTAGTAAACGATGCCGGAGCCGTAAATCGGCGTGCTGGCATTGACTCCGTGCGGATTCTTCAGAGGAACCGTCCAGAGAAGTTTGCCGGTATCGGCATCGACGCCGAAACCATGCGCCGAAGAGCAGCTCGTAATCAGCCGGCGTCCGGCATATCGCAGCAGAATCGGCGAGCTGTGCGAGGTGCGGTCATCGCCGAGCGGCTCGGTCGTCCATACTGTCCGCCCGGTCTGCTTGTCCAGTGCGGCCATGAGAGCCTTTTTCCCGCCGGGCGTAACAATTAGCCGCGGGCCATCGACAAGCAGACATTCGCTCAACGCCCACGTGATATTCTTAGCATCAAATCGCTCCAGAATATTTACTGCCCACAGCTCCTTGCCCGACGCCGCTTCCAGGCAGACCACTCGCCCGTGCGCGTTCATATTATACAACCGGCCTTCGGAAAAAACGCAGCACGCACGTGCCCCGGGATAGGGATTCTTCCAGGCCCGGCCGTTCTTTACCTTCCACTGAACTTCTCCATTGCGGTTAAGAGCAAATATCACCAGATCGTTGCCTACGTCGCCTGTAATGTACAGCCGCTGGCCAACGATAATCGGGCACGACCATCCTTTTCCCAAACCGTCAATCTTCCACAGGAGCTTCGGCCCGCCATCAGGCCAGCTTGAGAGCAGGTCCTTTTCCTCTGAAATACCGTCGCGTCGCGGCCCCCGCCACTGAGGCCAGTCCGGCTCCGGCGACGCAATCAGCCCATCGGCCGGCGTTGAGGCAACAGTCAGCGGCCAAATCGATGTGAAAGTTTCGCTATATAAAGGTTTATCCGCAGCAATTGTTATAGCCACAAACAACAATAAAATCACGAAACGTTTCTTTTTCTGCATAGTACTCAACTACTCCTTCACAAACGGGAATCCCCACGTCTCGGTACACTCGCAGACATCATCGACCCACTTCCAGAATCCGCCGGCGATATAGAGCCGGTCGTTGATAACGCCGGCAGCGCCGCAGCATCGGCCGTTCGGCATAGGCTCAACCTCGCCGAATGTCTCGGTCGCCATGTCAAAGTACGTCGCTCGATTGCTTCGCGAACTCGTCACGGCACTCCAGCCGCCCAGGATAAAAAGCTTCGAGCCAATAGCGACGTGCGTCGAATGCTGACTAAGGTACCATTTCCGCTGCTCGATCCGCGGCACATTCAGTTTAGTCCACTTATCGGCTGCTACGTCGTACTTGAGAACTCCGTCGGCGTAGGTCTCAAGGTCCGTCTCGCCATGCACGGCGTAAATGCAGTTGTTGTAACTGCCGTGCACAATGAAACGCGCCCCCTCCGGTAGATCGGCCGTTCGCTTATACGTATCGTTACGCGGATCGTAGCGAAACGTGCTCCGGTCGGCCCGGCCGTCCGAACGCAGCGTCCGGGCGCCGAATATGTAAATGTAGTCCCCTACCGTCACACCGTAGCAGTACGAGCGAGGATGCGGCAGCGGAGCAATCGAATCGTATGTGTCGGTCTTCGGATCGTAAACCCACGACTCGGTCGTCATGCTCCTGTCAATCGCTTCGTTATCTCCGCCGAATATATAGATTTTGTCGCGGTAGACGGCAATCGCGGGCCAGCCTTTTTTGTCGGGCATCGGGTCTGCCTGCCACCAGGCATCCTCCGCCGGGTCATAGACGTGATGCAATGTCACTGCCTGTGCTTTGTCCTGGCCCTCGGGTGTGTGCGGGTTCATATTAACGCCGCCAAAGAGATGGAGCTTGCCGTCCACGACTGCCGCGGCCCCGCCGAACCGCCCGACAGGCACATCCGCCAATATCCGCCAGGTGCCGCTGTCAATCTGGCGATCAACCGGCGTCCTGCAGCCGGCGAAAACCACACACGACAAAAGAATACTCAGACCCATCACATTAAATAATCCGCCCTTCATAGCTTCATCCTTTCGATCCCCATTATACTTAGCCCCCGGATTTATCCGGGGGTTCAAACCTTCAAGTCGTACACAACCGTCCCATCCTACCCAAGCTCTCGCTCAGCGGCTTTGACAATTGAATCCACTTCCTTCGCCAACTCCGCCTCAAGCGGTTGTGGCTCATGGCTGCTCAGAATCTGCTTTACTTGTTCTTTTATGCGGTCGGCCATCGATAATTTCCCGTTGTCGGCCCAACCATCCCAACTCTGCCTGGTCCATGCCGGCCCGGCCAGCCAGAGTTCCTTGCGGAAGTGCCGTACTGTATGCTCCTCGGCCAGGAAATTGCCGCCGGGGCCGACCTTATCCACAACTTCGGCAGCCACCTTTCCGGCATCGACTTCGAAGCCGCGAGCAATCCGCTTGACATATTCCATTATCTCATGATCGAGAGCGAGCCACACTAATGAGCCGGCGTGGTCTGTGCCGCAGATTCCACAGTGCCCGAAAGTATCGGCGCCGGCAAGTGCCGCTAAGAGCAGACTCGTGCCCTTCTCGGCGCCCGCCTGAGCGTCCGGAACTTTCGCATCCGTCAGACATACATTCACATATACTGGAAAGCCGTAGTATTTCGCCATCTGCACCATCGCCACGGCCATCAGGCCCTGCTCCGGCGAGCCGAACGAACAGATACTCGTTCGCGGATCCATGATATGAGGAATGCCGCCGTACGTGATCGGGGTGCCCGGCGCGAATAGCTGTGTGACCACCACTCCGGCGAGGATCTCGGCATTTTCCTGCGCCAGTGTCGCGGCTAACGTTGCCGGAGCCGTGCCGCTTGTCATTGCCATCGGGCCAATGCTCACGGGCTGGCCGGCACGGGCAAACTCGCGCACGATGTCCAACCCATCCTTCGGCAGCCGTAGCGGGCTGATCGGTTCGAGGAATGCCTCGACCATCGGCTTTCCCTGCAGAGCCCTGGCGCCGCCTGCGACGGCACGATATATTTCAAGAATGTATTTGGCCGTCTTTTCATTCTTAATCCAGCATCGGGTCGGCTTGCCGGTGCCCCTGACAAGTTCGCCGGTAAGATAAACATCGCGCCAGGCTTCGGATATTTCCTGGGGCTGCGCCATCGAACCGACGATTGTGATATTGCCGAGGGCGTCGCCGAGTTTTATCGCTTCGCCCGTATCGCCAATGGTGGCCGGTCGGCGATTGCCGCTGTCGGTATCGATCCAGCTATACTGCCCCGGGCTGCTCATCAGCACAAAATCGCCATAACCAAACCTTGCTGTATGCTCGGAATTTCTGCCGTAGAGAATGTATTTTTTGCCCGCCCGCTCGATGCTGTCCATGATAAGTTGCTCGGGCAGCCGGGCGATCTTTGTATCCTGCTGCACTTCGGCGCCTGCCTGCCTGAGCAATTCCAGGGCTTCATCGTGATGCACCATGATACCGGTATCTCGCAGTATCTGCATCGTGCCGGCGTGAATCGCCTCGATTTCCTTCTCAGATAGAACCTTTACATGGATCATTGCCATTTGCTTTTTCCTGTAGGGTGTGCACGGCACACCATATTAGAAGTTGGTGGGCGATGCCCACCCTACCCTTTTAGCCACAGGTCGATTGGCGCCCGAACACCCTTCGGCCGATACGGCAACTCCACTTTCTGTCCCGTTCTCGCCGAGCTGTAGCCGGCGTAAAGAACCTCCTGCACAATCCGGCCGTCCTCGCCGGTCGCCTGGGGCTCTTCTTTGCCACGAACGCACCTGGCGAAGTGCCTCATCTCCTGCGGGAAACCGTAATTCCACAGCTCCTCGAAAACAGGCCACGTCCAGCCCTTCGTCGTGGGCGCCTTCTCGACGGCGTAGCCGTAGCCGTGCTCGCTGTAAGTCGGAAGCGCATTACCCATGTGCAGGTCGGCATAGGTGACACCGCCGTCGCCGTAAACTTCTATCCTGTCCTCCATTCCGCCCCGGCGCGCCCAGCTATCCTCGACGAGCCCCACGGCGTTGTTCTCGAACTCGATAATGCAGATGGAATTATCCTCGCCCCTGGTCTTGTCCGCGTGGGCGTAAATCCCCATCTGGCAAAAGACGTTTTTAATTTTGGGCCTGCCTAAGAACCAGTAGCAGAACGCGATGCCGTGACATCCCATGTCCATGAAAACGCCGCCGCCCGATTTATCCACATCCCAGAACCACGGCGCGTGCGGGCCGAAATGCTTTTCCGCCTGTTTCACCATGTACAGTTTGCCGAACGCGCCCTGGTCGGCCATTTCTTTGGCCTTGACGTATTTGGGCGTAAAAAACAGCTCCTCGGCATACATCAACAGCACACCCTTTTGCCTGCATGTTTCGATCATCAGGTCGGCCTCTTCCAGCGTCATGCACAAAGGCTTTTCGCAGACCACGTGCTTTCCGGCTTCGGCGATATCAACGGTCATCTGCGCGTGCAGACTATTCGGCGCCGCGATTGTCACCATCTCGATGTCTTTCTCGGCAAGCATCTTCTTGTAGTCTGTAAAGACCCGGGCGATGCCGTACCTGTCGGCCAGCTTTTGAGCGTTGCCCGGCGTGGGCGAAGCGACAGCGACAACTTCCGCCTCATCCGGAATCATTCCCAAAGACGCGGCCTGAATATCCGCTTCGAACTGCGAACCGATAATCCCAACCTTGACCCTTCCCTTGCTCGTCATAATCAAATGACCTCCTTATGATGTTCTATCTTATAATGTCCACCCTGAACGATATTCATAGTGCAGATACTCGTTAGCCTCCG
>CAZTDF010000133.1:11195-12933 GCA_964612465.1 uncultured Pirellulales bacterium
TCGCAATAGACATGCTTTCCCATTTTTATCGCCGTCATCGTAGCGACGGCGTGTACGTGGTCCGGCGTGGCTACCACGACGGCGTCGATTCGGTTTTCCTTCTCCAGCATCATGCGAAAGTCACGGTACTTTTTCGCCTTTGGATAACGTTTGAAAGTGTCCGCAGCGCGAGCCCAGTCCACATCACACAACGCGACAATATTCTGGCTGCTGACATTCTCCAGGTCCCATTGGCCCTGGCCGCCCACACCGATCCCGGCGATGTTGAGCTTCTCGCTCGGTGCCGTTCGGTTTGGGCCTCCCAGGACGGACGCCGGCACGATTGTCACCGCCGCAGCAGCGGCAGTTCCGCCAATAAAAGCACGCCGGGAGATTGCTGGACTACTTTTGCTTTTTTTTCTCTTCTGTTTTTCCATATTAATATTCCTCATTAAAATCCAAGCCATAATACAGTAATAAGTTTTCCAATTCCAGCAGGTTTTATCATCATACTGGGTTCATAACCTCATAACCATTTCTTTATATTATCCTTGCAGAAAGTCGGCCGATCTGATATAAATATTATTATATCAACATGTGGTTTTTAGATGGCAACGAGTGAGATTTCTATAGTTTCTTTTAGACATTTGCTATTTCATTAACTGCTTATATCGACGTTCGAAGGAAGGAGGTAATTTCAAGCCGTATAAATTGTCTTAAACAAGCAATTACAGAACGTAGTGAGGCCTAAGATTCTCATCAGTCGTTTATGTGAATGGCCAAAACATAATCATATAAACATCTTTATAAGGAGAATCATTATGTGTAGAAGTCTGATTTATATATTTTCTTTTGCTCTTGTGACCGGCATAGTCCTGACAAACTCAGCTAATGCAGAACTTGTGGGCTGGTGGAGGTTTAATGAGGGTTCCGGAAGCACCTGTACTGACAGTTCCGGCAACGGCCACGATGGAACTGTGCTTGGAACACCGCAATGGGGGTCCGGCCCGGAAGGTTTTGGCCCCGCGCTTGTATTCAACCCAGACGGATGCACGGGAGTCGACTGTGGAATCTTCGATCCTACAAACGGCACTGGGCAATTCTCTTTTGCCCTTTGGGCATTCTGGGACGGGACGGGGACATTTCAGCATTTTCTAACCAAGTCGAACGGATGGGGCAACGATACGATGATGTTCCAGTTAGAACTGTGGGGCGCCCACACGAACGCCACGTATACTGATAAAGTCGGCGCCTCGTATGCAACTGCCGGATCGATGGAATTCTCCATCATGCCAAAGAACGAATGGGTTCACCTGGCCTGGACCTTTGACGGGAGCGATTTGCGAGTTTATCTTAACGGCGTCGATGAAGCGGGTCCCAAGCCGTTCTCAATAGGACCGAATGTCGATGCCACGGTCGAAATCGGGTACTCCACCGCTGATGGTGGGAGGATTTTCGAAGGGACACTGGATGATGTCCGCATTTACAGTCATGCTCTATCGGAGTCAGAGATTCTTGCCGCTATGCAAGGCAGTGAAGGTTATCCCTACGCCCTGGGTCCAAATCCGGCTGACGGCACACTCCTAACGGGTACATGGGCAACGCTCGGCTGGTCACCGGGAGATTTCGCTGTTTCACATAATGTGTACATCGGTGACAATTTTGACGATGTGAACGAAGCCACGCTATACTCAGACTTGTTCCGGATCAACCAGGACTTGACATTTTATGTTGCCGGCTTTCCGGGATATGCTTATCC
>CAZTDF010000134.1:0-12817 GCA_964612465.1 uncultured Pirellulales bacterium
AAGCCAATCACAATCATATTTAGCCCCCAGATTTATCTGGGGGTTGTAAATCCAATTTGTAAAAATGGAGCCATTTTATAAATTGGCAAAGTTGTGCTAAGAGCGTAACAGCAATGGTTTATGGAGATTTTGAGTAATCGCTCAGCTCCCTGTAACTGGGCGATTACAACGTAACGAAAAAGGGCTGTGAGCAACAAGTGCCCACAGCCCGAATTTGATGTTGCATAAACGTTACTATGTTACTACGAACAATTCTCAAGCCAATCGGCCACGAAGTCCGCCAGGTCATTCAAGTCGATTACTCCATCGCCGTTATAATCTTCGCATATCGTAATGCTGACATCGGGCGTGAAATTGTAATCTTCCGTTTCGCCAATCTGGTATTTTGCCTGGGGTCCGGAGCCGGCATTACCTTTCGCTCCGGGATTACTGCCGCCCCTCCAGGGCTGGCCTGAAAGCGTGATTCTCATCCATATCTCTTCGCCGCCTTCGGGATGCCATGCCAGGAATCCCGGCGTGGTAATCTGATTTACTCCGGCCGGCAGATTTAACAGGAACTGGTTCTGTACAGCCCACTCCGGCGCGGGACCTTCGGGACATTCAAGAGTATCGTCCCAGTCGCCATCCCGGTTCCAGTCGAGCCAGATATTGACCCAGAGATCGGTGTCCGGATTGATCACGTTGACAAAGTAGTCAATTGTAGTGAAGCGACAACTCGGCATATTGAGCGGGAAGATAACGCCGTCATCGCCCTGATCCCGGTTCGGTGTATCGGTTGAGGGCCTGATGTTGTTTACGCCATCCTCATCGGCGCCGGTATCGGCTTCGGTTTCCCGTGTGATCTTTTTGCCCAGAAATGCCACTGTCTGAGCGTTCACATGGACTGGTCCGAAAGGCCCGGTACCGGTGCCATCGTTGTAAACAGTGGGGTAATGGGCCTGGACAACAACCGGCAACAATCCCTGCGAAGGGTATGCCATCATGGCCACGCCGGAGTTGTTCGTGCTGTCCGGAGCGTCGCCAAGGTCCGGTTTATTCGGAACCACGACCCCCTCGCAACTAATACTCAGCAGACCTTCTCCGGTCTCAGAGGCGTATCCCCCAATCTCGATCAGATACTGGTTGCCGGCAGTCGCAGTAAAGGTGACTTCTGACTGATAACTGTTGCCGACGTCATCGTTGCACCCGATCAGATCCCCCGAAGCCGGATAGCATTCGCACCCGTCATAGGCTGCGAGCATCGTATCGTAGCTGCTGCCGGCCAGGCTGACGGTGACATCACCCGTGCACGTGGCGATATAACAGTACCAGATATTCGGACTTGTCATGCAGAGGCCAAACCCGTCGAATGTTGCGTTAGCTGTGCTGAACGCCAGGTTTTTCACGTCGCCGACCGGCATTGCATTTTGGCAGTCGTCCTTGGACGGTGGAGGAGGCTGCACTCCCTCACAACTGACACTCAGCAGGCCCTGACCGGCTTCGAGAGCATAGCCCCCAACCTCGATCAGGTACTGGTTGCCTGCGACTGCATCAAAAACGATCTCCGACTGATAAGAATTGTCGGCGTCATCGTTGCACTCGATCATGTCGCCCAATGTCGGAAAGCATTCGCACCCATCATAAACGGCGAGCATCGTGTCGTAGCTGCTGCCGGCCAAACTGACGGTTGCCTGGCCTGTACACGGAGCGGTATAGCAGTACCAGAGATTCGAACTGTACATGCAGAGGCTCGGCCCGTCATGCGATGCACTGGTTGTATCAAACGGCATTTCAGTTACGTCACCGATCTGTTTTGCATTCTGACAATTATCGTTGTTGGTCGACGGGGGGGCGCCCTCGGAACTGACAGTTATAACTCCCTCGCCGACTGCGTCGGAATCGTAGCCCAGAACCTCGAATAGGTAGCTGTTACCGGCGGTCGCCTGGAAGGTGATTTGAGACTGAAGAAAACCGCCGAAGTCGTCATTACGCTCGATTATATCATCCCGTTCCGGGTAACAATCGCCGCCGTCATATACAGCGAGCGCGGTGTCATATTCACTGCCAAGGAGGCTGACAGTGACGTCACCTGTGCTCCAGGCCGTATAACGATACCAGAGGTTCGGGCTGGTAAAGTAGTGGCCCGGGCCGTCGAACGTCGCACATGCGGTGTTGAACGGCAGCTCTGTTATATTGACTATCTGCTTTGCGTTACTGCAGTCGTCGTTTACCGGCTGACTCAACTGCGCATCACAACTGATACTGATCGTACCCTGGCCCTTTACTGATGGATTAAATCCCCCAACCTCGATCAGGTACTGGCTGCCGGCCATCACAGGAAAAGTAATTTGCGATTGTTGACCATGAAAGTCGTCGTTCCTTTTAATCAGGTCTTCCTCGGCTGGATAGCAATCGCAACTTTCATAGGCGGCGATCTTGGTATCGAAGCTGCTGCCTTGCAGACTTACAGTGGCGCAACCATTGCATGTGGCAGTATAGCAGTACCATATATTAGGGCTGTTAATATAATGCCCGGGGCCGTCGAATGTTGCATTCGTTGTGTCGAATAGCAGGTTTGTTACATTGCCGACCGCCTTTGCGTTGGCGCAATTGTTATTTGGCGGCTGGACCAACATTAGCTTAACGCCGACTCCCGAAGCGATGTTTACTGCACCGAGCAGTAATACCAATCCGCAAACAAATACTAATTTTGACCTATGCCGTTTCATAATGTAATCCTCCAAAATATAAAAATTCAATTTTTTTTATTCCGGTCCCACAAACGCCACTTTTCATTCACTTTGGAACCACAAAAAACATCGAGTAATACTCCTTTTTCGCCTATCGGCTATATAAAAGTGCCATCTTATATCTTACATGTAACGTTTTTTTTTCTGTATTAAAATTTTGGTTTTGACCGTATTTTCCGGGAAATTTTGTGGCGCATCTATGGGAACATGGCTCCGGGGCAGATAAAAGATTTGATTATGGCTATGCACTCAAGCGTTGAAAACCGGCTTTTTGCTAAATTTGCCGGCCACACACTAAGCGAGGCCGGCAAACTCAGCTTCAAGGAGAGGGATGTGAGTTACTTTTTTGTTCTTCCGATACTTTCTAATTCTGTTTCTGCGTTTGCTCATGCAACTGCTACTTATCGGACTATAAAGCTATCATTAAGTGCCGCCATTGATACGAGGCGTAACACTTTTTTCGGAATTTTTTCAGCAAGCCGGCCAACTGAAGGCCAAAATGCCCTAAAAAGCACCATAAGGGGGATTATCAATGATTTTAATGAAGATTTCTGAAAATAATCCTTTACGAATATCTCAGAAAATAAGACCGGTATCTCAATGACCGGCGAAACGCCGCTTGATGAAACAGGATCTCAAAAAAAGGGGCCTATACCGTATCGATCAGTATAAGCCCCTCACTGAAGCATGTCAGCTTTGGCCATAAATAAAATTTAACAGCCGGTTAAATCACAGCTTATAGCGCTGGTTCCGGTTCCGGTTCCGGCTCCGGCGGTAGAGGATGTAGGCCTATATCGTCGAAGTACATTTTACCCGTACCGCCCGGCGGATTGGCTTTATTACCAATACCGATAGTAACCGTATTAACATTCGTCAGGTCAATACCCTTGTCTGCAAACTCCTGCAAGGGGATATCCCACTGCGTCCAGGCGTGTATCTGGGTTGCGGCTGGATCGTCATGCGTCACAACTGCAGGTGCGCCTGTCATATTTGCTATAGCAACATAAATCGGCGCAGCATCGTTAACCAAATTACCGTGGAACCAAATAGTAAGCGTTTTGACGTCCGACGCAGTCCAGTCACGCGGAGAATCCAGAGTCAGAGTCGCCTCGGCGAACTTGATGGTAATGTCATAAACATACGGCATCGACTGCCTGCCGCCGTGAACGGTCGTCTGATCAGCATAAGGAGGTAAGTCATTACCGACGAGAGCTCCGTTATTCGCGGTTCCGTAACCGTCAATCCAGTATCCGAATATCGTATTGCTGCCCGGATTTGGCGGATCGATGTCATTGTAGGACTCCAGGTCGTCCACGACGAGGAAATCCGCCGTCGTGAATGTCCAGACATTGCCTTTCCACGGACTGCTCGGGTTGAGGTTATTAACCTCATCGATACGCCAGTAGTAAGACGCGTCCTGCTCAAGTAGTCCGGGATCATATTTCTCATCGCCAAGGTTTTTAGAGCCTTTATACTCCGGCGAAGCACTTGTAGCATTGCGCACGGCATCTATATCTGTGCCGAAATAGACCTGGTGTGAGCCTGCATTATCACCCGCAACCCACGTAAGAATTTGTGTCTGCTTTACATTCTCAGCGCCATTGTATGGGTTCGCGTTACTAACGCTACCGGTAACCGAAAAGCTCCAGATCTCGCCTTTTAATGTCTCGAATCCAAAGAACTCATCGATTCGCCAGTAGTATGTTTTGCTCGATTCAAGCGTGCCGGGTGTATAGGTTACAGCTCCCTGTGGGATACCGGCGGCGGCATCATTGACGGTGTCATAATCATCGCTGAAGAAGACGGTATGCAAAATCGCACCGTAACCAGGCGTCCATTTAAGCACTATATTTGGGTCAACAAATTCTTCGCCATCGGCCGGTATCGGACTGTAAGCAGTCCTTGGGGCAATCGAAAAGCTCCAGACGAGGCCGCTGTGTGTCGTGGTCCCATCGGCCTCAACATCCTCGATTCTCCAGTAGTATGTCGTACCCTTGACAACGCCATCCGGATAAGGATATCCGGTGAATCCGACAGCATAATCAGTATTGGTTTGGTTAACCCTGAACGTATCGCCCGTGCCGGCCTGGACATCGTCAAAACTCTCGCCGACATACACATTGTGCGAAGCGGTATAATCTCCCGGAGACCAGCTTAGGCTAACCCACGTATCGCGAATTATAGCGCCATCAGCAGGATTCGGATTACGGGGTTCCGGACGGTCTCCACCTACCCAAAGAAACTGGCTTGGGATAGCCACTCGGGCCATCGTTGAAGTCGACCAGGAAAGCTCACATTGGGCTCCGCCGCCATTCTCATAGTATTCCAGTGTAATCTCGTATCTTTGCCCGGCTTGTAGTGCAATATCGTTACTGTCATGAGTACTGCTATGGTCTGTCCAGTTGTCAATAAGCGGTTCGTCATTTACCCACAATCGCACACCATCGTCTGTCTGGGTATGGAAAGTATAGGTTGCCGTGGTTGGTGCTTCAACCTGGCCTGTCCACCTTACCATGAAATTATCCACAGGTACTGACGGATCCGGCGAACCAGGATCGCCCCAGTTAAAGTCAACCGTTGGATCCAGGCGTTTCATTAGCAAATCTTGCCACGGATTTGTTGTGTTCCTTTCATAATATTCGCCAAGCAAGCCTTCAACACCATTGGCCGAACCAACCAGGCCCAGAAGAAAAACAAAGCAAGCAAAATAAATGAATTTTCTACACATAATAATCCTCCTTCAAAAAAGGTTAAGATACCTGTGCTTTGGCCACATACCAAAACAGTTATCGCAATTAACTCAGAGTGTGGCTTATACCGAACCTTCTCAGCATAAGCCCCAAACTCCAAGCAAATCTACCAACCAAATCAACCGCACAATTATAATTGGCGGCCGAATCTCAGCCTACTCTGCAGCGGGAGGATGCAGACCAATATCATCGAAGTACATTTTACCAGCACCACCCGGCGGATTGGCCTTATCACCAATACCGATAGTAATCGTATTGACATTAGTCAGGTCGATGCCCTTGTCTGCAAAAGCCTGCAAGGGGATATCCCACTGCGTCCAGGCGTGTATCTGGGTTGCGGCCGAATCATCATGCGTCACAACCGCTGGTGTGCCTGTCATATTTGCAATAGCAACATATATCGGAGCGGCATCGTTAGCAAAATCACCGTGGAACCAAATGGTCAGCGTATTGACATCCGAGGCAGTCCAGTCACGCGGAGATTCCAGAGTCAGGGCCGCCTCAGCGTATTTACCGGTAATGTCATAGACATACGGCATTGATTGCCTGCCGCCATGAACTATAGTCCGCTCGGTATACGGAAGAGGGGGATCATTGCCGACAAGAGCACCGTTTATGGCGGGAGTGGAATAACCGTCAATCCAATATGCAAATATCGTATTGCTGCCCGGATTAGGCGGATCGATATCATTGTAGGACTCTATGTCGTCCACAACAAGATAATCAGCCGTAGTGAATGCCCAGACGCCGCCTTTCCACGGACTGTTCGGATTAAGATTATTAACCTCATCGATACGCCAGTAGTAATTCGTGCCTCCCATGAGGGATCCGGGATCATATTGCACATCGTCAAGGTTTTTAATGCCTTTATACTCCGGTGAAGCGGTTGTTGCGTTACTCACGGCAACTTTGTCCGTTCCGAAATAGACCTGATGCGAGCCGGCGTCATCTCCCGCAACCCACCTGAGCATTGTTGTCTGCTTAACATTCTCGGCACCTTTGTATGGATTCGGACTTCCGACGGCGCCCGGAGTCGAAAAGCTCCATATCTCGCCCTTTAATGTCTCGAATCCATGGAATTCATCAATCCGCCAGTAGTACGTTTTGCCTGATTCAAGAGTGCCTGGTGTATATGTTAAAGCTCCCTGTGGAATCCCAACGACGGCATCGTTTACGACGTTATAATCGTCGCCGAAATAAACGTGGTGCAATATTGCACCATATCCGGCCTGCCATTTAAGAACTATATTCGGGTCTACAGTTTCCTGGCCATCGGCGGGAATCGGGTTGTAAGCGGATCTCGGGGTAATCATAAAGCTCCAGACGGGACCACTGTGCGTCGTGGTTCCATCAGCTTCGATATCTTCGATTCTCCAGTAGTAGGTTGTACCCTTGACAACACCGTCCGGATAAGGATATCCGGGGAATCCGATAGCATAATCAGCATTGGTTTGGTTAACCCTGAACGTATCACCCATGCCGGCCTGAACCTCATCGCTATCCTCACCAATATAGATATTATGTGAGGCCGCATAATCTCCCGGCTCCCAGCTAAGGGGAACCCAAGTATCTTTTATTATAGCCCCATCAGCAGGATCAGGATTACGTGGGAACGGCCTTTCCACAGACAAATACTGGCTTGGAATGGCTTCCCGGGCTATAGACGGTGATTCCCAGGATAGCTCACACTGGGCGCCGCCACCGTTCTCATAATACTCCAGGATAATCTCATATTGACGCCCAGCCGCCAGGGAAATGTCACCGCTGTCCTCGGTACTGCCATGGTCTGTCCAGTTGTTAATAATCTGTACGTTATTTACCCACAACCGAATTCCGTCGTCCGTCAGCGTGTAGAAAGTGTAGGTCGCGGAAGTCGGCACTTCAATCATACCCGTCCACCGTGCTGTGAAACCGTCTACATTTACCGACGGATCCGGCGAGCCCGGATCACCCCAGTTAAAATCGATCGTAGGATCTATACGCTCCAAAACTAATTCTCGCCAGGGATTACCTGCAGAGCCGTGATAATACTCGCCCAGCAAGCCTTCCGTTCCATTCGTTACACTGACCAGGCCCAGAAGAAAAACAAAGGAAGTAAAATAAATCAAATTTCTATACATAATAATCCTCCTTTTGAAAAGGATAAGATACCGATGCTTTGGCTACATATCATAACGGCTATAGCAATTAACTCAGAGCGGGGCTTATACCGAATCTTCTCAGTATAAGCCCCAAACTCCAAGCATATCTACCACATCAACCGCACAATTTTAATTAGCGGCCGAATCTCAGTCTACTCTGCAACGGGAGGATGAACACCTATGTCATCGAAGTAAATTGTACCTGTACCACCGAATTGCGCATTGGTTTTATCGCCGATACCGATTGCAATCGAATTTACATTGGTAACATCAACGCCCTTGTCTACAAATGCCTGCAGGGGGATGTCCCATTCGGTCCAGTCGGTCGCCTGTGCTGCGGCGGGATCTGTGTTCGCCACCGCAATCCCATTGAGTGTAACATACAGCGTATCGGCAGCATTCTCAGCAATACCCATGAACCAAATCTTCAGTGTGGTGCAGCCGTTCTGTGTCAAATCCTTGCCACCCAACGTCAATTCCACCTCTGAAAACTTAGCAATGGTATTGTTATAATAGACCGGCATTGACTTGCCGCCTCCGTGGACGATGGTCTCTTCCATATAAGAGGCAGTACCTTCATCGCCTACGGCTGAGCCCGTTCCGTTGCCTGCGTAAGCCGGTTCATCACCATGTGCACCATAGCCAAGGCCGTCCTTCCAGAACCACCATATCTCTTTGTTACCAATATCGTAGTCCTCGAAGTCATCGATAACGATGAAGTTGGCGGAAGTGAAGCTCCAGACTGCACCTTCCCATGGACTGGCGGCATCGAGGTCGTTGACCTCATCGACACGCCAGAAGTAATCCGTATTCCATTCGAGTAATCCGGGATCATAGCTCTCATCGCCAAGTTCTTTAGAGCCTTTGTACTCCGGCGAGGCTATATCGGCGTTTTTCACAGCCTCTTCATCAGTGCCAAAATAGACCTGGTGTGAGGTGGCTTTGTCGCCCGGAACCCATGTAAGAACCTGTGTGTGCTTTACATCCACTCCATTAATATTCGGATTCGGGCGTTGGGCCCTAAGTGGTGGCTGCAGCGGGCCGGCGGGAATGATCTCCTCGGCCATCGACGTCGACGACCAGTACAACCGCTGCGTGGCGTTGGCGCGGTCAAAGTCCACGAATTCCAGACGCAGCGAATGGACTCCACTTTTCATGTCCCTCGGTATCGAGGCATACTTAGTCTCAACCCAGGACACCCACATGTCAATGACCAGTTCGCCGTCAATCCACAGTCGCGTGCCGCCCTCGCTGCTGACGCTGAAGGTATATGTATCGTCGACGAGAATATTAAGGTCTGCTGTCCACCGTACCGACCAGTCATCATCCCGCAACGGCAGACCGGGGCTCTCGCTAATCCAACTGAAATCGACGGAAGGATCTATACGCGTATAAGCTGGCGTGCCGGCTAAAGTTTCATTGGCAAAATACTCGCCCTTGATGCCGCCGCCACCATCGGTGGTCGTGAAGCTCCAGACATCGCCTATATATGTCTGACGGCCATCGGCCTCATCAACCCGCCAGTAGTAGGTCTTGTTTAACTCAAGGGGATCGAGCATATAGCTTGTAGCTATCTGGGACGTACCGCCGGTGGCACTATTGACATCGTCAAAATTGTCACCGAAGTACACAGTGTGTAATTTAGCACCCCAACCCGGGCTCCAGCTAAGGTCTGCATCCAGGCCTATATACTGACCGTCATTAGGCGGATTGGGTTTCCAGGCAATCCTGGGGGGAACAGTAAAGCTCCAGACATCGCCTGCCCAGGGACTTTCCGGATTGTCATCATTGATCTCATCGACTCGCCAATAATAAGTTGTTCCCGGGACAAGACCATCCGGAATAGGGAATCCCATAAAACCGACAACAAGATACGCCAAGGTCTGGTTACCCTGGAAGGCTTCCGGGGCACGATTTTCCACGTCAGCCAAATTATCACTTACATATACATCATGCGAGACTGCGTCATGTCCGGCTGCCCAGGTCAAAGTCGCCCAGGTATCCTCGTAAATGGCTTTATTAGCCGGGGCTGGTTCAGAGGCCTTGAAAATGCGCATCAGCAGCTCGATCTCAGCAATCTGCATGCTGTTGGCACTGTCCGGAGTGCGAACGGTCGGGAACATTATCTGGTAGTGCTTGTATGACACCGTGTTATCGAACTGGATCGGCGTTTCATTTATCGTACGCCGCGG
The DNA here is from genome assembly GCA_964612465.1 of uncultured Pirellulales bacterium. GTDB lineage: Bacteria > Planctomycetota > Phycisphaerae > Sedimentisphaerales > Anaerobacaceae > JAFGPJ01. The sequence goes on from CAZTDF010000134.1 coordinate 9,813, forward strand.
CCAGTCCGTACTGCCGGCAAAGTCCACAATGGGGCCTTCGGCGATTAACGTGTATGGCCCGTCAATGCTTTCATTGGAGCCGTACAGCTCGTACTCGACGGGGTCGCGTTCGATCGCATCGTTGGCTGTGGTCAATGTCAGCCCGGTAACCACGGTCGGACCCATAACCGGCGTTATGCGGAGGCCCGTAGATTCTACGTTTCCTTTGAAGTGTAGGAACTTCGTCAGAATCTGGTCGTCAAAGGCATTAGGTGGTATTTCGTTGGGTGGCCAACCGCTGTCGTCGCCGCCGTCTTCTATGCCGTCGTTAGGGACGCCCTGCACGGTGTCAAACGGGCCCGTAACGTCGGTACCCTGCGCCATTGCCATTGAGCTCAATAGCAAGGCCGACACGATAACAACAAAAAGTAACAATTTCTTAGACATAATAATCCTCCTTCGAAAAAGGATGTTAAAATATAAGCGACCGATAAGAATTTTATCTAAAGCTACATTTATCGAAATGTCTGCCCATGACATCTTTCTTAGACTTGTCGTTACCTCCTTCCTTTAGGAACTAACTATATATAATTGATGATAAGGTAAAACTCTTATCTCCGAAGCATACAACTTCGGTCGTCTTGTTCGTTCCTTGTTATGCTTCAATACCCTCAGGAATTAAAGACTTTCCATCTTTTGGCAGGCCGAGTTCCTTAGATACGTGCCTATAAAGGAACACGCCTCACCAAGCTTTAATTTACCAAATTATCCGGCTTCGCGTCAAGGAAAATTTTAGGAATTTCTTCGCCGGCCGGATTGCTGCGTCTCCTACCGGGAAGATGAAGTGTCTTACGGATATTATAATCGGAAGCCCGGAAATGTCCCTATAGGCAGCATACATATACCGCACCAGCCATGGCAGCAGGTAAAGTGCCGGGTAGGGGCGGTTCGCGAACCGCCCCTACTACTTTGGATTGTGTTTTTGCGTATTCAGTTCAAATACATTTTTGGGAAATGAAGCCGGATTCAGGCAAAAAACATGCAAAATCATGCCCTTTTTTGATTTATCGGTGAAATCTTTGATATGTCCCGGAATTTCGAAACGTACTTTCTTGACTTCTCACTCAAAAATACGTAGTCACCTCAATTGACAGCTTCGCCAGGCAAGGTTTACAATTGGACAAAAGAGGTCGTTCCAAAGCTTCAAAAAGGGCTCTGTCTTCAAGCAATCATGCCTAACTGTCTTGCGTGCACACTTCACCAGGTACTATATATACTGAATTGCCCAGCTTCCCGTAAAGGCAAAATCATCCTTATTTGTAGATCTATTATCTGAAATGAAAAATGCCTCAAAAAAGATTGTTTTTTCGCTCCCGCATCGGCAATTCGCATAATCGTGTACGGGATGAAACAAAATAAATCCTTGACACAAAGCCGATTAATCTGGTATAAACAGTTTGCGTGGAAATCTTTAGATTTTTCATCTTGTGCGGGGGGGATTTCTACAGTTTATTTCAGATTTTACTTAAATAAGTGCCCATATTGGCCGTTTAAGGAAGGAGGTAGAATTAGGCCAAAACCATTTTCAAGCAATATTTTAGTCAAAAATAAGTGAAAATTACTGTCAGTCACTCTGGTGCGTGGCCGGAGCGAAACTTCCTATTAATTCTCAGTTAAAATTAGGAGGAAAAAAATGAAAAATTTAGTGTTGGTATTCGTAGTCGCATTTGCATTTTGCACAACAGCTATGGCTTCTGACATAGCGTTCTACGTCGGGGCACCTAACACCGATGGCTGGTACGATGTTGCTACAATGACCACAGACGTTGAGACGATAATTGCCGAAGCTGGGCATCTGTTCGCGGATATCCAGCAGTTCGATGACGACCAGTATGATGCATTTGGTGACTGGATAGAAGCGAATATGAATGATGATGAAATGGACATTCTCTGGCTTAACGGATGCATGCCGAGTGTCCTCTATCCATTCCCAAACCTTGAGCCGGATGGCTCGCTTGTTGAAGAGTGGCTCGATGGCGGAAACATGATTATAAATGTCGGCGACTGGTTCGGATACGTCTCGTATGCAGGTGGAGCTCGACAAACTGAGAACGGTGCTTCTGGTGCCGCGAACATCCTTGACCTTTCTTCTGGTATTATCGTATCCGCTGATAATACTTCGCTGACGGTCACACCGACAGGTAAGGAATATCTACCCAGTCTCAATGACCCCGCCATAACTTATAGACCCATTGCTCTCAGTGCTGTTGTAGCCCCCTGGGAAGTCGCTGCGGTATTCGCATCTACGGGTGGGACAGATGACCCAGGAGAAGCACAGGCTGATCCTGTTGTTATTCACAACACAGATACTGGCGCTTACGTCGCTTTTGTAAACCAGTCTGCTGGTAGTGGCCCTCCTGGCTGGATAGACGACAGAGGTTTGACCTGTGCTGAGTTCATCGTCAACTGGGTAAACGATGTGATAGGATTAGGCTACCAACCGCTCGCTTCGGGTCCCAATCCGAGAAATGGTGCCCTACATGCCGATACGTGGGTGACCCTTTCGTGGCGACCGGGCTATTTTGCGGTTTCTCACGATTTTTATATGGGCGACAATTTCGACGATGTGAATGATGGCACCCGAGACTCTGATGTATTCAGGGGCAACCAGGACCTGGATGTGGCATATTCTATTGCAGGCTTTGCGGGATATGCTTATCCCGATGGTCTTGTTCCGGGCACGACCTACTACTGGCGTATCGACGAGGTTAACGATGCCGAGCCGAATAGTCCGTGGAAAGGCCCCGTCTGGAGCTTCTCGGTCCCTCCCAATACTGCATATCTTCCCGAACCGGCTGATGGTGCCGAATTTGTCGATCTTAATGTAGTGCTTAGCTGGACGGCAGGTTTCGGCGCAAAATTGCACTATATAGTCTTCGGCGAAGATTTCGACGAAGTAAGCAACGCTGCAATGGGTGTTCCTAACGGTCCTGCGACTTACACTCCCGGCCCGCTCATGTTGGCCA
>CAZTDF010000135.1:0-7729 GCA_964612465.1 uncultured Pirellulales bacterium
AGCGTCCGATAAATAAGGTGATAGTAATACAATAAAAGCATGAAGGGTCATTATTCCCAGTCGAGGAATTTTGTCCCGAGAAAGGAGTAGCCGGAATTTCAATTAAAGGAGTAGCGAAATGATGAAGCGGATAATAATTCTTACATGTGTGATGGCGTTGGGTTTTCCGCTCACCTTGACAGGCTGCAACATGACCGAGTCGGCAAGACTTAAAGCTGCTTTGGAAAAAACCAAGAGTGAACGAGACGACCTCAGGTTAAGAATAACCGTTGTTACGCAGACACGGGACCATTTACAAGAGCAGGTTAATGAACTCGCTCAGTCACGTGACCAGTTGCAAAAGCAGGTCGACGAACTTACTCAGTCACGCGACACTGCTGTTGCCGAGGCCAGGAAATCTCAGGAAGAAATTGGCAAGCTTGCAGTTCAGTTGCAGACCGAAGTTAAAACGGTCCGTGAGCTACAGGATCAGCAAACGCAAGTTCTAATAGCCATTGCAGAACTCCAGAACAAGCTCAAATCGTAACAACACGGGCTAAGAATCCTGTTATCTATCAGAATGTAAATTTGACGAGACTGTGAGTTCAATACGTGCAATCCGTTTCTGTCCGTGTGAGGACTGATACTATTGAGCCGGTCCGGATTCCAGGCAAGTGTCTAAACGTACTTGCCCTGACTCGAGAAGCCGGACTACAAAGTCTCCGCAGGATTCAGAGTGCCTCCAAAAGCCTTCAAGATATTCTATACGCTCACAGTACCTTCCGTTCTCTGCCATCCCTGTTAAGCTTCAATAATGTTTGCTAATTTTGGATATTGCTCTATAATCTGCGCCAAGTAGAGAGTCGAGTTGCCGTGACTTGATTTTGTAAACGTTTTTTGTAAGGACCTGGCATGATATCTTCCGGAGGAATACCGAATGGCTAATCGCAAATCCACAAACCAGTTCTTTGCCGGCGTGTCGGCCGGGATGTTGATTCTTGCTCTTTGTTTTCTTAGTGCTGCACAAACAGAAGAATCACAAGGTGCGGTGCGGCACGGCCTGGCGAGTAAATACAAGGGCGATAAGGGGATCGAGAAAGATTCGGATGTGATTTTTATTGAGAATTTCGAGGCCGATTCCCTGGATGCTGTCAAGGCACGCTGGGAGAGCGTACAGAATATCGACATTATGTCGCTGTCGCCGGACGTGCCTGCCGCAAGCGCGGGCAAACATTCGCTTTTAATGACGCATGTCGGAGGCAAAGGGATGGGCGGCCATTTATATCGGCGTCTTTTGCCGGGCTACGAGCAGCTTTACGTTCGTTTTTACGTGAAATTCGCACGAGACTGCTACCCGATTCATCATTTTGTCCACGTCGGCGGCTACAACCCTTCGACGACATGGCCTCAGGGCGGAGCGGGAATCCGGCCCGAAGGCGATGCGCGGTTCACCACGGGCATCGAGCCGTACGGCGAAAAATGGAGATGGGATTTCTACTCCTACTGGATGGGGATGCGCTCGTCGCCCGACAAGAAATCGTGGGGGCACGACTTTGTCAACGACGAAAATCTGAAAGCCGAACGCCAGCGGTGGATATGCATCGAGATGATGATGAAAATGAACGATCCCGTCACACAAAGCAACGGCGAGCAGGAGCTGTGGATCGACGGCAAATCCTGGAAAAAGGATGGGCAAGTTGTCAGCCACCTCGGCAAAGGATTCCCCAAAGGCAAGTGGGTATGGGACAGTTTCATGCCGGAACCGCAGGGCGAGCCGTTCGAAGGCTTCCAATGGCGAAGCGACGAAAAGCTGAATTTAAATTTCCTGTGGATGCTATTGTATATCACGGACTCCCCGACGGGACACGTCAGCAAGGTCTGGTTTGACGATATCGTGGTGGCAAAAAAGTACATCGGGCCGGCAAATCCCCTGGATAATTGATGCCGAAAGGGCGGAACTGCCGAAATAAAAATAGTGTGTTGAATGGTATTCGAGTTCTAAGACAGAGCCCGGTCGGAGTGTCGGCCGTCTTGTGGGGAATGTCTTGAAATATGGTGCTGGATCAAGTCCGAGAGTAGAAGGGGGCCTGAGAAAATGATTAGAAAAGTGTTTCTTGTGATGGTTTTAATTGTGATGCTCTTTTCATTGGTGAGCTGCCAGACTGTCCAGGGAATCGGCGCAGATATTCAGTGGATCGGCGAGAAAAGCGAAGAAGCCATCGAGCGATAAAGCATTTCAGCCTGCTCTACAGCGTGAATTTTATGGTACCTTGAGCACTTATGCTCCCGGCGTTAAGTGAGTTTTTCGGCCTGCTTTTTTCTCGTTTTAGCTTTTGCGGGGATGCTTTTTATTCGGATTTTCTTTTTAGCGCTCTTTTTTTTACGGTCGGTCTGGGGTGATGGCGCGGCCTTGGGGGTTTTGGTTTTATTGACGACGGCGTAGCTCTCGACCATCGCCAACAGGCTTAATAAAAGGCTGAGCGTACTTTCTGCACCCTGGTTCGTATTAACGCCCTCGGGAGTCAAACCATCGTTACAGCCTTTTGTTCTGAAGTCATAAAGCGGAACGTGCAGGTCGTTGTGGCCGAGGAACCAATCAAAGGCTTTTCTCTGAAGCATTAAAAATCTTTCGTTTTGCGTAGCATCATAAGCGGCCCTTAACATCATGACGGTCCCGGCGGCTTCGATGGGCTGCTGGTCGAATGTCGCCTTTTTCTCGCCTCGTTCATACCATCCTTTGCAGCCGACGAAACTGAAATGCGTGCCGTTGAAAGTCTTTGCCAGCAGGAACTTACAGGTTATGTCCGCAACTTCCCTATACCTTTTGTTATCGAGAGTCAGGCCGGCTATATACATCGCGTGCGGCAAAACGGCATTATCGTAAGTCAGCGCATCCTCAAACCACTGCCAATCAGGGTAATGACTCTCTTCGTATTGCCTGACCAGACCGTCGGCGGCCAATTCCAGTTGCCGCTTTATGTCGATTGCGCCGGGGAATTGTTTGAGATAATCACTCATACCGAGGATCGAATATGCCATTCCCTTTGGGAGCTGCTTCTGGACAAGCTCTACCGATATGTCGAAGCAGTCTTTGGCAATCGACAAATATGGCGGTGCCGGTGGTTTTGCCATAACCGTCCCAAACGCCCACAATACCCTGCCGAATGCATCATGAGCAGGTTCGGTTGTGCGCCAGGCCCTGTCAAAATCCATAAAGTTTTTGATTGAGCCGTCGCTGCTCTGTGAATGGATGATGTAAGAAAGATACGTATCGAGAAGCCGGAGTGCCCCCGGCTCAGGATTATGGGCGTAATACCGAGTCATCGCAATGACAGCTCTTGCATTATCGTCCGTGCAGTAGCCAAACTCGCGATTTGGTATTGTAAACTTGGCATGCTGGTAGAGGCCCGTGTCATCGGTTAACTTTTTGAGATGGTCTAACGAAGGCTCCGGCACTTCGATGCTTGATATTGTCTCGGCTGCGGATAGTTTTGTTTTGGCGGAGACTTGAGGAAGCTTGCGTTTTGAGCCGAACAGCTTCCAATATATCTGGCCGATTTTTGGCCAGGTTCTGGATCTGCCGTATTCGTATGCCCGTCTTCGCAACGAGTAATACAGGGTATCATTCTGAAGTATTTCCGATATGTCTTCGGCTATTTGTTCAGAATCGCCGAATGGCACCAGCCTGCCCCGGCCGTCGGCCAGCAGCTCCGTCGCCGCCCAATATGGTGTAGAGACAACCGCTTTGCCGGTGCCGACCGCAAACGATAACGTGCCGCTTGTCAACTGCTTCTCGTTCAAATAGGGCGTAACATAGGTATCTGCTGCGCACAGGAAGTTATGAAGCTCCTTGTCATCGACGAATCTGTTGTGGAAGATCACATGTTCCTGCAGGTTTAAATCTTTGACCATTTGCTGGAGACCGAATCGATACGATTCACCCTCGTGCTTCAGTACGCTCGGATGTGTCATGCCCAGGATGATGTAGATCACGCATGGTTCGGCCTTGACGATAGCCGGTATCGCCTTGAGCATTACCTCGATCCCCTTATTCTTGCTGAGCAGGCCGAATGTCAAAATCGTTCTGCGGTCTTCCAGACCAAATTTATGCTTGTAATAGTTGCTGTCGACGAAAGGCAAATCAGGGATGCCGTGCGCAATCAGTTTTATTTTCCTGGTGGGTATATTATAGATGTCCCGCAGCATACTGACACCTCGTTCGTTCATTGTGATGACTCTGTAGGAGGCTTTACAGATATCAACTAACGACTTGTAGTAAGGCGGGCTCGGATCATCAAGGACTGTATGTAGAGTTGTTATTACCGGGGCCTTTAGCCTGTTGAGCAACAGGCTCAGATACGAACCGGCCTCGCCGCCAAAAAGGCCGAATTCGTGCTGAACAGAGACTAAATCAACGTGACTGAAGTTTATATAATCGGCAGCACAAATATAATCGCTCTTGACATTTTGGCGGATTTCGAATTTTACGGGATCACTATACTTGTGGTCTTCAGACCGCATTGCGACCACAAGAGGTTCGAATTCTCCCTTTGAAGCTAAGGTGGTACTATCTATCAGGTCCGAAGTGAAGGTCGCTATTCCACATTTTCTTGGAGGGAAAGAGGAAATAAATACCACTTTTTTCGCCGTACTCTTGATCATCCGCAATATCCCATTTCAAATAGCTCGAAACTAACGTCTACCATTTTAGTGGTAGGAGGCATAACCGTCAAGCGAATTGGCCATTAAACCGGCACAAAATTCCATTTTTTGAAAATATTCAATGATGACGTGATGTAAACTACTAATAGAAAAAGAATTAACACGTTTTTTAGAATTTTAGCCTAATTTTATTTTTTCCATTGCACTTGGTATCGATAAATTCGTATAATACGCTACTATTACAGTAGGAATAACAGGGAAATAAATTATGAAGCTATCGACCAGAACCAGATATGCTGTTAGGGCCATAATAGAATTAGCCCAAAACGGGAATAATAAACCTTTGCAGCTTAAAATCATTGCTCAGCGTCAGGAAATATCCGTCAAATACCTTGAGCAATTAATGGCTGTCCTCAGATCGGGAGGTTTTGTCAGGAGTGTCAGAGGCTCCAAAGGAGGCTATGTCCTTGCCAAGGCCCCGGATCAAATCAAGCTTAACGATGTTATTCATCGCCTGGAAGGCCCTGTGGCTACTGTCGAATGTGTTGAAGACGAAGATTGTTGTTCGCGATCTGCCGATTGTGCTACCAGGAGCCTCTGGCTGCAGGTCGAGCAGGCTATTGAAAAAGTCCTGCAATCGGTAACACTACAGGATTTGGTTGACAGAGCAAATGACGGGAATAAATTGAATTATCAAATATGATAAAAATGGAGAAGAAATTATGAGTGCGATATTCGAAGATATCACCGCGGTTGTCGGGTACACTCCATTAGTTCAAATAAACAAGCTCGGCTCGGGCAAGGCCACTATTTTAGGCAAGCTCGAATCCAAAAATCCAACCGGAAGTGTGAAAGACAGGATTGCGCTGTCAATGATCAGAGCTGCAGAAAAAGAGGGACTGATAACGAAAGACACGCTCGTGATCGAACCAACCAGCGGCAATACGGGTATCGGCCTTGCTTTCATCTGCGCGGCAAGGGGGCATCGTTTGGTATTGACAATGCCTGAGTCGATGAGCATCGAGCGAAGGAAAATATTGAAGATATTCGGCGCCGAGCTTGTACTGACACCCGCTGAGCAGGGCATGGCCGGTGCGATTGCAAAGGCCGAAGAGCTTGTTTCGCAGAATTCCAATTCCTTCATGCCCCAACAGTTCAAGAATCCTGCAAACCCGCAAATCCACAGGGAAACTACGGCACAAGAAATATGGGATGACACGGATGGCCAAGTCGATATTCTTGTCGCCGGCGTCGGCACCGGTGGAACCCTCACTGGTTGTGCCGAGGCTCTGAAGTCAAAAAACGAAAACCTGAAGGTCGTTGCAGTCGAGCCGAAGGATTCGCCTGTGCTGTCCGGCGGAAAAGCCGGTCCGCATAAGATACAAGGTATCGGGGCGGGATTTGTGCCGGATGTTCTAAATGTCGACATTATCGATGAGGTTATCCAGGTCGCTAACGAAGATGCTCTTGAGACGGCCCGGCAGCTTGCGTCGAAGGAAGGTATCCTCTCGGGTATAAGCGGCGGCGCCAATGTATGGTCTGCAATACAACTTTCGCATCGGCAGGAAAATGAAGGTAAAGTCATTGTGACTTTTGTCTGTGACACCGGTGAAAGATATATCTCGACCGAAATGTATGCTTAAAAAGCCCAGGAAGTGCAGTGCTTTTGAAGGATTCCGACAATGCGAAAGAACAGACTTACCGATCAAAAAATAAAGGATCTCGTTGACGAAATCACCCAGACTTACGAGGGCGATTCCGGCATCAACTTTATAGATGTTTCCAACCTGCCGGTCAGGGACAAGATTTTGGATGTCCTTGAATTGCTTACGGAAATTCTATTTCCGGGCTATACCGGCAGAAGATCGGTTAAAAAATCGAATATCGAATTTATCGTTATCGACATTCTCTACCATGTATATTCGGAGCTGACCGAGCAGATCGAAAGAGCTTACAAATATCAGTGCAGAATGAAGGATTGTGACACAGGTGACTGCCGGGCAATGGCGGAGGATGCCGCGCTGCATTTATTGACGCAGCTACCGAAAATCAGGGAACTGCTCAAAGGCGACGTCGGCGCCGCTTTCGATGGCGACCCCGCGGCGAAATCCTACGAGGAAATCGTGATAAGCTATCCCTGCATCACAGCCATTGCGACCTACCGCATCGCTCACGAATTATATCTCCGGGAGATACCGTTGATTCCGCGCATCATGAGCGAATGCGCACATTCCAAAACCGGCATCGATATACATCCGGGAGCGACAATAGGTAAAAACTTCTTCATCGACCACGGCACGGGCGTCGTAATCGGTGAGACAACGATAATAGGTGAAAATGTAAAAATCTATCAGGGCACAACCCTTGGAGCGATGAGTTTCCCGAAGGACGAAAGGGGCAGGATAATCAAGGGCCAGAAACGGCATCCTACGATAGAAGACAATGTAACGATTTACGCCGAGGCCACGATATTAGGCGACGTCACGATTGGCAAGGGAGCTATAATTGGCGGCAATGTTTGGGTAAAACAGTCCGTGCCCGCCGGATTTACCGTGATCACAGCCAATGCCGATCTGATATGCAGAAATCCCAGAACCGAAGGCGGTATTTACGAGATATAAAATGAATGAGCAGTTAATCGAACAAATCGAAAAATTAAAAGCCCGGCGAGGCGCCGTGATACTCGCCCACAACTACCAGCCCGGCGAGATACAGGACCTTGCCGATTTTACGGGCGACTCGCTGGGTCTGAGCATCCAGGCGTCGGAAACTGATGCAGATGTGATCGTGTTCTGCGGCGTGCGGTTTATGGCGGAGACCGCGGCGATTCTCTCGCCGGAAAAAACCGTGCTCCTGCCGGAGAAGTCCGCCGGTTGTCCGATGGCCGATATGATTAACGCCGAACAACTGCGCCGGCTCAAGAAGGAAAATCCCGATGCGCTGGTGGTCTGCTACGTCAACAGCACGGCTGAGGTAAAGGCCGAAAGCGATTATTGCTGCACAAGCGCTAACGCGGTCGAAGTCGTCCAATCTCTGCCGGAAGACAAGCGAATTCTTTTTGTGCCGGACCAGCATCTCGGCCAGTTTG
>CAZTDF010000135.1:7829-10461 GCA_964612465.1 uncultured Pirellulales bacterium
GATGGTGGAGATTTTGCCGGAAAAATAAAGATGGCAGAGATAGAAAAAAAATCTGTTTGCATGGAACAAAGCAGTACTATTAGGGTCATCGAGACTGAAAAGCCGCTGGAGTTGGAGTGCGGCAAGAAGCTGGCTCCCGTTGATGTCGCCTATGAGACGTACGGCAAGCTTAACGAAGCCCGTGACAACGTAATCTTGATTTGTCACGCTCTTAGCGGCAATGCTCACGCTGCCAGCATAAACAATCCCGGCGACGGCAAGCCAGGGTGGTGGGATGATATGATCGGCCCGGGCAAGGGAATCGACACGAACAAATACTTCGTAATCTGTTCGAATTTTTTGGGCGGCTGCAGCGGGACAACAGGACCGTCTTCGATTAATCCTGCTTCGGGCAAGCCTTATGGGCTCGAATTTCCTATTATTACTATAGCCGATATGGTAAAAGTTCAAAAGCTCCTGCTGGACAAGCTTGGCATAAAGGGACTTTTAGCGGTAATTGGCGGCTCGATAGGCGGAATGCAGGTCCTCCAATGGTCGATCGCGTACCCGGACTTTGTTAAAGCCGCTATTCCGATTGCCACTACTACATACCTCGGAGCTCAATCTATCGCGTTCGATGCGGTGGGACGAAATGCGATATTAGAGGACTCGAACTTTGCCGGCGGGCAATACACCGATGGAAAAGGCCCGGATGGAGGCCTGGCAATAGCACGGATGATCGGGCATATAACATATCTGTCGGAGCAGGGTATGCGCGAAAAATTCGGACGAGAGCTGCGAAATTCTCACAACTACAGGTACGATTTCAACTCCGAGTTTGCCGTCGAGACATACCTGGACCATAAGGGGCAAAGTTTCGTGGAAAGATTCGACGCTAACAGCTATCTTTACATAACCAAGGCGTCGGATTACTTCGACATCGGGAAAGACTACGGTTCCTTAAAAAATGCCTTTTCAAATACGAACTGCAGGTTCCTGGTAATCAGTTTTACAAGCGACTGGCTCTTTACTCCCGCTCAATCCAGAACTATAGTCGACGCCCTCGTGGCTAACAACAAAGACGTGAGTTTTTGCGATATTTCCTCGCCGTACGGCCACGATGCGTTTCTATTGGAACCTGATACTTTAGGCTCATTTATTTCCGGCTTCCTGGATGCGATACACAGACCCGGGTCGAAAAAGACAAGCGGTAAAACAACTATCCATGGCGGTGCAAAGGAGCTTAATGTTGAGCAGGCTACACGGGTTCGTATCGATTATGAGGAGATAGAATCTCTGATAGAGCCAAACAGCACCGTTCTGGATATCGGCTGCGGCGATGGCCAGTTGCTGGTGAATCTTTCTGCCGAGAAGAACATTAAAGGCATGGGTATCGAACTCGACCAGAACCTTGTCCGGGCTTGCGTAGAAAAAGGGCTGCCTATCATACAGCAGGACATCGAACAAGGTTTGGAAAACTACACCGACAAAAGTTATGACTATGTCATCTTGTCCCAGACAGTACAGACGATAAAAAATCCCGAAAAAGTATTTACTGAACTGCTTCGGGTCGGCAGGAAGGTAATCGTCAGCTTTCCGAACTTTGCTTACTGGCGGTGCAGGGCACAACTGCTCTTACATGGCAAAGCGCCCGTAACCAGGCTGCTGCCGTTTGACTGGTGCAATTCGCCAAACATACATTCTTTGTCGCTCAAAGATTTCGACCGGTTTTGCAGAAAGCTAAAGGTCAAAGTCGAAAAAAGGATTCCTTTGAATAAAACAGCTCTCGGCCCGGTAAGATTTGCGCCCAATCTTTTTGCCGAGCAGGTGATTTACATAACAAGTAAAGAATGAAATTACTGGATAAAAATGCTGAATATCGTTTGGATGTAAAGTTCCTCCAGCATGGCCGGACGGAAATTGTTGTTACACCGGAATAAAACGTATTGTTACGAGGATTTGACGGTTTGCTGTTCTTAAGGTGTTTATGAGGTAGTAAAATGGACGAAAATACAAAATATCACCTGGAAACGCTGGCTCTGCACGCAGGCCATCAGGTCGATCCAGATACTCTGAGCAGAGCCGTACCGATTTATCAGACAACCAGCTTTGTATTTAAGGATACGGATCACGCCGCCAATCTCTTCGCTCTGAAGGAATTCGGCAATATCTACACAAGGCTGATGAATCCGACGACGGATGTGCTGGAGAAGCGGCTGGCGGCCCTGGAAGGCGGAGTGGGCGGCCTGGCATTCAGCTCGGGCCAGTCGGCAATATATGTGAGCATCTTCAACATTTGCGGTGCCGGCGGTCATATCGTGGCCTCGAATTCGCTTTACGGCGGGACGGTGACGCTCTTCAACCATACTTTCGCCAAACTCGGCATTGAAGTAACTTTCGTCGACCCGAAAGACCCGGAGAATTTTGCTAAGGCGATAAAAGACAATACCCGGCTGATTTATATCGAGACCCTTGGCAACCCGAAGAATGATATTCTGCAGTATGATAAGATCGCCGACATAGCTCATAAACATGGTATGCCGGTGATTTGCGATAATACCGTTACGACGCCGATTCTTTTCAGACCTTTCGAATACGGCATAGACATTGTCGTTCATAGCTGCACGAAATTCATCGGCGGGCACGGCACAAG
>CAZTDF010000135.1:10561-12779 GCA_964612465.1 uncultured Pirellulales bacterium
GAAAAGCTCAAGGATCATTTCTTCAATCCGCGGAATGTCGGTGAAGTGGAAAATCCGGACGGTGTCGGTGAGGTCGGCTCGCTGGCTTGCGGCGATGCCCTTAAGTTAACATTCAAGCTCGACAAGAACGGCAAAATTGCCGAAGCAAAATTCAAGACGTTCGGCTGCGCAAGCGCCATCGGGACATCGTCGGTGTTAACCGAGATGATCAAAGGCCTGACGCTGGACGAGGCTACCAAGTTAACCAACAAAGACATCGCTGACTATCTGGGCGGGCTGCCGGAGCAGAAAATGCACTGCTCGGTTATGGGCAGAGAAGCGCTCGAGGCAGCGATCGAAAATTATCAAGGCGGCGGCAAAAAAAAGCACGAGCTTGAGGGCACTGTAATCTGTACCTGCTTTGGCGTAACCGACAAGGAAATCGAGCGTGTCGTTATCGAGAACGACCTGACAACTGTCGAAGAAGTGACGAATTACTGCAAAGCGGGCGGCGGCTGCGGCGGCTGCCAGGGCGAGATCGAGAAGATCATAGAAAAGATACAGGGAGGCAAGGTAAAAGAAGTACCCGTATCGGCGCCGCGCCGGCCCAGCAAGATGACGAACATCCAGAAGATTCAACTCATCCAGCAGACGATTAACGAGCAAATCCGGCCGGCCCTTAGAGCACACGGCGGCAATATCGAGCTGATCGACGTCGAGGGAAATAAAGTCATAGTTGCATTCAGAGGAATGTGCGCCCAGTGCAAGCTGACGGAGTTCACAATGAAGGACGTTGTCGAGGCCAAACTGAAAGAATTCGTTTCAGAAGAACTTTTCGTCGAAGAGGATAAAGAGTCCGCACAAGAGCCCCATAATCACAGAGAGTAAATCATGAAGACCGTATATTTCGATAACAACGCTACTACAAAAGTCGCCGAGGAGGTGCTTGAAGAAATAAGGCCGCTGTTCTGTGAACTTTACGGCAATCCTTCGAGCATGCACACGTTCGGCGGTCAGATAGGCCGAAGAATCCGCCAGTCGCGTGAGCAGGTCGCCGACCTACTTGGCTGCGATCCGAGCGAGATTGTTTTTACAGGCTGCGGCACCGAAAGCGACAACACCGCTATCAAAGGTGCGCTTGCCGCCGCTCCGAACAGGCGCACAGTCATAACCACAAGGGTTGAGCATCCGGCGGTGCTTGCGGTTTGCCGGGAGCTGGAAAATCACGGCTATACGGTCGTCGAGCTGAGCGTGGACAAACAGGGCCGGCTCGACATGGCAGAGCTGGAGGAACAGCTTGACGACGATGTTGCACTGGTGACAATCATGTACGCCAACAATGAAACGGGCGTTGTGTTCCCGATCGAGGATATCGCCGAATTAGTCACAAGCAAAGGGGCGATTTTCCATACCGATGCGGTGCAGGCCGTCGGCAAAATCCCGCTTAACCTCTCGAAAAGCAATATCGACCTGCTCAGTCTTTCGGGCCATAAGCTGCACGCGCCGAAGGGCGTGGGCGTCCTCTACGTTCGCAAGGGAACACGGCTGTCGCCGTTCATGCTGGGCGGCCACCAGGAAGCAGGCCGAAGGGCCGGCACGGAAAATGTCCCCGGAATCGTAGGTCTCGGCAAAGCCTGCGAACTGGCGGCGGAAAATCTCGAAGCCGAGAACAGCAAAGTTAAAGCCCTGCGCGATAAACTTGAAAAAAAAATATTGCAGAAGTGCCCGGACTGCCGAATCAACGGCGATCCGGATAATCGCCTGCCCAATACGACCAATATCAGCTTCGAGTACATCGAGGGCGAAGCTATCCTGCTGATGCTGGATAAATATGGAATTTGCGCCAGCAGCGGCTCGGCGTGCACATCCGGCTCGCTGGAGCCGAGCCATGTCCTGCGCGCGATGGGCGTGCCCTTCACCGCCGCCCACGGTTCCATCCGTTTCAGCCTGAGTCGGTACAACACAGAAGAAGAGGTAGACTACACCATCGAAAAGCTCCCCCCGATAGTAAAACAGCTCCGCGAACTGTCACCGTTCGTCACAAAGTAGCTGGATGATTTTCTATCCTGTGGATGAGTGTTTTTACTTAGCTCCCTCCGATCAGGTCACCTAATCCGCCGAGGACGGAGCCTTCGCCTTTTCGGGAGCCGCCGGCTCTTGGCGCGTGGGCGAGTATACGGTTGCACATCCTTGAGAAGGGCAGGCTCTGGAGATAGACTTTGCCGGTTCCCCGCAGGGT
>CAZTDF010000136.1:0-12752 GCA_964612465.1 uncultured Pirellulales bacterium
GCTCGGGTGCGAGCCGACCATGATAGTGTGGAGTTTGCCGATTCTTTCGTTGCGGGCCAGCTCGCAGGCAAAGCGGAATTTATCGTCGGACCTCTGCTGCGTGCCGAACTGGAAGACGATATTGTGCCGGTTCACGGCGTCCCGCACGGCCTTTCCATCGGCGATGCTCATCGCCAGCGGCTTTTCGTAATACATGTCCTTGCCGTTGCGGGCTGCTTCTACGCCTATCAAGGCGTGCCAAAAGTCCGGTACGACAACCGTCACAGCGTCGATATCATCGCGTGCGAGTAATTCACGGTAATCGTGATAGACTTTGCAGCCTTCGCCGTCATATCGTCGCCGGACTCTATCTAACGCCCGCTGGCGAAAGATTTCACGAAGGTCGCAGACTGCTGCTACCTGCACGTCGTCATATCCGAGAAACGAGCGTAAATGCCCGCCGCCCATACTGCCGACGCCGATGAATCCCATTACGACTTTTTCGCTCGGCGGCGAGTCACCATTTGCGCCCAATACCGATGACGGGACAATGTATGGAAAACCCGCCGCTCCCAATGCTGTGCTGCATACGCTTTTCAAGAACTGTCGTCGTTTCATAATACCGGCTCCCATAAATACAGCTTCAGTAATCCCGGATTTGCGGCCGTGCTGTAATTCTCAATCGCACCGATTTTTCACATCCGCCAAACGGCGGTTGTGAGTTACTTTATAAAATCTTCGATCTTATCTTTTTTCCTGTAGACCATGCCCTGGAAGATGGCGATGACGTCTCCGTCCTCGTTGGTGACGTCGATCGTGTAGGTTCCGAGCTTCGGATTCTTTGATATTTCTCTTGCTTCAGCGTATAATGTCCCGCCCGCCGATGCTTTCAGAAAAGAGATGTTCGCATTGATGGCCACGGCGATAGTTCCGTGCGAATTCGAAGCGGCGGCAAAGACCAGGTCCGCCAGAGCGAAAATCGCGCCGCCGTGAACGATGTTGGCACCGTTCAAGTGATAGTCCCGGATGTCCAGCTTTGCCTTTGCCCCGCCCTGAGAGATTTCCAGCAGTTCGATTCCGTTGTGCTCGGCAAACCTGTCGTTTTTGAGAAAGTTTCTGATCGTCTGCATCTTGCAGGTCTCCAAAGTAATGTTTGCTCTTTTTCACCAGTACGCCACGGCACTAAATATTATCGCAGACCGGCCGGCATATCAAGGGTGACCTTTTGAGAATGCGGATTATGCGTGATTTGCAGAAAATTGCTGGAAGAGTCCGGGCCCCGGTGTTATTATAACCGGCGGGTACAGAACATTAAGACGGCGGCAAACTTTCGAACCTGATGATTATTGGAAATTAAAATGACAGAAGGAATTATCGATTTTCACGCACACGCATTCCCCGATGCCCTGGCGCCGCGGGCCATGAAAAAGCTCCTCGAAGAAGCACCGGATGTCACGGCGTATCTCGACGGCACTATCGGGGCGCTGCTGGGCTCGATGGATAACAGTGGAATCGACAAGAGCGTCGTATGCTGTATAGCGACAAGGCCCGAGCAGTTCGAACCGATTTTCGAATGGTGCAAGAAGATGAGATCCGAGCGAATAATTTTCTTTCCATCGGTGCATCCCGGGGACCCCAAATGCATCGAGCGAATCGGGCTTATCAAACGCGAAGGATTCAAAGGCATAAAACTGCATCCGTTTTACCAGGAATTTTACGCCGACGAGCAACGGCTGTTCGAGATGTACCGGAAACTGTGCGACGAGGACATGATGGTCGTGATGCACACGGGATTCGATATAGCATTTCCGAAGGAAAGAAGAGCCGACCCGCAGAAGCTCCTCAAGATTAAAAACGCTTTCCCGAAACTCAAGTTTATAACAACTCATCTTGGGGCATGGCAGCAGTGGGACGAGGTGCGGGAGTTGTTAATCGGGCAGGAGATATACATGGAGATATCGTTCGCGTTCGACTATATGTCACCAGTGACAGCCCGGAAAATGATTATGTGTCACCCCGAAGAATATATCCTGTTCGGCACGGACTCACCATGGACAGACCAGGAAAAAACCCTTTTACAGCTAAAAAATCTTATGATTTCTGAAAAAAAACTTGAGAGTATCCTCTCAAGAAATGCGATGTCACTGCTGGATTTGTCACAAGATCGCCCGAACTGTCACAAACAACCGTAACTGCCTGCTATCAAATAAGATATGAGTATGCAGTCACAATAAAGCAGCCCCATGGATGATTCTGTCCGGTATTAAATCCATCCTGGAATATATTACCGAGTGCAGATAATAATATTGATATCGAGGAAATATGCTGTTTTTTTGTGTCGTTTTTTAAGAAAATACGCCGATTAAATTTTATGCCTCAATCAATATGTGACGTTCCGGAAAAACCGTGTTTAATTATAGATTTCCGTGCACGGGTAATGATTACTCCGTAATAAACAGGGGAAAAACATGTTGGGTATCGAAGACAAGTACGTTGCTATGGTATACATTTTATGTATTGCAAGTTCCCTGCTGTGCGTGGTCTATGGCCTGATCAACTGGAATCGCGGCGCAGACAAAGCCAAAACAGAAGATTTGCAATGGGCTCATGAGGAAAAGAAACTAGAAGAGGATCTCTGATTTTCCTGCGTTGCGGCATGGGTGAGATTGTCGCAGACCGAGTCATCGAAAGTCTTGATTATTTAAAGCAGTATAAAAAAGGAGAGCATCAAGTGTTGTCGGAAGTTACAGGGCCCGCCGGGACATCGGCGGCACACTATTTGATACTTGATTTAGTTTGCCCGAGTTATAAGCAGATTAAGACTGTTACCAATAATTTTAATTTCGTGTCTCAAGGTTCATCCGTTAGCTCAATTTACAAGCTGTTAAAATGGAGGACAGCACAATGTTAGGACAGACAGTTGGAATACTCGAGATTCTTGTCGTTCTTGTGTATTTGCTGCTGGTCGTATATCTCGGCTGGCTGGGATACACACGGACAAGAACGGCCACCGACTATCTCATTGCCGGACGCAAAGTCCATCCGTATGTCATGGCGATGAGTTACGGGGCTACATTCATTTCGACAAGCGCCATCGTCGGTTTCGGCGGCGTGGCTGGTCTATTCGGAATGAGCGTATTGTGGTTGACATTTCTGAATATATTTGTGGGTATATTTATCGCTTTCGTCTTTCTCGGCCCACCCGCTCGGCGGATGGGCCGTCTACTCGATGCGCACACCTTTCCCGAACTGCTGGCAAGGCGTTTCGAGAGTAAGTTCATTCAGGTGTTCGCGGGGCTTGTAATTTTCCTGTTCATTCCCCTGTATGCCGCAGCGGTGCTTATCGGTGGCTGTGAATTCATATCGACTCAGTTCGGAATTCCTTACAATGTCGCACTGCTCGTCTTCAGTATCATTATCGCGGCCTACGTAGTGATGGGCGGGCTTAAAGGCGTGATGTACGGCGACGCGTTGCAGGGGACTATCATGTTCGTCGGAATGTTGACACTGCTTATATATACGTACGGAAAGCTTGGGGGGATAACTAAAGGCCACCAGGCTTTGACCGACCTGGCGCCGCTTGTTCCCGGCAAGCTCCAGGCGATCGGCCACAGAGGCTGGACGGCCATGCCCCCGTTCGGCTTTGGTGAACTGAAGTATAACTTGTGGTGGATTGTCATCTCGACGATTACGCTGGGTGTCGGCATCGGCGTATTAGCTCAGCCACAGTTAATTGTACGGTTTATGACCGTCAAAAGCAGGAGAGAGCTGAACCGGGCCGCCATGATCGGTGGGGTTTTTATCCTCATAATGACGGGTGTGGCCTTCACGGTCGGCAGCCTTTCCAACGCTTACTTTGCAAAATTCGGCCCACCCCTGAAGGGACGTGTTGCCAAGACCCTTGATCAGGATAAGGGCTATGTCGTTCTACAGATTGCCAGCAAGGACGACTCGGGCAAGTGGGTGGATGTCGAAGGCAAGCTGGCTCCTGTGGTACTGTTCGAGTCGGAGCTTGAGCAATCTGCGGTTGACGCAGGAATCGTGACGGGGCGAAGCATTTCAGTAGTTTATGCAGGCGGCAGTTCGGACCAGATTATTCCGACATACATCACCACAGCCCTGCCAAAATGGTTTGGCCTGCTGTTTTTGCTGACCCTATTAGCGGCCGCTATGAGCACCCTTTCCAGCCAGTTTCATACTGTCGGGACAAGTATCGGACGCGATGTTTACGAGCAGCTTACCGGCAGGCATGGCAGGAGTATCGGAGTCAATCGCGCCGGAATAATTCTGGGAATCATTGTGGCGATGCTTTGGAGCTATTATGCCCGTGGCGGCTACATCATCGCCCGCGCGACGGCGATTTTCTTCGGCTTGTGCGCATCGGCCTTCCTGCCGGCCTTTCTCGGTGGATTGTTCTGGAAGAGAATGACAAGGACCGCCGCAATCTTCTCGATGATAGCCGGCTTTGCCGTCACGTCGTTCTGGCTGCTTTTTGTAAAAGCCGCAGAAGCGGGTGCCATAGGGCTGGTGCAAAAAGTGACCGGCGGCAAAACAAGCATCTTTGCAGGCCACCCCAACTGGGATGTTGTCGATCCGCTGGTGGTGGCTCTGCCGATTTCGATTATCGTTGCCGTGGTCGTAAGTCTATATACCAAGCCGCCGTCTAAGGAACATCTCGATAAATGTTTTTAAGCAGGCATTGATACCGGAGTTGCCGTCGAGAGTTTGTGTTATATAAAATGATTTAAATTAAATGATGGGAGACAAAAATGGAGCTGAGAAGTATGAGAAAGATGTTGGTTGTCGGATTGTTTGTTGCATTAATTAGTGGATTTGTCATAGCGGCGGAGGAGGAAAAGCCTGTTGCCGATGATTGGTTCAGTGGATTTCGCAATCCGGCTCCGGGTGTCGAAATGGGGCTCGACTTCCGTTTCAGAACCATCACGTCCCGAAACATCGTATCGTTAAATACGCGCAGCAAGGATAGCGTTGGTCGCTCAGATAATAAGTGGAATTTCCAGCGATATCGTACCAGATGGTGGACAAAATGGATGCTGAGCGACGATATGGATTTAAATACCCGTATGGTCTGGGAATTCAGGACTTGGGATTCGCCCCCCAGCAAGCCTAAAGAGACGGATTTTGGCGAAATTCTGTTCGACAGGCTGAATGTGACCGTGCGTAATATGTTTGACCTGCCTTTGACCGGTGTTTTCGGCCGGCAGGATGTGATTTTGGGTGTCGGCTGGCTGGTGCTTGACGGCACGACGATGGATGGTTCGAGAACCATTTATACCGATGCAGCGCGTTTTACCTATGACTGGGCGGATAAGGATACGAAGATCGATGTGATTTATATCGATAACTCAGCCGCTTCGGAAAGATGGTTGAAGCCCATCGAAGATCGCGACCAAGCTGTTTCGCCACAGGATGAATATGGCGTAATATTATACCTGACCAATCAGTCTTTTGAGAACAAGAAGTTAGAAGCCTATTTCATGTATAAGAATGACAATCCAGTTGATTATACGTTGGGAGGCTTGAGCCCCCTGTGGACTAAGAAGGCGGAGATATTCACGTTCGGCGGAGCCACCTCCCGTACGATTAACGAGAACTGGAATTACCGTGTTGAAGGTGCGTTACAAATCGGCGAGAAGAGCGACGCCACGAACGACCTGAGCACCGGCACAATGCAGGACATGCAAGCATACGGCGCCCTGACGAATCTCGAGTACTTGTTCAAAGACAACTTGAACAACAGTGCACACGTAGGTTATGAGTATGCCTCTGGTGACGATCCCGACAGCAGTGACAACGAGCAATTCGATCTCCTGTGGGCTGAGTGGCCGAGATGGAGTGAGCTTTACATCTATACATACATCCCGGAAACCATGATCGCCGAATCGTCGAACCTCCATCGTATCAATTTTGGGCATAAGTTCAATCCGAACAAGAAGTGGCAAATCTGCACGGACTACCACCTGCTTTGGGCCGACGAGCAGACAATGGCGGCTTCTACTCGCTTTTCCGGTGACGGCAAGTTCCGCGGCCAGTTATTTACATGCTGGGCAAAATACAGGTTCAGCAAGCAGTTATGGGGACATCTGCTCGGAGAATATTTAGTACCGGACAACTACTATACAAAACTCTGCCGGGACGATGCATTCTTCTTCCGGTTCGATCTTGAATATGCTTTTTAAAATGTTTGTTAAAAATTGAAGTGTAAAAGCCCAGCAAAAAAATTAAATGCCGGGCTTTTTTTATTGCAAAAACCGGCAAAGTGATTATAATTATTTTTTTCCATGCATAAAAGAGGACATATGAACAAGCTATTACTTTCCGGCAATGAGGCTTTGGCTTACGGTGCTTATGAAGCTGGACTGCAGGTTGCATGCGCATATCCGGGGACCCCGTCGACTGAAATACTTGAATCTCTGGCAAAATTCAAAGACCTGGATGTCCAGTGGTCGGTAAATGAGAAAGTGGCCTTTGAGGTCGCTCTCGGTGCCGCCGTCGGCGGAGTACGCAGCCTTTTTGCCTGCAAACACGTCGGGCTGAACGTGGCTATGGACCCCCTGATGACATCTTCGTACACCGGTATCCAGGCGGGCTTCGTGGTAATTGTCTGCGACGATCCGGGCATGCATTCATCTCAGAACGAGCAGGACACGCGATGGGTAAGCATATATGCAAAACTTCCTTTGCTTGAGCCGTCCAGTCCGCGTGAGGCCAAAGAGTACGTCAAGGAAGCCTTCAAAATAAGCGAACGGTATGACACGCCCGTGCTGCTGCGCATGACCACGAGAATTTCGCATACCAAAGAGGATGTGACCTGCGGCGAGAGAAAGGTCCCCGAGCAGCCTGCCTTCGAGAAGAGAATACGCAAGTACGTAATGGTGCCCGGCAACGCGTACGCCCGGCACATATTGATCGAGAAAAGACTGAAAAAGCTAAAGAGCCTTTCCGAAAGAACAAGGCTGAACCGCATAGAGAAGGGCGGCAAAAAAGTCGGCTTTATTACTTCGAGCATAACGTACCAGTATCTGAAAGAAAATTATCCGGATGCTTCTTACCTCAAACTCGGCATGACTTATCCCTTCTGTGACGACAAGATCAGACAGTTCGCCAAAGATCTCAAGAAGTTGTATGTCGTCGAAGAACTCGATCCGTTTCTTGAGGAGCATGTCAAGACGCTGGGTATCAAATTCTCGGCGAAGGATCCGTCCTTCAGAATAGGCGAGCTAACCCCCGAATCCATGCCGGCTATCGTGGCGGGCAAGGTCAAACGCGAGAAGAAATCAGCCAGGCGTCCACCGAGGATGTGCCCCGGCTGCCCCCACTTCCACACGTTTTCGATCCTTAAGAAACTGGATTTCTTTGTGGCGGGCGATATCGGCTGCTATACCCTGGCGTGTCTGCCCCCCATTTCGGCGCTTCACTCGTGCATTTGTATGGGTGCGGGGGTTACTTTCAACGAAGGATGGCACAAAGCCGCTCCAAAAGAAAAGATTGTCGGCGTGCTGGGGGATTCGACGTTTATCCATTCCGGCATCACCGGCCTGATAAACAGCGTGTACAATAAGGCTAAGGGGATTATCTTCATACTGGATAATTCGACAACGGCAATGACGGGCGGTCAGCAGCACCCGGCCACGGGACTGACAATCCGGAATGAACCCACAAAGAAGCTGATTCTCGAAGACCTTTGCAGGGCTTGCGGGGCCGACAATGTGGATGTCGTGGATCCGAAGAATCATGCTGAATTTGAAAAGCTCGTAAGGGATCGAATAAAAGAGGATGCCTTATCCGTGATAATTTCGAGGCATCCGTGCCAGCTACTTAAACGATAGTTTCGCGTTAGGACAGTGGAGAACATGGTCTACAACATTACATTCGGGGGAGTAGGTGGGCAGGGAATTCTTAAGGCATCCGAAATATGCAGTTGGGCGGCGATGTTTGACGGATTCCATGTCAAAAAGTCCGAGGTTCACGGAATGGCTCAGCGAGGCGGCTCGGTGGAGTCACACGTTCGGTTCGGAAAGCAGGTTTACTCGCCTCTGATTGTCATCGGCGGCGCCGATTACCTCGTGTGTTTCCATCTCGAAGAGCACGAACGTCTGAAAGCGTTTCTCAAGCCGGGCGGCAAAGATTTGATAGGCTATCTCGATAAGGCCAAGGCCGTAATTGAGAATCCGAGGCATCTGAATACTCTGCTGGTCGGTGTGCTTTCCGCGAGCCTGCCTGTCAGTACGGATTCATGGATGAAGGCAATGGAGACTGTATTTAAGAAGAAGATTGTTGAGGAAAACAAGGGAGTCTTTCTTAAAGGAAGGGAAATGGGTCAATCATGATTTGGAAAGAACAAGTCGAGTGTGCGGGTCCTGCAGACCTGAAGAATCTGCAATCGGATTATCTGAGTAAACTTACAGCTTATATCTACAACAATTGCCCGGTTTATAAGAAGAAGATCGACGAGGCGGGCGTCAAGCCGGAAGACATAAAGAGTATCGACGATATCAAAAAGCTGCCCTTTACGACGAAGGTCGATATGCGGGACCACTATCCCTATGGTCTGTTTTCAACCGATCAAAGCGAAGTACGTGAGATACACGTCTCAAGCGGTACCACAGGCAATCCGACGTTGGTCGGCTACACGAAGGATGATGTGAAGTTGTGGTCGGATGTTATGGCCAGAACTATGTGCTGTGCCGGAGCCGAACCCGGCGACACCATTCAAATCGCATACGGCTACGGATTGTTCACCGGCGGTCTTGGATTCCACTACGGTGCGATGGAAATGGGATTGAGGATAATACCGACCTCCGCGGGTCAGACCGCCCGGCAGTTGAAAATTATGCAGGAATTCAAGCCGCGTATTATCGCCTGCACTCCCAGCTACGCCCTTTACATGGCCGAAGAGGCGAGAGACATGGGCATCGATCCGGCCAAAGGCAACTGGAAGATCGGTATCTTCGGGGCCGAGCCCTGGAGCGATTCTATCAGGCGGGAAATCGAAGAATTATGGAATATGCTGGCAACGGATGTCTATGGGCTTTCGGAGATTATCGGCCCGGGAGTTGCGCAGGAATGTCCCCACAAAGACGGGCTTCACATCTTCAGCGATGTTTTTTATCCGGAAATTATCAATCCGGAGTCTGGGGAAGAAGTCGCCGAAGGCGAAGACGGCGAGCTTGTTATCACCACGCTGACAAAGCAGGCGATACCCCTGATCAGGTATCGGACAAGAGACATTGTCAGCATCAATTACGAAAAGTGCCGCTGCGGCCGGACCAGCCCCAGAATCAGCAAGATAAAGGGCAGAACGGACGATATGATTGTCGTTAGAGGCATAAACGTCTTTCCGTCGCAGATCGAACATGTTCTCGTCGGTATCGAGGGAACCCAGCCTTATTATCAGATCGTGGTTGACAGAAAAGCCCATAAACTTGACGAAGTCGAGGTTCTTGTCGAGGTCGAGGAGAGAATTTTCTCCGACGAAATCAAAGAGCTTAAAGAACTTCAGGATAAAATCAGGAAGGAAATAGGAGCAGTGCTTTCTATCGGCGTAAAGGTGACACTTGTCGAGCCGAAAACGATAGAGAGAAGCATGGGTAAATCCAAGAGAATTGTCGACAAAAGGACATTGTAGAAGGTGACATTATGAAGATAACTCAGATTTCAGTATTCCTGGAGAACAGAAAGGGCAGGCTTTTTGACGTATGTTCTCTTCTTGGTGACAACGAGATAAACATCCGTGCCCTGACGATTGCCGAGACGGAAAGTTTCGGAGTCCTGCGGATTGTGGTCGATAAGTCGGATGTGGCCGTCAAGATTCTGAAGGACAACGGTTTTGTCGCTAACCTGACCCATGTCGTCGCGGTGGAAGTCGGCGACAAACCCGGCGGGCTGGCCTCCGTGCTGAAGGTCTTTGCGGACAATAACGTAAATATCGAATACATGTACGGCTTCGTAGAGAAATTCAGCGACAAAGCCCTGCTGGTTTTCAGATTCGCGGACACGGATATGGCCCAGCAGATTCTCGCAAAGAACGACATCAAGGTGGTCACGGAAAAAGAAATCGAAGGCCTGTAGGGCGGGCTTTCGCATAAGAGATCACAATGTAAAACACGCTGGATTCAGTGAATCCTGCAACCCTTATTTCAAGAGCGACAAATGGATATACCTTACTGGAACAAAGAGATCGAGACGGCCGACAGGGCCACTATCGAGAAGATTCAGCTTGAGCGCCTCGGGAAAACGCTTTCCTGTGCGCTTCGAAGCCCGTTCTATAAGCGATTGCTCGGCGAGGCGGGAATTTCCTCGGGCGATGGCATAAAGAGCCTCGGCGATTTACGCCGAATCCCGTTCACGACCAAGGACGATTTGCGAAAGAGCTTTCCGAAAGGAATGATGTCCGTGGATATGGAGCAGGTCGTAAGAATCCATTCGTCCAGCGGCACCACAGGCATACCCACCGTGATATACTTCTCCAGTCAGGACGTTAACAACTGGACGGATTTAGTTGCCAGGTGCATTTTCTCCACGGGCGCAACAAGCAAAGACGTCTTCCAGAATATGATGACTTACGGCCTTTTTACGGGCGGCCTGGGCTTGCATTACGGCGCCGAGGCGGTCGGAATGACAATCATTCCGATCGGCGGGGGAAATACCAAGCGTCAGATTAAGGTCATGAAAGATTTCCATACCACAGTCCTTCACATAACGCCGAGCTATCTGCTTCATATTCATTCCAAGCTTGGTGATGTCGGTATAAACAGGGATGAACTCGCAATCAAAAAGGCCTTTGTCGGCGCCGAGCCGCACTCGGAAAATACACGGCTCAAGATCCAGGAGCTTCTTGACATCGATGCGTACAACTCCTACGGCCTGAGCGAACTTAACGGCCCCGGTGTCGCTTTCGAGTGTGTTTACAAAAAAGACATGCACGTATGGGAAGATGCTTACATCGTGGAAATCATCGATCCCGAGACCGGCGAGGTGCTTGAGGACGGCCAGGAAGGGGAGGTCGTTTTAACGAATCTCATACGTAACGCGACGCCTATTCTGCGATACAGGACGCGAGACCTGGCGTTTTTGCACCCCGACAAGTGCGAATGCGGCAGAACGCATCGCCGCCTCTCACGCATTCTCGGCCGAACCGACGACATGCTCATCATTAACGGCGTCAACGTATTTCCTTCCCAGATCGAAGAGAAGATCATGCAGATCCCCGAAGTGGGGACGAACTACCAGATTTACGTCGATAAGAAGGGCTCGCTGGACAGGCTCACCGTGAAAGTCGAAATCTATCCGAAGTTGTTCCTCGGTGAGGCCTCACAGCTCGATGCGCTTAAGAACAAGATCAAAGAAGAGCTCCGCTCGTCGATCGTGATTAACGCCGTCATAGAGCTGCACGAGCCCGGTGCGCTGCCGGTTTCCGAGGGCAAAGCCCAGCGTGTGGTGGATCAAAGGTCGAAACTGTAGGGGACCGAATATGGCAAAACAACTGAACATTTTTGTCGATAACAGAGCGGGAAGGCTCAAGTCGATTTCGGAAAATCTGCTCAAAAGCGATATCGACATCAGGGCCTTTACCATCCAGGACAAAGGAGAGTATGGTCTCTTGAAGCTGCTCGTTAATAAGCCGAGCGAAGCATATCTGGCCCTGGCGGACCTGGGCTGCGCGTGCGCTCTAAAGGACATACTCGCTATTTACGTGCCGGACCAGCCCGGCAATTTTCACAAGCTTACAACAGCTTTGGCCGACCATGACATTAACATAATTGACGCTTACGGCTTCGTTCTGCAGCCGCACAATAAGGGCGTGTGCTGCCTTGAAATAGAGAACCTTGCAGGGACGAACGCCGAGGATATCGTGACATCAGCCGGCTTCAGCGTGCTTGAAGACGAGGAGCTTTACAAGCTCTGAAACAAGCCGCCCGGCCGGGAGAGAGTAAATAGATCGCGGATGATGCCGTCTTGCCGTTCCGGATATCCGCAATTGTTATCTTGCCACAAAAAGGAAAACGTCAAAGCAGTATAAAGATTTGGAGGTTAATAACAGCGATGTCGAATGAAATAAAATCTTCGGGCGTAAGACAGGCAATAGCCTCTACGCCAGGTCTGAATTACAGCAAAAGCAGAATGAACCGTAGAAACATGCTGGCGTCAACCGGCGCTGCGGTGCTCGGAGCTTCGGCGTATCCATTGCACTGGGTAGCCGCCGCCGAGCAGAAGAAACAGAAGATCCTCTACTTTTCACGCTCAGCCAGCTACGAGCATGACGCCGTAAAACGCAAGGACGGTAAGCCAAGCATCTCGGAGAGAATCCTCACCGAGCTCGGCAACAAGCACGGATTCGATGTGGTCTCGACAAAAGACGGCCGGGTGTTCGACAGCGACCTCGATAAGTACGATGCTATCGCCTTCTATACCAGCGGGGTTCTGACCGAGCCGAACAAACAGCAAACGCCGCCCATGACGCCGGAGGGCAAGAAGAAGCTCCTGCGAGCGATTGCCGCCGGCAAAGGCTTTGTCGGCTTTCACTCCGCGACCGACTCGTTCCATTCCAAGGGCCCCAATAATGAAAATCAGACCGAGGTGGATCCCTACATC
This sequence comes from uncultured Pirellulales bacterium, assembly GCA_964612465.1. Taxonomy (GTDB): domain Bacteria; phylum Planctomycetota; class Phycisphaerae; order Sedimentisphaerales; family Anaerobacaceae; genus JAFGPJ01. Next base: position 12,595 of record CAZTDF010000136.1, read on the forward strand.
GCGATGATTGGCGGCGAGTTTATCGTCCACGGCGCCCAGCAGAACGCAACGATACGGGCAGCCTCGCCGGATTTTCCGGGAGTCAAAGAATTCGGCGAAAGTGAGTCTCTGCATGAAGAGTGGTACACTTTGAAGAATTTCGCCAAAGACCTGCACGT
>CAZTDF010000137.1:0-11460 GCA_964612465.1 uncultured Pirellulales bacterium
GTATCGAGGTCGCTCCAGCGAGACAGCGACCTTGTGGATATCAAGAACATCGTCAAGACCGCCTCGGAGTCCGGGCTTAACGGCATGGTTTTATCCGCCGGACTCGACAGGCTCGACGGCCGCAGCCCGGATTACCTCGAAAGGCTTAAACAGGTCAGGCAGCTCTGCAAGCAACAGAATTTCGAGATCATCCCGATCGTCCTATCCGCCGGATACGGAGGTTCAATACTCGCCGAAGACAAGAACCTGGCGGCGGGCCTGCCTGTAAAAGACGCCCTGTTTGTTGTGGAAAATAATCAGGCACGTTTCGTGCCGGGAACGGCCGCAAAGATTATGAATCCGGGATTCGAACAGTACGAGGGAAACAATCTTAAAGGATATAACTTCCACGACAGGCCCGGCGAGGTTTCGTTCATAGACACCAGAGTTTTCAACAGCGGCAGGGCCTCGCTGCGGTTCGAGAACTTCGGCAACTACGAGCACGGCCACGCACGTCTCATGCAGGAAGTGAAGGTCGATCCGCACCGGTGCTATAGGGTAAGCTGCATGGTCAGGACCGAATCGCTTCAGCCGGAAGGGGCATTTCACATCATGGTTTTGAGCACGGAAGGGCGCGACATCGCGCCCCTGGACCCAAGAGTCCCGTCTACGTCCGACTGGCGCCAGGTCACGATGGGTTTCAACAGTCTGGACTGCGACAAAGTCAGAATCTATCTCGGCGCATGGGGCGGGCAATCGGGCCGGTTCTGGATAGATGAGCTGAGAGTCGAAGAGGTCGGGCTGCTGAACGTCCTGAGACGCCCCGGCACACCTGTGACGGTGCAGGATGAGCAGACGGGTCTGGTCTATAAAGAGAACAAAGATTATGCTCCGATAGCGGACCCGCAGTTGAACTTTCGCTTCGACCATGAGCCGGTTGCTATCGAAATACCGCCCGGCAGCAAAATCAGGAACGGCCAGCGACTGAAGGTCAGCTACTATCACGGCATCGCGATTAACAGGGGGCAGGTGACAGTCTGCATGTCCGAGCCGAAAGTCTATGAAATCTGGGACAGGCAAATCAGGCTCCTGCAGGAGGTTTTATCGCCGAGCAGGTATCTGCTGAGCATGGACGAGATCAGGGCCGGCGGCTCGTGCCAGGCATGCAAAAAACGCAATATGACGATGGCACAGATACTCGGCGACTGCATTACCGAACAGGTACGGATCGTCCGCAGTGTCAATCCCGAGGCCGAGGTCCTCGTCTGGTCCGACATGCTCGATCCTAACCACAATGCTCACGCCGACTATTATCTGGTCGACGGCGACTTTACCGGATCATGGAACTACGTCCCCGAAGATTTGGTAATTGTCTGCTGGTATTACGAGAAGCGTGCCGAGAGCCTCGCATTCTTTTCTTCGCTGGGCTTCAGGACCATGGCAGGCGCTTATTATGACGGCGATACGCTGGACAATCCCAACGGATGGCTCGACGTCCTGGAAGCCACGCCCGGGGCCAGCGGAATTATGTACACGACCTGGCGGAACAAATACGAACTTCTGGCGCCATTCGGGAATCTTGTGACCGACCGGGGCAGTTTGAAATAAGAATAAATGCAGTGTCGAAGGAGCACGCAACTATGACACAAAATACGGTGACATCAAAAAAGTACAATTCACGGCGTGAATTTTTAAAGCGAGCCGGCAGCGTTCTGGCCGGAACGGTGCTGGCTTCTAAGGCCGTCCTGGCAGTCAATACTGCTCCGAAGAAGGTTCGTATTGGTGTAGTAGGAGGCGGATTCGGCACGGCTTTTCAATGGCACGAACATCCGGACTGCGAGGTCCGTGCCGTCAGTGACCTGCGCGAGGACCGGCGCAAGAGACTCATGGAAGTTTATAACTGCCCGAAATCCTACAACTCGCTCGAAGAGCTGGTGCTCTCCAAAGATATCGACGCCGTCGCGATATTTACCGACGGCCCGCTTCACGTGCAGCACACCGTCGAGGCGATGAAAAACGGCAAGCACGTAATTTCCGCCGTCCCTGCCGCCTGGGCAACGATCGAGCAGGCCGAATTGCTGCTGAACACGGTAAAAAAGTACGGCCTGACTTACATGATGGCCGAGACCGGACATTATCAGCAGTCCACAATCTCGGTCCGCAAATTCTACGAGCAGGGAAAGTTCGGCTCACTCTATTACTGCGAGGCCGAGTACCAGCACCCCGGGCTGGAAGTGCTCTACTTCTGGAACGGCAAGCGAACCTGGCGATACGGCGTGGCGCCGATGCACTATCCGACCCACTGCACCAGCCAGCTTGTCGGTGTCACCGGCGAGCGCCTGACCGAAGCGGTCTGTCACGGCTGGGGCGACGACAGCCAGATCCTTAAAGACAACGATTACAACAATCCGTTCTGGAACGAATCGACGATGTTCAGAACCAACCGCGGCAACGCCTTCCGTGTCAACATCTGGTGGAAGGGCGCCCATCGCGGCTGCGAGCGGGCACAGTGGATAGGCGATAAAATGAGTTTCTACGCGCCGCACCCCAACGGCCTCGGCCCGGTGATTGTCCGCTCGGCAGAGCAAATCGAAAAGGACGATGCCGGGTTCGAGCGCAAGGCCCCGAAGTTCGAGCGCTACAAGCAGCCCGAATGGTGGAAGACGGACATGCTGCCCGAGCCGCTTCGCCATAACAGCGGGCACGAAGGCTCGCACACGTTCCTGACGCACGAATTCGTCGATTCACTTGTTCACAACCGCCGGCCGGCGGTGGACGTGTACGAAGCTCTCGCCTACACCGTCCCCGGTATTGTAGCGCATCAGTCGGCGCTGAAAAAAGGAGAACTGATGAAGATTCCTCAATACGATTGATCGAAAAGAGGAACCAAAAAATGCAACCATTATTTTATTCGGAGATGTCACTATGAAGCGCAGCGTTCTTCTAATCGCACTGTTAGGCATGTTCCTGATCCCCTCGCTCGATGCTCAGGCCCAACAAAAAGTCTTCCGCATCGGCATGATCGGCCTGGACACGTCCCACGTGACGGCTTTTACAAAGGTGATCAACAACCCGGCAAAGAATTACGGATGCAAAGTTGTCGCCGGCTATTCGGGCGGCTCGCCGGACATACCCTCCTCAGCCAACCGAGTTGGAAAATTCACCGAGGAGCTTCATGACAAGTACGGCGTTGAAATCGTCGATTCCATCGAAGAGCTGTGCAGAAAAGTCGACGGCGTGCTGCTGGAAAGCGTCGACGGCAGGCCCCACCTGATGCAGGCCAGACCAGTAATCGCAGCGAAAAAACCGCTCTTCATCGACAAACCAATGGCGGGAAATCTGGCGGATGTGCTCGAGATATTCCGGCTGGCCGACGAAAATAATGTGCCGTGCTGGTCCAGCTCGTCGTTGCGTTACTCGCCCGGCATCGTCGAAATGAAAAAGACCAACTCAGTCGGTGACATACTCGGCTGCGATGCGTATAGCCCGTGCAGTCTCGAGGAGCACCACCCCGATCTGTACTGGTACGGCGTGCACGGCGTCGAGATATTGTTTGCCGTCATGGGCACCGGCTGTCAGTCCGTGCGACGCGTCCAGACTCCGGACTACGAATTCGTCGTCGGTCTCTGGGAAGGCGGGCGAATCGGCACCTACAGGGGCTTGCGAAAAGGCAGACACGACTACGGCGCGACGGTTTTCGGCACCAAGAGCATTATCCAGGCCGGCAAGTACGGCGGCTACGGACCTCTCGTGGACGAGATTATCAAGTTCTTCAAAACCGGCGTAATCCCCGTCCCCAGGCAAGAGACAATCGAGATTTTCGCCTTTATGTCCGCCGCCGACGAATCCAAGGCAAAAGGCGGAGCCGCCGTATCGATAGCTGAGACGATCGAAAAAGCCAGGAAAAAACAATAGACGGTCCGGGTGGCAGCCTCAAGCGAAGCTTGGGGATGGATTTTCTCCGGTTCGGCCATCCCCAAAGCCTTCGGCTTTGAGGCTGCCACCCATAATTTCAATAGCAGAGATAATCGAAAAATCAAAGAATGGAAATTAGCTTCGTCGATCACCGAAGGACCTGTCACAACGGCAGTTTCGGATTCTCGAAAAAAACAACCAATTAAATGCGTGAAAAGCAAGGACCTATGACTATGAACACTTGTCGAAAAACAATCCTGTTGTACGCCGTGTTGTCGTTATACTTCTGCTGTAACGAAACATCCGCCGAACTGGTGGCCAACGGCGGCTTCGAACATATCGAGCAGGGTCGGGCTTCGGGCTGGACCGAACTTTGGACCAGAACACCCGGCTCGGGCGAAGCCTCCGTAGATAGAAAAATCTTCCATAGCGGAAGCTGCGCGGTCCGAATCGAACACCGGGGAACCGAAGACTGGAGCTTCAGCACCGACAATCGTCTTGATGTCAAGCCAGGCGACCTTTTCACACTTCAGGCATGGGTGAAAATAAAAGGCGCCGGTGACACCACAATCGGCGTTATAGCTTACGACGAAAAAGGAGACGCCATCGATTGGACTTTAGGAGGACGCACCGCCTCAGGCCCGAGTGACTGGCATCTTCTGCGCTCGAGGTTCGTGATTCCGAGAAACGTCGTCACAATCGGCCCCCGCCTGATCGGATATCGGCCCGCCACGGTCTGGTTGGATGATTTCTCGCTGGTGAAAGAGGCAAACGTGTTGGAAACACGCCCCAAAGATATGCCGGAGACGCTCTCTATCAGCAATGCTACGATCTCTCTGGCGCTTCATACCGAGGATGCAACCTTGTCCGTAACCGACAAGCGCACAGGGCAGATCTGGCGACAACAGTCCTTAGCCGAAGGAGTAATACTCCGCAGCGCAAAAGTCGGGAACCATATAGAGATGACCTTGCTCCACGCTGCGTCTGGAATGGACGTACGAACTGTCATTCAGTTGGAACCGGATAGTCCTGAATTCACTGTCACGCTTTGGAGCCAAGGTGACCTCGAACAGCCTCTTCGGTTTCCATATCCGTTCGTAACGGAACCCGGCACATATCTTGCGGTACCTATGAATGAAGGGATCTCCTATCCGGTCGAAGATAAGACAATCGACACAATGCGGCTTATAGCATATGGCGGGCACGGCATCTGTATGGCCTTCTGGGGGGTCACAGACGGCACACATGGACATATGGCCATCATTGAAACGCCCGACGACGCCTCCATTCGAATAAGGCGACTTGACGGAAAGCTCTGCATCGCACCAGAATGGGACTCACAGAAACAACGCTTCGGCTATACCCGTAAATTGCGCTACATCTTCTTTGATAAGGGCGGGCATGTTGCCATCTGCAAACGATATCGCCGGCACGCAGAGCAGATAGGAAAACTCAAAACGCTGGAAGAAAAAAAGCGTGAGAATCCGAACGTGGATCTACTCATCGGGGCGGTAAATATCTGGTGCTGGGAAAGAGATGCCCTTGCGATTGTCCGGGAGGCCAGGAGTCTCGGCATAAACCGCATCCTCTGGAGCAACCGAAAAACGCCGGAAGTTATAAAAGCGATGAATGAAATGGACGGTGTCCTTACGAGCCGTTACGACATCTACCAGGACTTGATGGATCCGCAAATCGTCAAAGAAAAACTCCGCGGCCGGCATCCGGACTGGACCCAGGCAGGCTGGCCGGACGACATCATGCTCGATCAAAACGGCAAGCCGCGTGAAGGCTGGCGAGTCAGAGGTAAAGATGGGCAAATGTACCCATGTGGCGTATTGTGCGACAGACAGGCGATTAAGCACGCCGAACAGCGAGTGCCCGCCGAATTAAAGACGCATCCATATCGCAGCCGTTTCATCGATACGACGACGGCCTCATCCTGGCGAGAATGTTATCACCCTGACCATCCGATGACACGCAGCGACAGCCGGCACTGGAAGATGGAACTGCTGCGTTATATGTCGGAGGAAATGAAACTGGTTACCGGCAGCGAGACGGGACACGATGCCGCGGTGCCATACGTGCACTACTTTGAGGGCATGATGAGCCTCGGGCCGTATCGAGTCCCCGATGCGGGGCGAAATATGAGAAAAATCTGGGATGAGGTCCCCGAGCGGGTGGCTAAGTTCCAGTTGGGGCACAAATACAGGCTGCCGCTCTGGGAACTGGTCTATCACGACTGCGTCGTCGCGCAGTGGTACTGGGGTGACTACAATAACAAGCTGCCCGCCCTGTGGCAGAAACGCGACCTCTTCAATATCCTGTACGGCACGGCCCCGATGTTCATGTTCGACAGCAAGTTGTGGGAGCAGAATAAAGACCGCTTTGCCCAGAGCTATAAGAATATCTGCAATGTCACCCGTGCCGTCGGCTACGCCGATATGACCGGCCACCACTTCCTTACGCCGGACAGAGACGTCCAGCAAACAACGTTCGCCAACGGAGTAATCGTCACGGTCAACTTCGGCGAAAAACTTTTCCGCTTACCCGATGGCAAAGAATTAAAGCCCATGAACTTTCATGTATCGGGGATGTAAATCGAAAACAGTAAATTCTACCGCTGCTTGTTTTGCCATTCGTAAATCGACGGCACAGTGTCGCGGGCTTCCAGCCCGCGATTCGAGGGCGGGACGCCCTCGACACGAAGCTTGGAAGCATCACCGAGCGGAAAGGCCTTATTGTCTTTGACGACAGTATGACCGACCTTGCCGGCTAAAAAACGGCCTGCCCCGCCATATAATTTATTGTCGATTATCTCAACGCCGATACAGTCGGGCGTGCCGAGCAGAACCATCGGTGATTTTTTATCCTTGAGCACGAAAACGTTGTCCTTAATAATGTGGTCGAAGCTTGCGGTTTTGGCCGATACGCCAGGACCTTTATCCACGATGAAACGGTTGTGGAGAACCAGCCAGTTTTCGTTCATGCCGCCCATCCAGAGGCCCGCTCTTTGCGAGCTGACGTCGCAGTTATAAACTACGTTTCTCGGGCCGTTCGGGCCGTGCGCCGTATCTCCCGGCGGCGAGCCCCACATTCCGTAGCCGTAGCCGCCATTGCCCCGGACGGACTCGATTACGCACTGCTCGATAAGGTTTTCATTCGTCCATCCCGAATGCCACTGGCCGTCGCTCTCGTGGAAAACACTTTTGCGAATGACGCAACCGCTCGCAGCCCATTGAAAAAGAGGCGCGTGACGCATTTTGAACGTCTCGACGTTTTCTATCAGGCAATCCCAGCACCGGTCCCAGCCGGTGTAGGCCGTGCCGCCGCCGCCCTTGAACCAGGCGTCGTCGAACACGCAGTCACGGATTTCGCACCACTTGGCCATTGAGCCGTACACGGGAAACCGGCCGCATTTTTTTACCGTCACGCCCTTCGCCCAGCAATTCCACCCGTTATAAAAAATCACGCTGCTGATCCAAAGGTTTTCCGTCTGTTCTATGCTGAGGGATTCGATTCCACAGCGTCGGATCGGCACGACTTTCTGAACGTAAGAGCCGTCGATGACGGGAAACTCAATCCGCAGCGGCTGATTAATCGCAACTATGCTGCCATCAATGCCGGTAATAACAACTTCGTAGAAACGATACGTGCCCCACTTGCAGGCGTTTTTCGTTAGCTTTTTCCAGCGTTCGGTCGCTGGGCCATCGATAAGAATACAATCGCCGGCTTTAAGTCCATCTGTGCTTCGAAGCTCCAGCGTCATATCTCCGCGTTTGCCGTCCTTTGCCAGTTTCAGCTTTTTGCCGACCGACCCGGTGCCGGCAAATGTAATCGCCGCCCGCACGTCCGCGACCGGTACGACGTCGTTAAATGCTGAATCAAGGACGATGGGAATTTCTCCCGCGCGTTTTTTTCCATCCGTGTATTCCGCTATACCTTTTAACACGTGCCTGCCATCCGGAACTTTGCCGACAGCATTATGACCGGACACAGCAAAAGCGAATGTGTTTCCCGAATGTTGGCTCCGGCTCCACGTACCAATAACCGTATCGTCGATGCTCATTGTCATCTTTTTCAAGCCGGCAGGCTTGCAGTGCATCTCAAGCCGCGTGTTTCTGCCCACCCGTCCTCCCGCCAGCGGATTATAGAAAGTCACACCGGTCTTGGGAATCGAATAACGGAAGATCAAACGGCTCTTGTTGCTCCCTTTGCCCCTGATAACCACGTTGTCGTGACGTACCGTCACCGGACGATCAAGATAGTAGACACCCTCACCCAGAAGTACCGCCCCGCCACCCTTTTTGCCCGCGGCCCAGCATGCTTTCGCAAGAGCTTCGGAATCGTCGGCGTCATCATCCGCCTTGGCGCCGAAATCCTCAATTGTCGTAACGACTTTAACTTCCGGAATACCGCCCTGCACTCCACATTTTGTCCAGTTCGGATACACAATGCCATCCGGGCCGACCACATCGGCAGCAGTTAGCCGGGCCTTCTCGTCCGGCTTGATTTTATACTGCCTTTTCCAAGGAGGCGCGTTCGCAGCCCCGGCGATGGATTTTCCTTCAGCCGCGCGGGCAAACGTTACTGAAAGCACAAGAAGAATGATCGAACCTGTTAAATGAACCAACTGCGCCGAGATCGTGAATCTGCTTAATCGCATCGCGAAATTCTCCACTGATGAGTTTAAAGCCGTTATATTCAGACCTTTCTCATAGCAGAATCGGAGTGATAAATCAAGCTCGAAAAAGCAGATCTGGAAAATCTATCTGTAGGGGCAGGCCCGTGTGCCTGCCCAGGGCAACCACATAGGGTTGCCCCTACAATCCTAATCCATAAATCTTTTCAGGATCGCTGCTGTGTGCATAGCGATGAGCATCAGATAGTCCAGATCGCTGAGGCTATAGTGCTCGTGGATCATTGCGTTGTCGACATAGAGGACGCCGAAGCAGCCGTTCGGACGCATGATAGACGCCACCATCGCCGAGCGTATTCTTTCCTTGGACTCCATTTGAGCGGAGACTCTCGGCAGAACACAGAACTGGCCCTTTTCAACGGCCTGCGTTATTTTCTCGCTGAGCTGCAATTCGTTGAGCTGGACGGGCGAGCCGTCTCTTCTTTTGCCTCCGTGACAGATCATAGGGCCGGTGGGCTGTTTTCTCAAAGCGGACCAGACATGATACGCGTTGAATTGTTCCATTATGACACCCAACAAGGTCAACAACAGCCCATCGAGGTCCTCGGCATCGAATATTGTCTGGCTCGCTTTTGAAAAATCAGTCAATCTTCTTGCAGCGAGTCTCATGGCTGGAGCGTGCTGGGCATCGGGCCTTCTGACAACCGTTTCGTGCTTCGGTGTCGCCAGAGCAGCTTCGAGCTGAAGCGTATCCTCCGGATGGATCGGCATTTCCTTGCTGACTTCTTTTTCCAGCATGATTTCGATAATAAAATCTGTTATACGCAGACAATCGCCGTGCTTGATTTCGGCCTTGTCGATCGGTTTGTCGTTTAGATAAGTTTTGTTCGACGAGCCCTTGTCCTCGATCATCCATTTTCCGTCTTCCGTGCTGTGGACAACGGCATGTTGCCTTGAGACCGCTTTGTCAGGCAAAAATACATGGCTGTTGGCCCCTCTGCCGATAGAGATGGGGCCCTCCTTAAATTGGAATTGTTTGCTATTGCCGTCTTTCTGCTTCACAACTATACGCATGGTCTTTCTCCGTGCATTTAATTCATGATAGCTTAACCTATAATTATACAGCATTTTGCTTATTGTGTCAAGTCGTATGTTATCGGACATACTTCAGATAAGCAAAAATCGCCAATAATGGGCCCTTTCCCCTGATAAAAACAAAAAAAAGCAAAAATTAAATGCAAAATTAAGCAAGGGCCCCCGCTTTGCTGGAACCAGGTTATCCCCAGGGGGTTCCAAAACATTGATTTTTAATTTTCCCTTTTGCGGATTCGTTGGCGGTAATGGTCCAGGATTACGGCCGCGACGATAACGCAGCCTGTAATGAGACGCTTGGTCGATTCCTGTGCCCCGATCTGGGCCAGGCCGGTCCCCAGGACAGCAATAATTAGTACGCCGAAGAATGAGCTGACCACCGAGCCTCTGCCGCCCATCAGGCTGGTGCCTCCGATGACAACGGCAGCAATCGCCTGAAGCTCCAGGCCGTAGCCGGAGTTTGGATTCGCCGACGACAGTCGTGCCGTGTGTATCACCGCAGCTACGGATGTAAGAAAACCGCACAGAACAAAAACAGCAAGCTTGAGCGGGCGCGGATCGATGCCGGAGAGCCGGACCGCTTCTTCGTTCGTGCCGATAGCAATCAGGTAGCGGCCGAAGACGGTCCGCGAAAGAACCAACTGCCCTGCTGCGACGATAAGAACCGCAATGATAAACGGAAGCGAAAGACCGAGAACCGAGGTCTCCGTAATCACTTCGACCGGCCCGCCGATATAGATGGTCCGCGAATCGGTGACAAGGTAGGCGGCGCCTCGCGCGATCTCCATCATGCCCAATGTCACGATAAAAGCCGGGAGCCGCCAGCCGATAACCACCACCCCGTTCAATGCTCCGCAGAGCACACCGACCAGCAGGCAGGCAACGATTGCCGCGGGCAGCGGAAAGTTCAATTCAATCAAACAAAGACCCAGCACGGCGCCGGCCAAAGCCATGACCGAGCCCACCGACAAATCGATCCCGGCGATAATCAGCACGAAAGTCATCCCGACGGCGACGATTGTGATATCGGGGACCTGGTTGGCGATGGTCCTGAAGGTCGTCAGAGTGAAGAAATTGTCCGCTTTGATACCGAAGAAAACGACAAGCCCGGCCAATGCCAGTGACATACCGAGGTAATCCGTGACAAAAGCGGGCACATCCGTGATTCTATTCTTAATAATTTTGTGCATAACTTTCCCTGGAGTCTCTTTTCAGGCACCCATATACTCGCTGAACGCGGCAGACATAATTTTTTCCCGGCTCCATTGCCGGCTGCCGAACGTTTCCGCGACGCGTCCGGCCGACATTACCATAATGCGGTCACAGACGGCCATAAGCTCCTTGAGGTCCGACGAGACGAAAATAATCGCTTTTCCTTTGGCCGCCAGCTCCGAGAGCATGTGGTATATCTCGAACTTTGCCCCGACGTCGATGCCCCTGGTGGGCTCATCGAAGATGAGAATATCGCAGTCGCGATACATCCATTTCGCGATGACGACTTTCTGCTGGTTGCCGCCGCTCAATTCGCCGACCGTTTGCTCGGTGGACGAACATCGCACGGACAAGGCATCAACGTACCGGCCGGCCACTGACCGTTCTTTGGATACGTCCAGCCAGCCGAACCTGCTGATATCGCCCAACCTCGCCAGCGAGATATTCTTGCGGACGGCCAGGCTCAGCAACAGCCCCTGCTCCTTACGATCCTCCGTCAGAAACGCGATGCCGTTTCGCACAGCGTCACGGGGCCTGCGAATTTCAGTCGGCTCGTCCGCCCCATATAAATATATCCGGCCCCGGTCGGCCTTATCGGCGCCGAAGACCGCTCGCATCGTCTCAGT
>CAZTDF010000137.1:11560-12723 GCA_964612465.1 uncultured Pirellulales bacterium
GTGCTCTTGCCGGCACCGTTTTCTCCTACAAGGGCGTGGATCTCTGACTCTCTCAGGTCAAAGTCCACCGAAGAAAGAGCGCGGACGCCCGGAAAAGACTTGCTGATGTCACTGGCCCTAAACAGCGTTTTGCTCATCGCCGGCCTCATTGAAGCGTTTCCGCCGTAATAAGCTCGACAGGTGTTTCTTTATCCGAAGGCGTGCCCTTCCCTCCGAGCATTTCAAGGGCGTACTCAATACCGTACAGGGCCAGCTTATCGGCGTGCTGATCGACCGTGCAAAGGATTTTTCCTTCCTTAAGCAGTCTTTGCACCGCCGTGATATTGTCGAAACCGACGACGAGGACATCATCGGATTTGCCGGCGGCCCTGATCGCCGCTATGGCACCGAGGGCCATGCTGTCATTGGCACAGAGAACGGCTTTGAGGTCCGCATACTCGGTAATCAATGCCGAGACGATGGGTTCGGCTTTGGAAGTTTCCCAGTAACCGGATTGTGAGCTGACGATGTTCATCCGGCCTGCCTTCATTGCATCTTCGAAACCGAGCATGCGCTGAATCCCGTTGAACGCGTTGGGAATCCCCTCGATGATTGCTACTTTGTCACCCGGTTTCAGTTTGCTCGCAAGGTATATGCCGGCGAGCCGGGCGCCTTTGCGATTGTCCGGCCCGACGAAGGGAATCTTGACACCCTTGTCGGCAAGGACGGCAGCATCGAACTTGTTATCGATATTGACGACGATAATCCCGGCATCCATCGCCTTTTTGCACACCGGAACCAAAGCCTTGGAATCGGCCGGGGCTATCACAATCGCATCAACTTTCTGGGCCATTATCGACTCGACGTAGTCAATTTGCTTTGCTACATCCTGCTCGTCCTTGATGCCGACAACTGTCAGGTCGTACTGATCGGAGTTTTCTTTGTGGTGGGCGACGGCGCCTTCCTCCATTGTCTTGAAAAACTCGTTCGCCAGCGACTTCATTATCAGGGCAATCTTCGGTTTGCCCGACTCGCGCCGCTTACAGCCGGCCGGCAAAATAATTGAAATCACGGCACAAAAAACAAGGACACCGATAATTGTTTTGCTATGCTTTGACATCGTTTACTCCTTGAGCAGATTTCTGTTTCATAAAATTCTCTACTTGCTCCGCGTCGGGCATCGA
>CAZTDF010000138.1:0-12678 GCA_964612465.1 uncultured Pirellulales bacterium
TATTCTACATAAATCTGTTATACATTATACGAATCTTGGCACAAAAAGGCGGGCTTATTCCAAATAAATCTCCATCACACGGCGTTCTTAATATCTACCACAGAGAACACAGTGAAGGAATCATACAATTAACAATAATTTTCTTTAAGCGCTGATGAAAGCAGATATTCACGCTCTCGCAAGGTGGGTGAGGCGTGCAGGCACACCATTTTGTCATTCCCGCGGAGGCGGGAATCCAGGTTTTTCACCACACGCATCAAGGAATACCGTAGCTACCTCGGGGTTTGCCAGATTGCAATTAGCAGGATTGGGCCAATGAACCGTGCGATGCACGTGCAGCCTGAATGCGATGCATCGCATCATCGTCAAAGAATCGCGAGCCACAAGAACGACATTTATAGTGCGCCAGTTTCTTGACCACGAGTCCGTCCTGTAATTTGCAGGTTTCTATGACGCGAGTCATCCGAGTCTCTCCGCAATCCGGACATGGAAAAGTCTCAGATGTCGGTGCTTTTTTTCGATGAGATGAGGACATAGAAAACGTCAATTCCTTCTTTCTTTAGTACCTTGCCTTTAGTATAGACGGCGAGTCCGTCAAACGTCAATCCCTTGATTACGTAAAGCCTTTCGCTCGTTCCTGACTTCGGATTGCGGGAACGCAGTACCTTGAAAATCACCGGTGCGTTCAGAATCGCCTCGTAAACCAGCTCCGGCGTCAGCGCATCCCTCGCCATCTCAATCTCCGCCTTTTCAGTGAAAAGGACCTGCCGCGAAATCACCAAACGCTTTATGCGAACAAGGATATCCATAAGCTCTTTGATTATAGTTTACTTTAAATCTTCGACACAATCAAGCGGAAAATCCACATTGTCAGTTGCCTTTTCTCGCTTTTTCACTATCTGCGTCCATCAGCGGTTCCGTTTTCTGTCCCGCCCGCACGAAGCCATCGTCTATAGCCCGGTATGATTCTATTCTATTAACATTTGGTGTGATTCATCGCACTTTATATCAATCATTGTAATCAATACTTATTATTCGCAAATTAACTAATTGATCGACCTGAATAATGCCTTTTTATGTTGCTATGGTCGTCTTTTAGCATAGAATCATACGATGGAATCGTTTATGTCAGTAACCAACAATTATAAATAGTCAAGTAGAAGAACGATAATGACTCCGAAAGGTGAACATCTCTTCCCGGAATTAAACAAAGCCCGGTATGGCGAAGGCCGTCGGTTCCGGCCTCTATTTCTGCCCAGGTTCCTACAGACACCCCAAAAATTCCTTGAGGGCCCCGATCTGAACCGTGCACACGAGATCATATGCAAATGGGCGGATATCGAGTCCAGCGGGAAGCTTGAAAAGATGAAAGAAACCGCCATCGAAGGTGAGTTTTGTAAAGAGGTTTTCGGCGATTCACTCGGATACGTCTTTTTAGCCGACAATAAAGAACAGTGGAACTTCCAGCAGAAGTTCTTCGTTAACGGCGGCGAGGCGGACGCAGCAATCGGTATCTTTGACGCAAAAAGAAAGAAGCCTCAAGTACGTGCCGTCATAGAGCTTAAAGGTCCTACAACCAATGTGGACAAGGATCGCGCCCAGGGACGCACCGCTGTCCAGCAATGCTGGGACTACCTTTATGCGCTGCCGGATTGCCCCTGGGGGATCGTCTGCAATTACGTTAGTTTCCGCCTTTACCATCGCACACAGACACCGAGAGTTTATGAACTCTTTACATTGCAGGAGCTTCGTAAAAAAGAAACTTTCCTCCAATTTTATTACCTTCTCGAAAAAGGTGGTCTATTGCCGACGCCGCTCGTCAAAGTCCCGCGAGCAGATTCTCTACTGAAAAAGTGCCTCAAGCGAGAAAGAGAAGTCGGCAATGAACTCTATGAGCACTACCACGATGAGCGTCTCAAATTGATTACACATTTGGCTGGCGAGCAATTTAATTATTCACTCGATGAAGCTATTCGTATCGCACAGAAACTGCTCGACCGCATAATCTTCATAGCATTTTGCGAAGACCGCTACTTGCTGCCGGAAAACTCACTTAAAAAGGCTTGGGAACAAGTCCCACCATTCCACCGAGTGACAAATCCAAAATGGCAGAATTTTCTTGATCTTTTCCGTAGCATTGACGAAGGCAATGAACAACGGGGAATTCCACCCTATGACGGCGGTCTGTTCTCAACACTAAAGGACCCTAAGGTTGACGACCTTCAACTCGATGACGAGTGGACAGATTTTTTCAAAACGGTCGGTGGATACGATTTTGCCCACGAAATCAATGTAGACGTTCTTGGTCATATTTTCGAGAAATCCATTAATGATATTGAAAAGGTACGTCTCACGGGTTTATTTGACTCAGAAGCAGAAGAAAAGGCCCGGCCGAAAATGGCTAAATCAGCCGAACGCAAAAAAGGAGGCATCTACTATACTCCACCAGAATTCACCGGCTTCATCACGGATAATGTCGTAGGAAAGGTCATTGATGGAAGAATGAAAAAGCTCGAAAGAGATTTCGGTATTCGTCTTGACCAAATCGATGCGAAAACCGAGAAATCCAGAGTAAGCGCATTCGCCCAGAGAGCAATCGAGGAACTTCGCGATATTAAAGTTGTTGATCCCGCATGCGGAAGCGGCGCCTTTTTAATTCGCGCCTATAACGTCCTCGATGACAAGTACGCTGAAATCCTCGATGTTCTGGAAATCCACGAGCCGGCAATGGCTAAAGATATGAGAAATAACATCTCAGACTTTATCCTGCACGATAATCTCTTCGGCGTCGATTTATCACCCGAGGCCGTTGAAATCGCCCAGTTGTCCCTCTGGCTTCGCTCAGCACGTAAAGGCAAGACACTTGCCGACCTGTCGAAAAATATCATCTGCGGCAATTCATTAGTCTCGGATTCCAACGTTGATCCTCATGCCCTCGACTGGTCAAAAGCATTTCCCGACGTCTTTAACCGTCACAATCCCGGTTTCGACTGCGTTATCGGAAATCCACCCTGGGAACGCTTTACGCTCAAGAATCGTGAGTTTTTCGATACTTCTGCTCCTCACGTACTCGAAGCTCGAACTGCCGCTGAAAGCCGACGACTTATTGAGAAACTCAAAACTCTGGATTCCTCTCTCTATAATAGATATGTAGAGGCAAAAGAGTCCAGCGAAAAAACGATGACATATATTCGTCAGTGCGGTCGTTTCCCACTCACAGGAAAAGGGGATATAAATACCTACGCCGTCTTCGCCGAACTGGCACACTCGATTGTCTCACCTAATGGACGGGTCGGATTGCTTGTTCCTACCGGCATTGCCACAGACAAAACCAATGAGGGCTTCTTCGCAGAACTGGTCAATTCTCAAACTCTTTCCGGCCTTTTTGATTTTGAAAACCGAAAGAAGATTTTTCCTGATGTGGATGGTCGCTATAAATTCTCGACTTTTCTCTTTGGCGGCTCAAAAAACAAATCCAAATCCGCTGACTTCATGTTCTTCGCTCATGCAATGGATGACCTTCGAGATAAAAAACGACACATTACCTTATCAACCAATGACTTCAAGCTCCTCAATCCCAATACACAGACCTGCCCCATATTCCGCTTCAAACGTGACGCGAACCTCACCAAATACATCTATAAGCGCGTCCCCGTCCTTATCAATAAAGCGAGAAAACAAGGTGGCAATCCCTGGAAAATACAATTCTTCACAATGTTTCATCAGAGCAGTGACGCCGGGCTTTTCCATACCGCCGAAAAGCTCAAATCCGATGGCTTCAAACAACACGGTAAAAACTGGAAGAAAGCGAAGCGCATATTTCTGCCACTTTACGAAGCAAAAATGATTCAGATGTTCGACCACCGTGCCGCAAGCGTGATTGTAGACGATTCAAAATGGATGCGTCAGGGACAAACTGATGAGACTTCTCTCGTTCAACACCAGAATCCCGAATTCTCCGTCGAGCCGAGATGGTGGGTTAATAAGGACGATGTCCGTCATGCTCTTGGTGACCGCGATACAACAAATATAATAGCATTCAAGAACGTCACCAGTCCTACCAATCAACGGACCATGATTGCCGCATTCATTCCCTATTCCGGTGTAGTTCATTCTTCACCTCTAATTTTCACCGGTACGGATATTAGCGTTCGGCTCACTGCTTGTTTACTCGGAAATCTTAATTCTTTCGCTTATGACTATATTTGCCGCCAAAAAATTGGTGGCATAAACCTAAGCTATTTTATTATTAGTCAAATACCGACTTTCCATCCCGAAATCTATAAACAGAAATGCCCGTGGAATAAGAGACAGACGTTCGAGAAATGGATTTCGGATCTCGTTCTGAAACTGACCTGCACGAGTAACGATATGATTCCACTGGCTGAGGCTGCCGGTTTCAAACCTCGCGTTCACAAATGGGATCCGGCGGAACGACTCGACTTACAGGCCCAGCTTAATGCAGCCTTCTTTCTTCTTTATGGAATCAAACGTACTGATGTGGAGTACATCCTTTCAACTTTCAGCGGTATTAGTAAAGAAAATAAAACGCTTTTAGACGATTCAAGTACTTCAGAACGGATACTTGGCTGTTATGACGACTTTAGCCGGAAGCAAAAGTAACGAGATTCCAGTTACACCTGCCAATTTGTAAAATCCGAACTTGTCCTGGACAAACGAAACCGGCCTCGACACGGCCACATTCGTCGGCGAGAAACAGCAAAACACAAAAAATAGTTCTGTTCTTGCATAGTTCTGTGGCTTTTGTACAATAACAGCCCATTATGAGCATCAATTAAGGTGCCGAATGGTGAGTATGGACCGTAAGCTTTTTATGCCCGTCAGGCCTACATTGCTTATTTCGGAGTTGACGGACTGGGCCCGGCTCACCTTATTTTTAGGACATGAATTACAGGGCATGTAGATGAATCTCGACCCAACAAGAATGACACACTGGCAGATAGCAGAAGCCGCCGAGAAGAACATGAAACCCATCCGCTGGCTCGCCGAGGAGATGGGCCTGCAGAAAGATGAATTGATCCCGAGGGATCGCACATTAGTCAAAGTTGACTATCAAAAAGCCCTTGCCCGGCTTGCGGACGCCCCGACGGCAAAGTATATAGATGTTACGGCCATAACACCGACGCCGCTCGGCGAAGGAAAGACGACCACTACGATGGGCCTGCTTGAGGGCCTGGGCAAGCTGGACAAGCGAGCAATCGGGGCAATCCGCCAGCCCAGCAGCGGCCCGACATTCAATATCAAAGGCTCGGCCGCCGGCGGTGGTCTGGCACAATGTATCCCTCTGACACCCCTGTCCATTCGCCTTACCGGCGATATCGACCATATCACGAACGCCCACAATCTCGCCATGGTCGCCCTGACCTCGCGAATGCAGCACGAGAGAAACTACGATGACGCCCGGCTGGCGAAAAGCAAGCTGACGCGGATAGATATCGATCCCGAACGGATTCATTTCAAATGGGCTATGGACTTCTGCGCACAGTCTCTTCGCAATATGAGGATCGGCCGGGGCGGAAAAATGGACGGCTTCGAGATGGATTCAGGCTTCCAGATTGCCGCCTCAAGCGAGGTCATGGCAATACTTTCGGTCGCCAAGGATCTCAAAGACATGCGTCAGCGTATAGCCAAAATCGTGCTGGCCTACGACAAAAAGGGCAATGAAGTAACGACCGCCGACCTCGAGGTTGACGGCGCGATGACCGCATGGATGGCCGAAGCGATACACCCGACTCTGCTGCAGACCATCGAGGGCCAACCTGTATTTGTCCACGCGGGGCCGTTCGCGAATATCGCAATCGGGCAAAGCTCGGTCATCGCCGACATGATCGGAACGAAATTAGGAGAATACCACGTAACCGAGAGCGGCTTCGGCGCCGATATCGGCTTCGAGAAATTCTGGAACTTGAAGTGCCGCATATCGGGCCTAAAACCCGACGCCGTCGTCATCGTCGCAACCATCCGGGCCCTGAAGATGCATGGCGGAGGCCCCGTGGTCAAACCCGGAATACCGCTGAGCGAGGAATATACCACCGAAAACCTCGAACTTCTCGAAAAAGGATGCGAAAATCTCATCGCCCATATCGAAACGGTGAAGAAAAGCGGAGTTCAGCCCGTCGTCTGCGTCAACCACTTCCAAACCGATAAACCGGCCGAAACTGAGCATGTCCGAAAAGTAGCCGAACAAAACGGTGCTTTAGCGGCGGTCTCGAAGCATTGGCTCAAGGGTGGCGAAGGAGCCATCAAGCTGGCTGAGATGGTGATTGCGGCCTGTGAGCAGGAAAATAATTTCGAATTTCTCTACGATTCGAATACGCCGCTCGGAACACGCATCGAACGAATCGCCAAAGAAGTATATGGCGCGAGCGGCGTTACATACACGGACCAGGCCCGTGCGAAAGTCCGCTTCCTTGAGGCCGACCCGGCGGCCAAAGACCTCGGGACCTGCATGGTCAAGACGCATCTGAGCCTGTCGCACGACCCGAACCTCAAGGGCAGGCCGACCGGCTGGGAGCTTCCCATTAGCGACGTTCTGGTTTATAAAGGCGCCGGATTTATCGTGCCGGTCGCCGGAGATATTAAGCTTATGCCGGGCACAGCGTCCAACCCGGCTTTCCGCCGTATTGACGTCGACGTCGATACGGGAAAAGTGCAAGGCCTGTTTTAATGACAAGTCGCTTAGATGTTCAGGAGAAATCGATGACAGCACAAATCATAGACGGCAAACAAATCGCCGCGGAAATGCGGGCGGAACTCAAAGCTGAAGTCGCCAAGCTGAAGCAGAAGAATATTATTCCCGGCCTCGGCGTTATCCTGGTCGGCGAAGATCCCGCTTCACTATCCTACGTAACAGGTAAAGAACGAGCCTGCGATGATATGGGGATATACTCCGACAACAAACGCCTGCCCGCCGATGCTCCGCAGGCCGAGTTAATTGCTCTGGTCGAGAAAATGAATAATGACCCAAAAATCAACGGGATACTGGTCCAACTGCCCCTGCCGGAAGGTCTCGATGAATCGGAAGTTCTGCTCGTGATCGATCCGGCCAAAGACGTCGATGGATTTCACCCGGTGAACGTCGGCAAGATGGTTGTGGGCGAAAAGGCGTTTATGCCCTGCACGCCGCACGGAATTGTTCAGTTATTGATTCGCAACGGCGTAAAAATCGAGGGCGCCGAAGTCGTAATCGTCGGGCGAAGCAACCTTGTCGGCAAGCCGCTGGCAAACATGCTCATCCAGAAAAAGCCCAATGCAAACGCCACTGTGACCGTTTGCCACACCCGGACGAAAGACCTCAGCTCTCATACGAAACGAGCGGATATTCTCATCGCCGCGGCCGGCCGGCCCAATACCGTTACCGCAGATATGGTCAAAGAAGGAGCGGTGGTGATTGATGTCGGCATCAACCGCGTCGAAGATTCGACCAAAAAAAGAGGCTACCGCCTCGTCGGCGACGTGGATTTCGAGGCAGTCAGGGAAAAAGCCTCGCTGATCACCCCGGTTCCGGGCGGCGTAGGCCCCATGACAATAACGATGCTGCTCTACAATACCGTCGAATCCGCAAAGCTGGCCGCGGGAATCGATGTCAATGGGTAGCATTGTATAGGAAAGAACATCCGAAGCAAAAAAATGCCGCCGCGGAGCATTCTCGGAACCGCCGGCCGGAATTCTGCAGGAATATTGTTGACCTCGCCTGCCATATCCGTATAATACCGACCTTTGTACAAAGGATGCTTAGAAAAAGAATACAGAATTCGTAAAAAAAGACCACGAAGAAAGACGTGCCACTTATTGTTGCCGGTCTGCTGAATATCGCATTTATTTACAGCATTGGCGAAACAACACAAAGGGAAATCAGGAAAGAAAGGGATTTACAATGAGGAATCTGCAAGTTTTGTTGAGTCTGGTCCTGTTGACAAGCATCGGGACAACCTGCCTGGCGGCCGATAGCGAGGATTTGGCCAGGGAAAATGCCGAACTAAAGCGGAAAGTCGAGAAACTTGACAAGGATATGGAAGAGCTCAGGAAAATCGTCATTCCGCAAGCCGAGGCGACCGGATCGCAGAGCCCGAAGATAGTCTGGTCGGACCTGGATATCCAACTCTACGGGTATCTGAAACTCGACGCCGCTTACGACTCTTCTCGGATTAATAACGGTAATTATGCCCAGTGGGTCGAACAGGAGAACAATAATAAAGACGACGACCAGTTCAACATGACAGCCAACCAGAGCCGTTTCGGGGTGAAAATCAACGGGCCTGACGACGGCACCATAAAGACAAGCGGACGGGCCGAAGTGGACTTCTATGGCGGCAGTAACGAGAATAAATCCCATCTGATGATGCGCCACGCCTACATGAAGCTGGACTGGCCCGAGTCTCGGTTCAATATTATCGCCGGCCAGACATCGGACGTAATCAGCCCATTATTCCCCTCTACATTAAACTACAGCGTCGGCTGGTGGACTGGTAACATTGGCTACCGTCGTCCACAAATTAGGCTGACCAAAGAATTAGGCTTTGTGACGGGCGGTTTTTTAAAGCTGGAAGGCGCTTTGACCAGGACAATCGGCAGGGATAATATCTATATGGAAGGAACGACCGATTCAGGCGAAGATGCCGGTTTTCCCACTTTTCAGGGCAGGGCCAGCATGACGCTTCCCATGTTAGGAGCACAAGAAGCTACAATAGGTCTGTCCGGGCACTGGGGCGAGGAAGAGTATGATATTACAGTCAGCGGTCGGGAGAAAGAATTCATGACGTGGTCTGTGAACCTGGATTACACTCAACCAATCTGCAGCAAGGTACAACTCAAGGCCGAATTGTTCACCGGCGAAAATCTGGACGCATACCTTGGTGGGATAGGCCAGGGCGTAATTACCGATATAACCAAGCCGAACCATTACGAAGAAATCGGCAGCAAAGGCGGCTGGATTGCTGCAGGTCTGGGGCCGTGGGATAATAAGCGGTTCAATGTAGGTTTTGCCATGGACGATGTGGACCGCAGTAATGTCAACGATGGCAATCGGACTTTAAACCGTTCTGTGTTCGGGAACGTATATTGTTCCCTTAACAAGCAAACTGATGTTGCCTTCGAAATCTCACACTGGCGGACTGAATACCGTGGACCCGGCGACGCCGATAGCCTGCGATTACAAACAGCCCTTATTTACAAATTCTGAAAAGCAGCTTTTTTAAGGTTGACAAGTTTAGGAAATTCAGATAGATTCTCAATTTAATCCTATCTATAATCAAGAGGATAGTGAGGATATCTATTAAAATCAAGCATAGAGCATAGAGATTACTATATAAATAATGCGCTAAAGAGCATAAAAAAAGGCAATTAAAGCACAATAATATTAAATTACGTAAAGGAGAATCCATGGGACAAGAAAAAGCAATTGACTCTCTAATGATCGAGGATCGAACATTTCCGCCGATAGAGCATATAAAAGCCAATGCTTATGTCAACAGCATGGAGCAGTACCAGGAAATGTGGGAAAAGTCTATCGACGATCCTGACAACTTCTGGCTTGAACAGGCAAATAGCCTGCATTGGGTTAAGAAACCAACAAAATCTCTGGAATACACGTGGGACACAAAGGGCCGGGAGATCGAGCACACATGGTTCGCAGACGGTGAGCTGAACGTTGCATATAACTGCCTCGACCGCCATCTCGGAACGCCGACCGCTAAGAAAACCGCGCTGATTTGGCAGGGTGAAGCCGAAGACGCCGTGAAAAAGTTCACTTACGAAGAGCTTCACAAGGAAGTCTGCAAGTTCGCTAACGTCCTGAAGTCGAAGGGTATAAAGAAAAGCGACCGCGTGGCGATATACCTTCCGATGGTGCCGGAACTGACCATAGTCATGCTGGCATGTGCCCGTATCGGTGCGATTCATTCAGTGATATTCGGCGGATTCAGCTCGGACGCCATACAGGGCCGCGTTAACGATTCCGACTGCAAAATGCTCATTACATCCAATGTTTCGCTGCGTGCCGGAAAACACATCAAACTTAAGCAAATCGCCGATGTTGCATTAGAGGGCACACCGACAATCGAAAACGTAATCGTGGTCAAAGTCAATAACGAGCCTTGCGAAATGAAAGACGGCAGGGATGAATGGTATCACGATGAGATGGCCGGGGCGGCGGAAGAATGCGAAGCCGAACCGATGAATTCCGACGATCCGTTGTTTATCCTGTACACATCCGGCTCGACCGGCAAACCCAAGGGCGTCGTCCACACAACAGGCGGTTACCTGATGCACATCACGCTGACTCACAAAATCATCTTCAACATTCATGAAGATGATATTTACTGGTGCACCGCCGATATCGGCTGGGTCACGGGACACAGCTATATTGTCTACGGCCCGTTGGCGAACGGCGGCACATCGCTGATGTTCGAGGGAGTTCCCACCTATCCGGACGCCGGCCGGTTCTGGCAGATTTGCGACAAATTCGGCGTGACAGTTTTCTATACGGCACCGACAGCAATTCGGGCACTGATGCGTCTCGGCGACGAATGGCCCGCGAAATATAAGCTGGACACGATGAGAATTCTCGGAACAGTAGGCGAGCCGATCAACCCGGAAGCATGGATGTGGTATTACGAAAAAATCGGCCGAAAAAAATGCCCCATCGTCGATACATGGTGGCAAACGGAGACCGGCGGATTTATGATTACACCAATGCCGGGCGCTCACACGCTAAAACCGGGCAGCGCCAGCCGGCCTTTCTTCGGCGTCGATCCGGTGGTCCTGCGGGACGATGGCAGCCAGTGCGATGCAAACGAAGGCGGCAAGCTGTGCATCCGTAAACCCTGGCCCGGTATGATGCGAACCATGTGGGGCGACCACGACAGATTTGTAGATACATATTTCACCATGTACGACAACATCTACTTTGCCGGCGATGGCTGCCGGGTCGACCAGGACGGCGATTTCTGGCTCATGGGCAGAATCGACGACGTTGTGAATGTATCCGGCCACCGTATCGGTACCGCCGAGGTCGAAAGCGCCCTTGTCAGCCACGATAAAGTTGCCGAAGCCGCGGTTACGCCCATCCCCCACGAAATCAAGGGGCAGGGTTTGTATGCCTTCGTAACACTTGTCGGCGGTGTCGAGGAAAGCGACGAACTGAAGAAGGAGCTTATAATGCACGTGCGAAAGGAGATTGGCCCGATCGCAGCACCCGAAGCGATTCAGTTCGCACCGGCTCTTCCGAAGACGCGTTCCGGCAAGATTATGCGGCGTATCCTGCGTAAAATCGCCGAGAAGAATACAGACAACCTGGGAGATATTACGACGCTGGCCGACCCGCATGTGGTCGAGGCCCTGATTAAAGGCCGAGGCGAGTAAATCCCTTCTCGAAAAGGACTGAGAGCCGGATGCGCACAATCTTGCGCATCCGGCCTATTTTATTGAAAGGAAGATTATGGCCGGGCAAAAGGTAATGAATCGGTGGCTGGTGGTGATTGGTGGAATCCTGATCCAATTGTGCCTTGGAGCGATTTACGCTTGGTCGGCATTCACGAAAAAGCTGACGGAAGACCCGTTCAGTTTTACGAAACTGCAAACTCAGCTTGTCTTCTGCGTGGGCCTGGCGACCTTTGCGGTCGTTATGGCTTTAATCGCAGGCAAATGGCAGAAAAAGGCCGGGCCTCGAATCGTCGCGATGACAGGCGGAATCGTACTTGGTGTCGGCTATCTGATAGCGGGCTTTTCGGGCAGCAGTTTCGCCGGCATTCTCATCGGCGTCGGTCTGCTGGGCGGTGCCGGAATCGGGCTTGCTTATGTTTGCCCCATCGCAGCACTCGTGAAATGGTTCCCCGACAAGAAGGGTATGATCACGGGCCTGGCCGTAGCCGGCTTCGGTTTTGGCGCACTTATATGGATCAAGCTGACGAGCGGCTTTCAGTTCGGCCCTGTCGACCTGACCCCCGGCTGGACCGGTCTATACGGCGCCGGTTGGAGCGTCAGTGCCGTCTTCAAATTATACGGCGTACTTTTTGCCGTGCTCGTAGGGATTGGTTCTCTTGTAACCATTAATCCGCCCGAGGGCTGGCTGCCGGCAGGCTGGACGCCGCCGACAACCGGTGCCGCTAGCGCGGGCGGCACAAATTTCACCGTCGGAAAAATGGTCCGGACATACCAGTACTGGGTGCTTTTCCTGACGTTTACGGTCGGAGCATTGGCCGGACTGATGGTCATCGGGATCATAAAGCTCTTCGGTATCGATGCACTGACCGCCAACGGAATCGAGCTGACCAAAGCCAACGTCATGACCGGAACGGCGATGGGATTATTCTATGCCCTGTTCAACGGGCTTGGACGAATCATCTGGGGCACGGTATCGGAAAAAACCGGGCGAAAAAATGCCATAGTTCTGATGAGTGCAATCCAGGGCGTCATGATGATTGTGTTCTATTTCATCGGGGGCAAAGAAATTGGCCTCTACATCGGTGCGGCGGTGATTGGTTTCAACTTCGGCGGGAACTTCGCGTTGTTTCCCACTGCGACGGCCGATTTCTTCGGCAATAAAAACGTCGGCGTCAACTATCCATGGGTCTTTATGGCGTACGGCGTCGGCGGCATCGTCGGGCCGTTCCTCGGCGGTGCGATGGGAGACGCAAAGACATGGGGCTTCGCTTTTAT